>WHTQ01000149.1 GCA_009377645.1 Micromonosporaceae bacterium | reverse complement strand
GGTGGACGAGCTGTGGCGGCAGCTGTCCGACGGCGGCGAGGAGGGGCAGTGCGGCTGGCTGAAGGACCGGTACGGCCTGTCCTGGCAGATCATCCCGCGGATCCTCACCGAGCTGCTCACCGATCCGGACCCGGCCAAGGCGGGCCGGGTGGCGGAGGCGATGTTCACGATGAGCAAGATCGACATAGCCCGGCTCCGGGAGGCGTACGCGAAGGCGTGAGGTCCGGCCGGTCCCGGCGGTCCGCGGCGGGCTGCTGACCCGTGACCGATCGGGCCCGGTCCGGTAATGTGTGGACAGTTCGCGTCCCGGGAGCCGGCGGCCGGAGGAGGTCTGGTGGCAGAGCGGCGGGATGTCCTGCGGTGGGGTCTGGCCGGCACGCTCGGAGTGGCTCTGCCCGGCGCGGCGGCCGTGCTCTCCAGCCGGCGGACGACCGGGCGGTCACCGGCCGGCCGCCCGGGGCCGGTCCCGACCGCCACGTCGTCCGGGCCGCCGGTCGAGGCGTTCACCGATCCGCTGCCGATCCCCGCGGTGCTGCGTCCGGTGTCCACTACCGACGGAGTGGACCGGTACGAGATCCGGCAGGTCGAGGCGCGGCAGCGGATCCGTCCGGACGCCGAGACCGCGATCTGGGGTTACGAGGGGACGTTCCCCGGGCCCACGATCGAGGTCCGCAGCGGCCGGCCGGTCGCGATGACCCACCACAACGAGCTGCCGGCGCCGACCGTGGTGCACCTGCACGGAGCGGTGGTCGCGGCCGACCACGACGGCTACCCGTCGGACTTCGTGCTGCCGGCCGGCGGGGGATGGGACACCGACTCCGGGGTGGCCGCGCACGCCGCGCACAGCGTCGCCGGGGTCGCCACCGGCAGCCGGACCTACCGGTACCCGAACGAGCAGCCGGCCACGACGCTGTGGTATCACGACCACCGGATGGACTTCAGCGGGCCCCAGCAGTACCGCGGCCTGGCCGGGTTCTACCTGATCCGGGACGAGGTCGAGGACGCACTGCCGCTGCCCCGGGACGCCCGCGAGATCCCGCTGATGATCGCCGACCGGGCCTTCGACCCGGACGGCGCGCTGTTCTACCCGTCGACGGACCCGACCCTGCACGAGCCGGGCGTGGCGGTCGAGTTCCACCACAGCGGCGTGCTCGGCGACACGATCTCCGTCAACGGCGTGGCCTGGCCCTCCTGCGAGGTCGACGCGGCGCTCTACCGGCTGCGGATCGTCAACGCCAGCAACGCCCGGCAGTACCAGCTGGCGCTCGACCCGCCCCCGCCGGGCGGGTCCGGGTTCATCCAGATCGGCAGTGACCTGGGGCTGCTGCCGCGCCCGGTCCGGCACGACACCTTCCTCATCACCCCGGGCGAGCGGTACGACGTCCTGGTCGACTTCGCCGCCTACTCGCCCGGCACTGAGGTCCGGCTCCGCAACACCATCGGTGAGGGCCCGACCGGGTATGTGATGCGCTTCGACGTGGCCCGCCGGGTCACCGACGAGGCCCGGGTTCCGGAGGCGCTGGTGCCCGACCCGGAGCCGCCGCCGGCGACCGGCCCCGCCGACCGGAGCTTCAGCTTCTTCAGCGGCCCGGAGCTGACCGGGCTGCCTCCCACGATCAACCTGCAGACGTTCGACGCCTCCCGCATCGACGCCCGGCCGGCCCTGGACACCACCGAGATCTGGAACCTCACCGCCGACCCCAGCCACCCGGTCCACCTGCACCTGGCCCACTTCCGGGTGGTGGGCCGGGACGGCGGCCCGCCCGCCGCGCAGGATGCCGGCTGGAAGGACACCGTGTTCATTCCGGAGGGCGGGGTGCAGGTGGCGGTCCGGTTCGCCGGTTACCGCGGCCGGTATGTCTTCCACTGCCACAACCTCGAGCACGCGGACAGCGGCATGATGGCGAACCTGGAAGTGCAGTGAGCAACCGGCGCGGTCGCGGCCGGGCCGCCACGGCGTACTCGGTGCGGGTCCAGCGCCGGTCGGTGGCCCGGGGACCCCGTCGCCGGCCGGCGGATCCGCGCCGCCGGCCGGTGCCGGTGCACCGGCTGCCGGCCCTGGTGTGGCTGTCGGTGGGGCTGGCGGTCGCCGCCGAGCTGGGCCATCTCGGCACCGCGTACGTCGAGTGGCCGGAGTCGGCGATCCGCGGCGGCTACCACGTCGCGGCCGGTGCCCTGCTCGGGCTGGTCGCCGCGGTGCTCTGGTCGGGGGCGACCGCGGCCGGTGCCGCGGTGGCCGGTGCCGTCGCCGCCACCGGACCGGTGCTGTGGCTCGGCGGCGCGGTGCTGGGTGCCGCGCCCTACGCCGACCTGCCGGTGCTGGCCGCGGCCGGCCTGGCCGCCGCCGAGCTGGTCCTGGCGGCCCTGCTGTTCGACACCGCCCGGGCCCGCCGGCGCCAGCCAGCGGCCCCGGCTCTGACCGCCCACTGACCGGCGTGTCTGCCAGGACTGGCGACTTCGCTGATTCGGGGCCCCTCGCCGCCTCCCTAGTCTCACGCAGGATGACCGGCTTTCCTGCCCTGGACGCGCTGATCGCGCAGATGGAGGTGCGGTTGGCGTCCGTCGCTGAGCCGGCGTGAAAGGAGACCCGATGACATCGCCCCAGTCCGAGGTGAGAGGGCTGCTGGACAGTCGATCCGAGGCTGCCTGGAACAAGGACCTTGATCGACTCATGTCGCTTTACTCTCCCGACATCGTCTACTTCGACGTGGTGCCACCGCTCCGGTACGCCGGAGCGGCTGCGCTCCGGGGTCGATTCTCCGACTGGTTCGACCGCTGGCAGAGCCCGATCGGCCAGGAGATCCACGACCTGAATGTCGTGGTCGGCGGAGATGTCGCGGCCGCGCACATGCTCATCCGCGCAAGCGGAACCCTGACGAACGGGCGCGAGGTCGGATACTGGGTACGCGTGACCAACTGCTTCCAACGGTCAGATAACAGGTGGTTGGTTACGCACGAACATGTCTCACTGCCCGTTGACCCGGAGAGCGGAAGCGTGGTCATGGACCTTGTGCCCTGACCCAACTTTCGCAAGCCCGGCGGCCGGTCGAGGCCGGCGAGCGGGTGGCGGATAATCGGTTGCCCGGCCGGTAACGGCCTGCTGTAATGCCCGAGCGAACCCCGGTCGAGCCGAAGGGAGCCGAAGATGCGCGCGGCGTTCATGTCTGTCAGGAAGGGACTCGCCGTCTATTCGGAGGACATGACGCTTGCTGCGCACGCTGAACCTGGGGATCCTGGCGCACGTCGACGCCGGTAAGACCACGCTGACCGAGCGGCTGCTCTACCACGCCGGGGTCATCGACGAGATCGGCAGCGTCGATGACGGTAGCACCCAGACCGACTCGCTGGCGCTGGAGCGGCAGCGCGGCATCACCATCAAGTCCGCGGTGGTGTCGTTCGCGATCGGCGACCTCACGGTCAACCTGATCGATACCCCCGGCCACCCGGACTTCATCGCCGAGGTGGAACGGGTGCTGGGCGTGCTGGACGGCGCCGTGCTCGTGGTCTCCGCGGTGGAGGGGGTGCAGGCGCAGACCCGGGTCCTGATGCGGACGCTCCAGCGGCTCCGGGTGCCGACAATCCTGTTCGTCAACAAGGTCGACCGCGTCGGCGCGGGTTACGACGCAGTGCTGCGGAGCATCTCCGAGAGGCTCACCCCGGCGGTGATCGCGATGGGATCGGTTGCCATACCGGGAACCCGCAAGGCGGGGTTCCAGCCGTACGGTCCGGCTGACCGCGACTTCACCGCCCGGCTGCTGGACGCGCTCGCCGACCATGACGACGCGTTGCTGGCCGCGTACGTCGATGACGAGGCGACCGTCACCTACCCGAGGCTGCGGGCCGCGCTGGCGGCACAGACCAGCCGGGCGGTGGTGCATCCGGTCTACTGTGGCTCCGCCAGCACCGGCGCCGGCGTGGACCACCTGACCGCCGGCATCCGGGAGCTGCTGCCGGTGGCATCGGGGGAAGCCGACGGCCCGGTGTCCGGCACCGTCTTCAAGATCGAGCGCGGGCCGGCCGGGGAGAAGGTCGCCTACGTCCGGATGTTCTCGGGAGCCGTACGTGCCCGGCAGCGGCTGCGGTATGGCCGCGGCGAGGCGAAGGTCACCGCGATCCAGGTCTTCGACCGCGGTCCGGCGGCGCCGAGCGGATCGGTTGCCGCCGGCCAGATCGGCAAGCTCTGGGGTCTCGGCGAGGCCCGGATCGGCGACTCGGTCGGCGAGGCGGAAACGGCGCTGGGACAGTTCGGCGACGCTTGCGAGCCGAACCGAAGGCATCCGTTCGCGCCGCCGACGCTGGAGACGGTCGTCAAACCCCGGCGGGCCGCAGACCGGGGCGCGCTGCACGCCGCGCTGACCCAGCTCGCCGAGCAGGACCCGCTGATCAACCTGCGGCAGGACGATCTCCGCCAGGAGATCTCGGTCTCGCTCTACGGCGAGGTGCAGAAGGAGGTCATCCAGGCGACGCTGGCGGATGAGTACGGGGTCGAGGTGTCGTTCGAGGAGACCACCACGCTCTGCATCGAGCGGCCGGTCGGCACCGGCGCCGCCGCCGAGCTCATGAGCGACCGGGAGAACCCGTTCCGCGCCACGGTGGGCCTGCGCATCGAGCGGGCGGCGGCCGGATCCGGGGTGCGGTTCCGGCTCGATGTGGAGCTCGGGTCGCTGCCGTCCTCGTTCGTGAAGGCGGTCGAGGAGACCGTCCACCAGACGCTGCGGCAGGGGCTCTACGGGTGGCAGGTCACCGACTGCACGGTCACCATGACGCACTCCGGTTACACGCCGCCGCCCCCGTACGGGTGGAGCAAGTGGTCCAGCTCCGCCGGCGACTTCCGCCACCTCACCCCGCTGGTGCTGATGGATGCGCTGAAGCAGGCCGGCACCAGGGTGCACGAGCCGATCCACCGCCTTCACCTCGAGGCCCCGGCGGACACGCTCGGCTCGACGCTGCGGCTGCTGGCGCGGGTCGGCGCGGTGCCGCGTACCCCGACCATGCGCGGCTCCTCGTACGCGCTGGACGGCGAGCTCCCGGCGGCCCGGATGCACCAGCTGCAGCAGCTGCTACCGGGGCCGACCCGCGGCGAGGGCGTGCTCGAGCTCGGGTTCGACCGCTACCAACCCGTGGTCGGCAGCGTTCCGACCCGGCCGCGGACCGACCGGAACCCGCTCGACCGCAAGGAGTACCTGCTGCAGGTCGGCGGCCGGATGTAGCCAGGGTCGGCTATTCCCGGAGGAGCTGATGGTCACTGGTTGGCGCGAAACCGTCGGCGTCCGGTTCCGCGCCGCTATCGTCGGATCCGGCGAGCTGACCGAGGGGAGGTACGAGCTGTCGACCGTGCAGCTGCGGGCGGGGCCGCGGGAATGGGTGGGGCTGGTGGTGCTGGCGCTGCCCGCCATGCTGATCGCCGCCGACCTGACCGTGCTGCACCTGGCGGTGCCGCAGCTCGGCGCGGCGCTCTCGCCCAGCACCACCCAGCTGCTCTGGATCGTCGACATCTACGGGTTCGGCGTCGCCGGCCTGTTGATCACGATGGGGACGCTCGGCGACCGGATCGGCCGGCGCCGGCTGCTGCTGATCGGCAGCGCCGCGTTCGGTGCCGCCTCGGTGCTGGCCGCCTACGCGACAAGTGCTGAGCTGCTGATCGGTGCCCGGGCGCTGCTCGGGGTCACCGGCGCCACGCTGCTGCCCTCCACCCTCTCGCTGATCACCAACATGTTCCGCGACGACAAGCAGCGGCGGATCGCGATCGCGGTGTGGTCGACCAGCTTCCTGCTCGGTGGGGCGGTGGGGCCGCTGGTCGGCGGGCTCATGCTGGAGCACTTCTGGTGGGGCTCGATCTTCCTGCTGGCGGTTCCGATCATGCTGGTGCTGCTGGTCGCCGGCCCGCTGGTGCTGCCGGAGAGCCGGGAGCCGGGCGCCCGCGGGGTGGATCCGGCCAGCGTGGTGCTGCTGATGGCGGCGATCCTGTCGGCCGTCTACGGGATCAAGGAGCTCGCCTCCGGCGCCTCGGCCGGCATACCGCTGCTGATGGTCGGGGCCGGCGCCGGGCTCGGGTGGTGGTTCGTCCGCCGGCAGCGCCGGCTGGCCAACCCGGTGCTGGACCTGACCCTGTTCGCCCGCCGCCGGTTCAGCGTGTCGCTGGGTGCCCAGTTCCTGAGCCTGTTCGCGCTGGCCGCGATCCAGTTCCTGGTGATGCAGTACCTGCAGCTCGTCCTCGGGCTGTCGGCGCTGGAGGCAGGGCTGTGGATCCTGCCCGCGATGGCGGCCGGGGTGGTCGGGAACCTGCTGGCGCCGGCGCTGGCGCGGGCGCTCTCGCAGACCTGGGCGATCGTCGCGGGGCTGCTGGTCGGGGTGGCCGGCGCGGTGATGATCACGCAGGCCGGCGCCGGCGCCGGCGCCGGCCTGACCACAGTGGTGGTCGGGTTCGCGTTGCTGAGCCTGGGCCTCAACCCGGTGCTGGTGCTCGCCTACGACCTGATCCTCGGCAGCGTGCCGGCGGCCCGGGCGGGCACCGCCGCCGGCACCGCGGAGACCGGCAACGAGCTCGGGATCGCGCTCGGGGTGGCGACCGCGGGCAGCATCGGGGCGGCGATCTACCGCCGCCGGGTGACCGGCGACACGCTCCCGG
>WHTQ01000117.1 GCA_009377645.1 Micromonosporaceae bacterium | reverse complement strand
GGCCAGCGAGCGCACCTCGTCGAACAGCAGCGCCGCCTCCAGCCGCAGCGCGGCCGGCGCGGCCAGCGCCTGGACTCGGTTCACCACCACCGGCGGGTACGCGGCGGCGGTGTCGGACTCGACCGCCACCAGCCCGATCGTGCGCACCCCCGAGACCAGCGGCAGCACCAGCGAGGAGACCTCGGAGCCGGCGTGGGAGCGGGTCTGCGAGCGGGCCTCGGTCTGCGGCTGCTGGCTGGCCCACGCGTCGGCGACCGCCGAGTCGGCGTCCAGCGCGGTCTCCCAGTCCACCCGGTCGGCGCCGGACTGGGCCAGCACCACCAGCCGCCCGCCGCCGCTGGCGGTCAGCACCGCGGCCCGGTTGACCGGCACCTCGGCGCGGACCTCGTCCAGCAGGTGCTCGGCGATCCCACCCGGGTCCAGGGTGGCCCCCGGAAGCTGCCGGGCCACGCTGCGCAGCTGGGTCAGCAGCCGGGTCGCCTCCGCGTACGGCTGCGGCGGTGGCACCGCGGCGAGCAGGCTCCGGCTCAGCGCCCCGGCCAGCGCGGCCGCCAGGGTCGCCAGCAGCAGCCACTGCAGGCAGGTCCACACGTAGCCGGCCTGGGTCAGCTGCCGGGCGCCGTCCACGGTGGTCAGCGCCCCGGCGGCGGCCAGCGTCCCGGCCCCGGCCACCAGCAGGACGGTCGCCTCCGCCGCCCGCCGCCGCCCGCCGGCCAGCACCGGGGCGACCACCAGGTACGGGAGCACCGCGTTCGCGCCGTAGCCCGCCGGCACGGTGCCGGCGGCGTCGGCCGCAGCGGCCACCGCACTACCGGCCAGACCGGCCGCGACCACCTCGACCAGCCGGGTCAGCGGGCCGAGCCACTGGTGCCGGTCGGCGAGCGTGGCGAGCCCGGCCACCGCCGCCAGCGGCCCGATCCAGCGCAGCGAACCGAGGTCCCGGGTGGCGGCCAGGGTGAGGCCGGCGACGATCCCGAGCAGCCCGAGCCGCACCGCGACCACCAGCGAGTTTGGCGCGGTGCGGTCAGTGGTGGTTGCGGACGGCTGCATGGTGACCTCAGGCAGGATACGCCGGGCGGTGTAGCCTGCCCAGCATGGCGGAGTCATCGTCGCGGTCGATCGTGATCGACGCCGGGGTGGCCCAGGTGGCGGCGGTGATCTGCGACTTCGCCCGGTACCCGGAGTGGACCGGCGCGCTGCGGGAGGCCGAGGTCCTGGAGCAGTACGAGGACGGCTACGCCAGCCAGGTCCGGTTCGTGCTCGACGCCGGGCCGCTGCGCGACGAGTACACGCTGGCCTATGAGTACGCCGAGGACCTGTCCCGGATCGAGTGGCGGCTGGTGGCGCCCTCGACCGTGCAGCGGGCGCAGACCGGCTCCTACGACCTGCTGGACAACGGGGACGGGAGCTGCGCGGTCACCTATACGCTGGAGGTCGAGCTCTCGATCGCGATGCTCGGCCTGTTCCGCCGCAAGGCCGAGAAGATGATCATGGCTACCGCGCTGACCGAGCTCAAGCGGCGGGTGGAGTCGGTGGCGAGTGAATGACGGCGCGGGTGGTGGCAGGCGGGCAGTAAGGGGCGAGCGATGATGCAGCTGGACGAGCACCTGGAACGGACTGAGCGGACTGAGCGGGCCGAGCGGCCTAACCCGGTCGATCCGGCCTCCGCCCGGGCAGAGGCCGAGCGGCTGGTGGCCGCCGGGCTGGCCGCGCTGTCGATGGCGGCGGACCGGATCGGCGCCCCGACCCGGGAGCGGGGCGGGGCCGCGGCGGCCGGGTTCGACGCGCTCGGCGACATTATGTTCGGGCCGGCCGGGCACCGGCGGCACAGCGTCGCCAACGACAGTCCGGCGTGCTGCCGGTGCCCGGTGTGCCGGGCGATCTCGGCGGCCCGGGACCCGGACCCGGAGGTGGCGGAGCGGCTGGCGACCGGGGTGGGGAGCCTGGCCGAGGGGGCGGTGCGGGTGCTGCGGGGGGTAGCCGGCGCGTGGCCGGCTGGCCCGGCTGGCCCGGCTAAGCCGGCTGGCCCGGCTGGCTCGGCTGGCCCCGGCCCGACCGCGAGCCCGGGCAGGGGCCCGGAGGAGCCGGACCCATGGGCGGCGGCAACCGCGGAACCGGACCCGCAGGCGGCGGAGTGACCGACCCGGCCGGCGCGCTGGCGGTCGGGATCGACGTCGGCGGTACCAAGGTGGCCGGCGGGGTGGTGGACCCGGACGGCCGGGTGCTGGCGCTCACCCGGGCGGACACCCCGGCCACCGACGTGACCCGGACCCGGGACGTGATCGTGGACATGGTCCGGGAGCTGGCCTCGGCACATCCGGTGGCGGCGGTCGGCGTCGGCGCCGCCGGCTGGGTCGATGCCGACCGCGCCACCGTGAGCTTCGCGCCGCACCTCGCCTGGCGGGCGGAGCCGCTGCGGGACCGGCTGGCGGCGGCGGTCGACCTGCCGGTGGTGGTGGAGAACGACGCGAACGCCGCCGCGTGGGCCGAGTTCCAGTTCGGCGCTGCTCGCGAGCCGAACCGGGATCGGAGCGGGGCCGGGCGCACCGGCGGCGCGGACCCGATGGTGGCGGACCCGATGGTGCTGGTCACCGTCGGGACCGGGATCGGTGGCGGGATCGTGCTCGATGGCGGGCTGGTGCGCGGCGCCCACGGGTACGCCGGCGAGCCCGGTCACCAGGTGGTGGTGCCGGACGGGCACCCCTGTAGCTGTGGCCGCCGCGGCTGCCTGGAGCAGTACGCGAGCGGTGCCGCGCTGGTCCGGTTCGTCCGGGCGGGTGCGGCCGCGGACCCGGCCGCCGCGGCGGCGCTGCGAGAGCTGGCCGGCGACCCGGAGCAGCTGACCGGGCCGCTGGTCACCACCGCCGCCCGGGCCGGTGACAAGCTCGCCCGGGACGCCTTCGACCAGGTGGGCCGGTGGCTCGGGGTCGGGCTGGCGGACCTGGTGCAGCTGCTGGACCCGGCGCTGCTGGTGATCGGCGGCGGCGTGGCCGAGGCCGGGGAGCTGCTGCTGGCGCCGACCCGCACGGCCTACCGGGACGCGCTGGCCCGGCGGGGAGCGCTGCCGGCCGCCGAGATCCGCGCCGCGCTGCTGGGCACCGCCGCCGGTGTGGTCGGCGCGGCCGACCTGGCCCGGGGTGGGCGGCGGTCCTGATGTCCGGTCCGGGCGGGGTGGACCTGCGGGTGGTCTCGTACAACGTGCACTCACTGCGGGACGACCGGTCGGCGCTCACGGAGGTGGTCCGGGAGCTGGCCCCGGACGTGCTGCTGCTGCAGGAGGCGCCGCGCCGGTTCCGGTGGCGGCAGCGGTGTGCCGCGCTGGCCCGCTCGTTCGGTCTGGTGGTGGCGGTCGGTGGGCTGCCGGCGGTGGGCAACCTGATCCTGACCGACCTGCGGGTGCAGGTACGGCAGACCTGGTGCCTCCGGTTCCCGCTCACCCCCGGCCGGCATCTGCGCGGGGCGGCGCTGGCCCGGTGCTCGGTGGCCGGGGTGGACTTCGTGGTCGCCGGCTCCCACCTCGCGACCTGGCCGCCGGAGCGGCCGGAGCAGGCGCGGCTGCTGGCGCAGGCCCTGGTCGAGCAGCCCGAGCCGGTGGTGGTCGGCGCCGATCTCAACGACCAGCCCGGGTCGCCGACCTGGCAGGCGCTCGCCGATGGCCGGCAGGACCCGGGCGCCGATGCCGCCGCGCCGACGTTCTCGTCCACCGACCCGCGCCGCCGGATCGACGCCATCTTCGTCGACCCGCGGTTCGAGGTGCTCGCGTACCAGGTGGTCGACACCCCGGCCGCCCGCCGCGCCTGCGACCACCTCCCGGTCGTGGCCGACCTGCGCGTGCCCTGAGGTGGTCGCTAGCTGGACCTGAGGTAGGCCAGGACGGCGAGGGTGCTGGAGTCCCTGGCGCTGGACGCCGACCCCACGCCGTGCTGGGGCTCCTGTGACGGCCAGCGCCGCCCTAGGCTGCTTTCTCGCCGGGTGGTGAGCCGAGCCAGGTGTCGACACCGGACAGCAGCCGACGCTGGACCTCCGGGGGCGCCGCCGACGCGATGACCGAGTGCCGGGCGATCATCGCCAGCTCCCGGTCGGTGCAGCCGAGCCGGCGGGCGATCGCGTACTGGTCGGTGAGGCCGGCGTCGAACAGCAGCGGGTCGTCGGTCCCCAGCGCTACCGGTACCCCGGCCGCCAGCAGCTCCCGGATCGGGATCGCGGTCAGGTCGGCAACCACCCCGAGCGGCGGGTACGCGGTCGGGCACACCTCCAGCGTGACGCCGCGGCCGGCCAGCAGCTCCCGGGTGGCGGGATCGGTGAAGGCGGTTAGCCCGTGCCCGATCCGCTGCGCGCCGAGTACCATGACGCAGTCGCGCACGTGCCACGCGGCCTCGTAGAAACCGGCGTGCGGCGCGGTGACCAACCCGGCGTCGGCGGCGGCCCGGAACGCCGGGGCGAACTCGCCGACCCGGCCCAGGCGTTCATCGTTGGAGAGCCCGAACCCGACCACACCATCCGGTGCGTAACGCGCGGCCAGCCGTGCCACGCGTACCGCGACCTCCGGTGACCCGGCCCAGCTGGCGGCCAGGATCACTCCGACCGGCCAGCCCGCCGCACCGGTGAGCACCGCCTCGACAACCGGCTCCAGGCCGCCGAGCCGCTCGGCGTACGAGGTGGGGTCGACCTGGATCTCCACCCAGCCGGCACCATCCGCGAGGTTGTCGGCGGCCGCCTCGGCCACCACCCGGGCGATGTCCCCAGCGGTACGCACCGCGGCGCGCGCCGCATCGTACCGGCCCTGGAACGCCGCCCACCCGTACGTCGTGCCAGCCGTGAGCACCGGCGGCACCGGCAGCCCGTGCCGGGCGGCGAGCTCGGCCAGGGTCGCCGGCCGCATCGACCCGGTCAGGTGCAGGTGCAGGTTCGCCTTGGGCAGGGCCGGCAGCGCGCGCATCCCGCTCCACGGTAGTGGGGGCCGCCCGGACAGCGCTCGGCGCGTACCCGAGCGGCCGGGGTGGGGTGGACAGGTGGGCTCGCGACGGGAAGGATGCTCCCGGTGAGCGACGGGCACTTCTACGACCGGGGCGAGAACATCTGCGTGATCGGGGCGGGCGCCAGCGGGCTGCTCGCGATCAAGAACCTGGTCGAGCACGGGTTCGGGGTCGACTGCTACGAGCGGGAGACTGGGGTCGGCGGGCTGTGGAACTGGCGGCACGACCGCAGCCCGGTCTACGCCAGCGCGCACCTGGTCTCGTCGGTCACGTCGACCCAGATCCCGGACTTCCCGATGCCGGACTCGTGGCCCGACTACCCGCACCACCGGCAAGTACTCTCCTATCTGGAGCGCTACACCGACCACTTCGACCTGCGACGGCACGTCTGGTTCGGCACCGAGGTGGGGCGGGTGCGGCCGGCCGGCGGGGGCCGGTGGGACGTCACCACCCACAGCACCGGCGGAGGGACCGAGCGCACCCACCGGTACGCGGCGGTGGTGGTGGCCAACGGTCATCACTGGGCGCCGCAGCGGCCCGCGTACCCGGGTATGGACTCGTTCCAGGGTGAGGTGATCCACGCCAGTGGCTTCTCCGACCCGGCCACCCTGCGCAGCCGCAAGGTGCTGGTGGTGGGGGCCGGCAACACCGGCTGCGACATCGTGGTCGAGGCGGCCCAGCGGGCGGCGGCCTGCTGGCACTCCAGCCGGCGTGGCTACTGGTACCTGCCGAAGTACCTGCTCGGCCGGCCGGTGAACCAGGTCACCGAGCGGGTGGCGGCGCTGCGGCTGCCGCTGCGGCTGCGGCAGTGGCTGTTCGCTCGCACGCTGCGGCTCGCGGTCGGGGACCTGACCCGGTTCGGCTTGCCGGCGCCGGACCACAAGGTGTACGAGACGCATCCGATCGTCAACAGCCAGCTGGTCTACTACCTCGGGCACGGCCGGGTCACGCCGGTGCCGGACGTGGCCCGGTTCCATCCGGACCGGGTGGAGCTGACCGACGGGACGAGCATCGAGCCGGACCTGGTGGTGCTGGCCACCGGCTACCTGCCGCGGTTCGAGTTTCTCGATCCGCAGCTGCTGGACACGGACGAGACCGGGCGGCCGCACCTGCAGCTGCACGCGTTCAGCGGGCACCCGACGCTGGCCGTGGCCGGGCTGCTGCAGCCCGACTCCGGGGTGCTCCCGCTGGTGCACTGGCAGACCGTGACGATCGCGCGGTGGCTGCGGCTGCGGCAGGTCGACCCGGATCGGGCCGCCGGGTTCTGGTCCCGGCTGGGCAGCCAGGGTCGCCGGCCGCTGACCTCCGCCCGGACCAAGACCTCGAACCGGCACTGGTTCGAGGTCGACCACATCCGCTACCTGCGCGCCCTGCAGCGCGCCCTGGACGGGCTGGAGGCACGGTGAGCGGAGGCAGACTGAAGCTCCGGCAACAGCGGGAGGTGATATCGCCGGTGCCGCCGGTGCGCCGGGAGGTGCTCGCCGCCAGCCCGGCCGTCGCCGACCCGGATCGGCCGCCGCTGCTGCTGGTGCCCGGGTTCGGCTGCGGAGCCTGGGTGTACGCCGAGCACTGGCTGGACTACGCGGCCGAGCGCGGCTTCCGGGCTTACGCGATGAGCCTGCGCGGGCAGGGGGAGAGCGGCTCGGCCCCGCGTACCACCCTGCGCGCGTACGCCCATGACGTGGTGCAGGTGGCCGCCAGCCTGCCCCGGCAGGCGGTGCTGGTCGGGCACGGCTCCGGGGCGCTGGTGGTGGCCCGGGCGCTGGCCCGGTACCCGGCCCGGGCGGTGGTGCTGGCCGCGCCGGTGCTGGGCGGCCTGCCGACGCTGGGCCGGGCGCTGCTGCGCAACCCGCTCGGTACCGTGCCGGCGCTGTTCGGCGGGCGGCTGCGGCTGCGCCGGCGGCAGCTGTTCAGCCGGGGGCTGCCGGCGGCGGCAGCAGCCGGGTACGCGCGACGGGTCGGTCGGACCCGGGCGCCGCTGGCCCAGTGGCAGCTGCTGCTGCACCGGGAGCCGGAGCCGCCGGTCGGGAGCCCGCCGGTGCTGGTGCTGGGCAGCCCGGACGACGCAGTGGTGTCCCCGTCGGCGCTGGCGCAGGCGGCCCGGCGCTACGGTTCCGCACCGCTGCTGTTTCCGGGGATGGGCCACGCGATGATGCTGGACGCCCGGTGGCGGGAGCCGATCGACGCCGTCCTGGACTGGCTCGAGAAGCCAGGCTGACAGCGTCCCGCCGATTATAAGGTAGAGTGCAAGGTGTGAAGCAACTTACGACCTACCTGCCGGAAGAGGTCTACTCGACTATGACCACATTGTCCGGCCAGGATGAGTCGGTCAACGCGTACGTCCGAGCGGCGGTGGAGGCAGAGAATCGGCGGCGACTGTTCGCGGGGATGGACGATGCCATCTCGGCCGCAGTCGGCAGCGAGGCCGAGGCGGCCTGGCATTCAGCCAACGCGGCGGTGATCGAGACCCGCGGCGATGCCGCGTAGGGGCGAGGTCTGGCGGCGAGGCGACGTGGATGCGCAGGTGGTCGTGCTCTCCAACGATCTGTATCACCAGGCGGGTTCCTATGTGATCTGCGCGCCCGTGTTCCGTGGCGATCCGGGCGACCATCATCCCGCGGTCGTCCCCCTCACTGGTCCGGTCGCCGGGCATCTGATTCCTGCGTTCGTGGTCGGGATTCCCCAGTCGGCACTTCGCGATCGGCTCGGCACTGCTGATCCCGACGCGGTGGCGCGGGCGGTCAACGTCATTACTGCCGCGCTCGCTGGCGGTTAGGTTCCCGGCCGCCGGGACCGGCCCGACCGGGCCCGGGGGTCAGACCTGGGCGCCGTCGTCGGGATGGGAGTCCTCCGGGTCGGTGCCCGGTCGCAGCCGCAGGATCAGCGCGACCGCGCCGGCCAGGATCGCGGCGAACCCGAGCAGCATCGTGGTGGTCCGGTCCAGCGGCAGGTCCGGGCGGCCGAGCAGCAGCACCAGCCCGACCAGGATCGCCAGCGCCCCCAGCACGGTCTGCCGGGACAGCCGCGGCAGCGGGGGCGGGGGCGGCGGGACGAACCGCTCGGGCGGCTCGTCGGGCAGGTCGGCGCCGAACGTGTCCAGCGCGTCCAGCAGCGACGGTTCGGTCAGTGACCGGGCGTCCACCGGCCCGGCCGGGTGCCGGGGCGGCTCGGCGACCTCCCCGTCCGGCAACGCCGGCTCCGGCGGCTCGACCTCCGGTTGCCCGGTGCTCGACCATCGGGTGTCCGGACGCTGCCCGGGCTGCGGAGTCGGCTGGCCGGAGAGGTTCTCGGCGGCGGGCCAGAGTGCGGCGGTGGGGTCGACCGGCTGGTTGAAGCCGGCCACGATGCCGGCGAAGGTGGCGTCCACGTCGTTGCGAGCGCCGGTCGGCTCGGCGGGCCGCGGGCCGGAGTCCCGCTCCGGGTCAGGGTCAGGGTCGGGGAGCGTTGCGAGCTCGGCCGGGTCGCCGGCGTCGCCGGCGAGCGGACCCGGACCGGCGCTGAGCAGCCGGTGGAGCAGGTCCCGAGCCGCCGCCACCCGACCCCGGTCGACGTAGAGCCGGTCGGTGGGGCGGCTCGGGACGGTGGCGCTGCGGGTGACCGGGTCCACGTCCATCGACGGCTGCACGAAGGCGGCGATCCCGCGGGTGGCCAGCACATCCAGCACGTCCTCCGAGACCCGCGGGTCGAGGTCCTCGATCGCGCGCCAGTCCGTCGCGTCGAGCCCGTTGTTGCGGCGACCGCGCCGCCGCCCGGCTGTTGCCACTGCCGCGCTCCCTTCCTCCGCGTACCCGGCAATCGTGACACGCCGCTGCCCACCGCGACAGCGCTCACCGGCTTCGACACCCGCCGGGTTGGCCGACCCCAACGGGCAGTGTTGTGACCGGCTGGGCGGGTTCGTAGGCTCAGGGTTACCCGCTGCGCGTCGGAAGGGAAACCGGGTTGCTCTACTGGCTGCTGAAGTATGTCCTGCTCGGCCCGTGGCTGCGGTTGTTCTACCGGCCGCAGGTGGAGGGTCGCCGGCACGTTCCGGCGACCGGGCCGGCGATCATCGCCAGCAACCATCTCGCCTTCTCCGACTCGATCTTCATGCCGCTGGTGGTCCGCCGGAAGGTCACCTTCGTCGCCAAGGCGGAGTACTTCACCGGCAGGGGGATCAAGGGTTGGCTGGTGAAGATGTTCTTCATCGGCAGCGGCACGATCCCGATGGACCGCACCGGTGGCCGGGCGGCCCGGGCCGCCCTGGAGACGCAGCTGCGGGTGCTGCGGGAGGGCCGGCTGGCCGGAATCTACCCGGAGGGCACCCGCTCGCCGGACGGGCGGCTCTACCGCGGCAAGACCGGGGTGGCCCGGCTGGCGCTGGAGAGCGGCGCGCCGGTGGTGCCGGTGGCGATGCTGAACGCCGACGAGCTCCAACCCCCGGGCCGGCTGCTGCCGCGGTTCAAGCGGGTGAAGATCAGGTTCGGGCCGCCGATCGACTTCGGGCGGTACGCGGGGATGTCCGGCGACCGGTTCGTGGAGCGCGCCATCACCGACGAGATCATGTACCGGCTGATGGAGCTGTCCGGCCGCGAGTACGTCGACGTGTACGCGCAGAAGGTGAAGGCTGAGCAGCCGCGGACACCGGACGGGGCGGCGGCGCGGGCCACGACGGCCGGCACCGGGACCGGGACCGGCACCGGCACAGTCTCACCCGCCCGGGTGCCCGGCTGAGCCCGCCTCGGCGATCTGCAGCAGCACCGGTGTGGCGGTGCGCTGCGCGAACGCCCGGACCTCGGCGAGCGCCTCCTCGGCCGCCGCCGGCTCGCCTGAGCAGGCGAATGCGGCCGCCGCCAGCGCCAGCGCCAGCATCCGGTCGGTGACCGCCGGGATCTGGCCGTGGATCTCGGCGGCGGCCAGGTGCTGGCGGGCGGCCGCGCCGGCGGTGTCGTTGCCGAGCGCCACCGCACCGGTCACGGTGTGCAGCGCCGCCTCCGACCAGGCGGTGTGCCGCCGCTGCTCGGCCAGCGGGACCCGCAGCGTCTCGGCCGGCTCCGGGCCGGCCAGCGCCGCGGCCTGGGCCGCCTTGCAGACCCACTCGCCGCCGGCGATCACCGACACCTTCTGCCATCCGCCGACCAGCTCCGCGAGCAGCTCGGCGGCCAGGTCCCGCTGCCCCAGCAGCGCCCGGCAGAGGGCGGCCGAGGCCAGCGCCCCCCACAGTGGCCGGTGGAACCCGGTGCCGCGGGCGGCCGCCAGGGCCGCGGTCGCGTCGGCGGCGGCCCCGACCGGGTTGCCACGCAGCGCCCGTACGTACGCGCGCAGGTCGAGGTTCAGCTCCCAGCCCGCCTCCGCCGACGGCTTGGACGTGGTGTCGATCGCGTCCAGGTCGCCGGTGAAGTACGCGCGCATCGGGTCGCCGGACTGGTCCAGCAGCACGTTGTGGCCGCCCGGTCCGTCCAGTCGCAGGCTCTCGGAGAGCAGCTCCTCGGAGCGCCGCCAGTCTCCCTCCTCCCGCACCACGTGGGACAGGTTCCGGGTCGCCCGCCGCAGCGCCAGCAGCCGGTTGGTCCGGCACAGCTCGGTGATCCGGAGCAGCTCGTCCAGCCCGGCCGGGTCGCCGGTCTCGTAGCGGGCGGTGGCGATGGTGATCCGGGCGTCCGCCTGCGCCTCGACCAACCCCAGCCGGCCGGCGATCTCGGCCGCGGTGCTGGCCGCCGCGATCGCCGGCGAGCACTCGTAGTCGGTCATGTGCAGCCGGCCCAGCTGCGCGTACGCGTCGACCTTCTCGCCGCTGTCCGGGAGGGTGGCGAACAGTCCGACCGCCCGGTCCAGGTAGCTCAGCGCCCGCTCCCGGTCCGCCTCCAGCCAGGCCACCTGCCCGAGCAGGGTCCAGGCCCGGGCTGCGTCGCCGGTGACCTGCTCCCGGTCGGCCCCGGCGGCGGCCTGCCCGCCGGCGACGACCGCGGCCGCCAGCCGCTCGGCCAGCGACCGCAGCTGCTCCGCCCCGCCGCCGGCCAGGAACCCGCTCCGGTCCTGGTAGAACGCGATCTCGGTGGCGAACAGCTCCAGTCCCAGCCGCTCCGGCTCCGGCGCCGCGCAGGCGGCCGCCGCTCCGGCGGGGTCCGGGTCCAGCAACGCCAGCGCCCGGGCGGTGTGGCGCTCGGCCCGGTCCAGCGCGTGCAGCGCGTACGCGCGGTGGGCGGCCAGCCGCAGCGCCCGGCGGGCGGGCTGGGTGTACCGGTCGGCCGGTACGCCCAGGGTGCGGGCGATCTCGTACACCGTCCAGCGGTGGTGCGCCAGCACCTCGGCCAGGTCGGTGTCCCGGTGCAGCGCAAGGCTCTCCAACCAGTCCGCGGTCCGCTCGTGCCGGGCCACCCGCTCGGTGCGAGGCAGCCGTTGATAGCAGACGTCCCGTACCAGCACATGCCGGAACCGGAACTCGCCCTGCCCGGCCATGCTGGACTCCAGCTGCTCGGAGATGAACTCCCGCTGCTCCAGCCGGCGCAGCGAGCGCTCCACCGACCCGGCCGGCCGGCCTAGCGCGGCGGCGACCGCTCCCGGCCAGAACTGCATACCGACCACCGCGGCGGCTTGCAGCACCGCCCGGTCGGCCGGCTCCAGCAGGTCCACCCGGTTGGCGATCACGGCGTGGACGCTGTCCGGCATCGGCAGGTCGGCCCCGCCGGTGAGCCCGGCCACCGGCGCGGCGTCTCGCTGGACCAGCATCCGCACGTACTCGTGGGCGTAGAGCGGGTTGCCGCCGGCCAGCTCCACCAGCGGCCGGAGCAGGTCGCCTCCGAACGTCGCGTCGGAGCGGTCAAGCGAAGCCAGCGACGCCGCGGGTGGCTGAGCTTGGCCGAGGATGTGCCGGTACAGCGTGGCCATGCCGGCGCTGCGCAGCGGTGGCAGCGTGATCGTGAGCGAGCCGGTGATCGTACCCGCGAAGGTGGAGTCCCGGTCGATCAGCTCCGGGCGGGCGGTGCCGAGCACCAGCAGCGGCACGTCCCGGGCGGCCGCCGGCAGCAGCTCGATGAACCGCAGCATCGACTCGTCGGCCCAGTGCAGGTCCTCGAAGACCAGCACGGTGGGGGAGCGGGCGGCGATCGCCACCAGGAAGCGCCGCCAGGCCGACTCAGTCTCCTCGGCCGGCAGTCCCGAGCCGGGCAACCCGACCAGCGGCTCCAGCGCGTCCACCAGCCGGTCCTCCTCCGGGCCCGGCACCACCTCCCGGACCGCCAGCCGCAGCCGGGTACGCGCGGTGCCGGGCTGGTCGGTGTCGAGGATGCCCGCGTGCCCCTTGACGATGTCGGACAGCCCGGCGTAGGTGACGTCCTCCCCGAACGGCCGGCACAGCCCGGTGCGCCACACCACCGGCGCGCTGACCAGCTCGGCCGTCTGCTGGCGCAGCTCGCTGACCAGGCGGGTCTTGCCGATGCCGGCCAGCCCGAAGATCGTGACCAGCTGCGGGGTGCGGTCCCGGACCGCCCGGTGCAGCGCGCCGGCCAGCAGTCCCAGCTCGTGCTCCCGCTCCACCAGCGGGGTGGCGTCCGGTTCCGGGTCGCCCTGGGCGCGCTGCACCGGGGCCACCGCCAGCCATACCTGGGTCGGGGCCGACCGGCCACGTAGGGTCACCTCCGGCTGCGCGGCGTAGCGGATCGCGGTGGCTGTCAGGGCGTGGGTCCGGCTGCACACGAGCACACCGCCGGGCGGCGCGACCGCCTGCAGCCGGGAGGCGGTGTTGACCACGTCGCCGGCCACGATCGCCTGCCCACCATCGCGTGCCGCCGCCACGTCCACCAGTGCCTCGCCGGTGGCCACGCCGACCCGGAAGCCCAGCCCGCCCTCGGTGCCGGCGTCCTGGTCGGTGAGCACCCGCTGCAGCTCCAGGGCGGCCCGGACGCAGCGCAGCGTGTCGGTCTCGGTGGCCACCGGTGCCCCGAACAGCGCCATCGCGGCGTCCCCGATGTACTTCTCGACCACTCCGCCGTGCTGGCTCACCACTCGCCGCACGGCGGCGTAGAACCGGCTCTGCAGCCGGCGGACCAGCTCCGGGTCGGACTGCTCGGCGTACGGGGTGAAGTCGACCAGGTCGACGAACAGCACGCTGACCCGCCGCCGGTCCTCGGTGGCCCCGGTGACCGGCTCGGTCCCCCCGTCCCGGGCCGTGCCGCAGCCGGGACAGAACTTCACCTCACGCGCCAGCCGCCGGCCGCAGTGGCGGCAGGCATCGGCGATGGCTGCTCCGCAGCCGCCGCAGAAGCGATCGTTATCGGCGACGGCCCGGCCGCACCGGGGACAGGCCACCTGGAGAGTATGCCGGTTCATCGAACTGTCGGAAACCGGTCTGTTGGGTAGCCGACACTCCCGGCTCGGTCCCGCGCGTTCTGCCCACCCGGCAGCTACCCTCAGCGCGTCGGCCACCGCGACCGACCCGACCGGGCAACGGTCGCCCGACGTCCCGGCGGCATCCAGGACCGGCGGCGTTCGGACCGCTGGCATCAGGATCAGGGGGAGACGATGGTTTACGTACGGCTGGAACGAGACTGGACCGATACCGAGGGCAACCACCACCCGGCCGGCGCGATGGTCGACGTCGATGCTGGAACGCTCGCGCAGCTGCAGGCGCAGGGGGTGGTCAGTGAGCAGGTCACGCCGGACGGTGGCTGGGTGGGGCCCAGCGGCGGCGGCGACGGGGCAGGCACGGACGGTGGCTGGGTCGGACCCAGCGGCGGCGGCACCACCGGCGGGGGTAGCACCGACGAGTAGCCGG
>WHTQ01000185.1 GCA_009377645.1 Micromonosporaceae bacterium | reverse complement strand
CGGCGCTGCGCTCCCGGCAGGTGCCCGCCCGGCTGGTCGTCTACCCGCAGGCCAGCCACCTGTTCATCCTGGACGGCCGGCCCTCGCACCGCGCCGACTACTCCCGCCGGATCGTCGACTGGGTCACCCAGCACACTCGAACGAAGGAGGTCACGATGCCCGTACCGACCACTCTGGACCACGACCGCTGGCAGCGCCGCCTGGCCGAGCTGGCAGGCCGGTTCACGGTGCCGGGGGCCGCGCTCGGCATCGCTTACCGCGACCAGACCCTGGCGGTCGCGCACGGGGTCACCAATGTCGACACCGGGGTGGAGGTCACCACCGACACGCTGTTCCAGATCGGGTCGATGACCAAGGTCTGGACGACGACCGTGCTGATGCGCCTGGTCGACGCCGGGAAGCTGGACCTCGACCAGCCGGTGGTCGGCTACCTGCCCGAACTGTCGCTGGCCGACCCGGAGGTCACCAAGCGGGTGACCACCCGCCACCTCCTGAACCACACCAGCGGCATCGACGGCGACTTCTTCCGCGACACCGGCCGGGGCGACGAGTGCCTGGAACGGTACGTGGACGCGCTGGCCGGGCTGCCACAGAACCACCCGCTGGGCGGCACCTGGTCCTACTGCAACTCCGGCTTCGTCATCGCCGGGCGGCTGGTCGAGAAGCTGACCGGGCAGGTGTGGGACGCCGCCCTGCGCGAGCAGCTGTACGCGCCGCTGGGGCTCACCCGCACGGTCACGCTGCCGGAGGAGGCGCTGCTGCACCGGACCGCCGTCGGCCATGTGCACGAGGGGGACGAGGAGCCGCGCCGCGCGCCGGTCTGGGTGCTGCCGCGGGCGCTCGGGCCGGCCGGGCTGATCGCCTCGACCGTCGGCGACGTGCTGGCCTTCGCCCGGATGCACCTGTCCGGCGGCCTGGCCCCCGACGGGGACCGGGCGCTCTCGGCCGAGTCGGTGGCGGCCATGCAGGCCGAGGAGGTGGTGCTGCCCGATCCGTACACGCTGGCCGACTCCTGGGGGCTGGGCTGGTTCCGGCTCGGCTGGCACGGCGCCCGGCTGGTCGGGCACGACGGCAACACCGTCGGCCAGTCCGCGTTCCTGCGTCTGTTGCCCGAACGCGACCTCGCGGTGACCCTGCTGACCAACGGCGGGTTCACCAGGGACCTGTACGAGACCCTGGTCCGGGAGGTCTTCGCCGAGCTCGCCGGGGTGGAGATGGCGCACCCGCTGGCGCCGCCGGACGAGCCGGTGAGCGTGGACCTCACGCCGTACGCCGGCAGCTATGCGCGCACCGGGGTACGGCTGGAGGTCTTCACCGGCGAGCGCGGCCCCACCCTGCGGATGACCAGCACCCAGCAGGTGGCCGGGCTGCCGGACGAGCCGAAGGAGCTGGACCTGGTGCCGGTCCGGGACGGGCTGTTCCTGGTCCGCCCGCCGGGCGCGCAGACCTGGTCGCCGGTCACCTTCTACCAGCTCGCCGACGGCACCCCGTACCTGCACTTCGGGGTCCGGGCCACGCCGAGGGTCGCGTGAACCTCGACCAGCCGGCGATCGAGCAGGCCCGGCAGGCCGCGACCCGGGCCGGGGTGGAGGTGCGGCTGCTGTCCGCGCTGGCCGACCTGGAGGCGATCTACGCCCTGTTCGACGGGATCTGGAAGCCGGACAAGAGCAACCCGCCGGTCACCATCGAGCAGCTGCGGGCGATGACCCACGCCGGCAACTACGCGGCGGGCGCGTACGAGGGCGGCGAGCTGGTCGGCGCGTGCGTGGGGTTCTTCGCCGCTCCGCCCGGGGTGGGCCTGCACTCGCACGTGACCGGGGTGGTGCGGCGGGTGCGCGGCCAGGGCGTGGGGTACGCGCTGAAGCTGCACCAGCGAGCGTGGGCGCTGCGCCACGGGCTGTCCGAGGTGACCTGGACCTTCGACCCGCTGGTCCGCCGCAACGCCCACTTCAACCTGGCCAAGCT
>WHTQ01000173.1 GCA_009377645.1 Micromonosporaceae bacterium | reverse complement strand
GCAACCAGAAGACACCCTTGCACCTTCGGTGCGTGAACCGCCGACCACCGACCGTGATCGGCGTCAGGGTGCCGGTCCCGGCCGGATCGTGCTGGACGGTCACTGCCCGTGACCGTCGCGGGCAGGTTGACGGTGGCGCGACGGGCGGCAAGCCATGGGCGCCGGCCCAGCCGAAGGGGGACCATCGCCCGTGGGGGCTGACCGGCGGCGTGGCTGGCGACGCCAGTCCTGTCCACGTGTCCGGGCGGGGCCTGAGCGGACCGTGACGCGCCGAGGTTGATTGCAGGGTCGCCCGCACGGTTGGTCGGGTCATGGGGGTTGATCGGCGGGTCACCGTGTGATCCCGTCCCGGTTGTGGTCACGGTCGGGCCATAGGCGGTCGGGGTCGACGCCGAGCCGGTGGGCGAGGCGTTCGGCGAGGTCGGCGACGGGGGTGCGCTGTCCTTGCCGCCATTGCGCCACAGCGCTGCGGCTGACCCCGAGGTCGGCGGCGAGATCACCGATGGCCAGCCCTCGGGTGTCCATGAGCGCGGCCAGCCGCCGGCCGCCGTGACGCCGGCCCACCGCAGACCCATCGTCAGTCTCAGCGCGGCCATACCGGCGGTCCCGGGGTTGGCCGTGGTCCCGGTTGCGGGTGAGGGTGAGCAGGACGCGGCCGGGTAGCCCGGCCCAGATCCCCTCGGTGCCGTGGCGGCGGGTGTCGGGGTCGTCGAGGAACGCCTGGCGGCAGTCGCCGAGTACCGGGCAGCCGCCGCAGACGCGGCGGGCCTGTTCCGCGGGGTCGGTGGGGTCGGGCCACCAGGCGTCGGGGTCGTGATGCGGGTTGGCGCAGGCGGCCCGTTCTGCCCACCGGGGATCGCCGGTCGGTGGGGTGTCCAGGACCTGGTCGACGGTGGGGGCGCCGGGGACCAGGGGCAGCTCGAGGCGGCCGGCGCGGCCGCCGCGGTGGCCGAGGTGGACCCGGTCGAAGACCTCGGCGACGGGCACGCCGAGGGCGGCGGCGGCTTGTTCGGCGTGCTCGACGGTGGGGGCGGCGCCGTCGGCCCACTTGCCCACGGTCGAGGGGGTGACGTTGACCGCGTGGGCCAGCCTGGTGGCGGTCATGCCCCGTTCGGCCAGCGCCGCGGCCAACCGGGACGGCTCGCCACCCTCAGCAGGCCTCGCCGGGTCAGCCCGTGGCTCCTGGGCAACGGCCAGGTCGGGCCAGGCTGCCGCCGCAGGGTCGGCGGTCCGGGCCTGGTGGAGGCGGTCGGCGATGTCGGGGAACAGGTCGGCGGCGGCCACGTCGAGGGTGTCGGCGGCGCGTTGGGCGAGTTCGGGTTGGGGGTTGTAGTGGCCGGTGACCCAGCTGTAGACGCTGTTCTCGTGCGCGCCGATGCGGCGGGCGAGATCGCGCACGGACAGGCCTTGGCGGTCGAGCGCCGCGCGCAGCGGGGTGCGGTCGGCCAGGTGGGGGAACAGCCGCTCGGCCGGTTCCCCGAGCGTGGCGGCGAGGCGTTCGGCGGCGGGCCCGCGGGGGCGGGCGCTGCCCGAGGACCACTTGTGCAGCGTGGCGGGGTTGACCAGGGCGGCCGCGGCGACCTCGTCGGTGCGCAGCCCACGCTCGGCCAAGATCTCGGCCAGCACCGTCGGCGCGCCACCGGTGCGGGTGTCGGCGGTGGCAGTCATCGGGCGGCTCCCTCACGGCCGACCGGCAGCCCCCGGCCGTCATCGGATCGCGGGACGGGCTGCGGGGCGGGAACGCTGTCGGCCGGGGCGTCGGGCGCCGCGGACGCTGGGCTGCTGTCGCGGTCCGCCCGCTGGTCGGTGTGCTCCCGGCCGTCCTCTCCGGGGCCGTCGCCGCTGTCGTCGCGGTCGTCGCTGCGGCCGTGGTCGCCGTGGTCGTCGTGGGCGTCTTCGAGGTCGCGTGGTGCGCCGTGTCGGCTGGGATAGGGGAGGCGGCGGCCGTGGCGTGCGGGGTGGGCCGCCCGCGCCTGCGCCTGCTCCTGGGGGTGGGCGTGGTGTGGGCGGGTGTCGGGATGGCCCCAGATCACGATCCGGCCGGGCGCGGATGCGAGGGCGGTCTGCCAGCGGGGGTGGGTGAAGTGGGGTGCGAGGGTGATGTGCCGCCACCCGGACCCGGACAGGTACAGCGCTTGGCCGTCGGGCATGCCGTAGATCTCGCCGGGCGGCAGCTGCCGCTGCCGGGTCGTGGACCAGTTGGTGGTGGCCGCGGTCGAGATGG
>WHTQ01000161.1 GCA_009377645.1 Micromonosporaceae bacterium | reverse complement strand
GTCGGTGATGGTGATCATCCCGAGGCGGGGGTCCTTGATCTGGGTACGCACCACCGAAGCCACCAGCTCCCGCACGCGCTCCGCGTGCCGGCGCACCCGGGCCGGGTCCGTCATCACGTCACCTCCGAGGATCGGGGCTGCCCTCGGGCCGCCTGGCCACCGGCGCTGCTCGGCTCGCCACCGGCCCCTGCTCTCGACAGTACCGGTCGGCCGGGGGGGCGCACCCGGCTGACCCGAACGGGTCACTCCCCCTCGCCGTGCAGTCGCCGGCGCACCGCCAGCAGCTCCAGCTCCGGGCGCCCGGCCACCAGCCGCTCGCAGCTGTCGAGCACCGCGGTGACGTGGCCCGGCTCGGCCGCCACCACCGCCACCCCGATCTCGGCCCGGCCGTGCAGGTCCTGGGCGCCCACCTCCGCCACCGCCACCTCGAGCCGGCGCAGCGCGGCCACCACCGGACGCACGTACGAACGCTTCGCCTTCAGCGACCGGGAGTCGCCGGGCAGCAACAGGTCGAAGACCGCCGTTGCGGTATACACAGGGCGACTCTATGACTTGACCGCCACCAGCAGGTCCCGGGTGATCCCCTGGTCCACCCAGTGGCCGAAGCCGCGGTACGCGGGATCGGTGACCACGGCCAGCCCGGCGCCGGCCAGCAGCTCGGCCACCTCGTCCCGGCCGGCGACGTGGGTGTTGAACGCCACACCCAGCGCCCCGCCGCGGCGCAGCAGCTGCTCCCAGACCGGCACCGCGGCGGCCAGCAGGTCCAGCGGGCTGCGCTCACCGGCGGGCTGGCCGCCGGATCGGCTTCGGTGGGCGATCCCGTACGGGGCGTCGGTGACGATCACGTCGCAGCAGCCGGCCCGCAGCAGCTCCCGGGAGCGCACCGTGTCGGTGTGCAGGACGGTCACCCGCTGGATGTCGCCGTCCCGGTGCGCCTGCTGGCTGGGAGCCAGCGTCGCGTCCAGCCGGCTGGCCACCCGCTGCCGGTGCTGGCGCACCGGGTTTAGCTCCACCGAGTGCTTCAGCCGCTTGCGCCGCAGCCAGGTCCGCAGGAAGGTCGCGTACGCCTCGACCTGGCGCTCGTCGCCCTCCACCCCGATCGCGTCGTAGCCGTACATCAGCGCCTGGTTCAGGGTGGTTCCGCGCCCGCACAGCGGGTCCAGCACCACCAGCCGCCGGTCCAGCATCTGCGCCGCCCGGGTGGAGGCGAGCACGGTCACGTTCAGCAGCAGCCGGGTGAACTGCTCGTTGGTCTTGCCCTGGTACTTCGGGATCGTGACCAGGTCGTCGTCGTAGCGGGCCAGCGGGCGCAGCCGCAGCGGCCGCAGCAGCTCCGGCCCCTCCCGCGCGAACAGCGCGTACCCGGAGGAGAGGTTGGACAGGTACGCGACGTCGCGCGGGCTCAGCGGCGACTCGGTGGCGAACCCGACGTAGGGCACGCCACCGAGCTCGGTCGGGGCCACCTCCCGCAGACCGGCGCCGAGCACCGTGTCCCCGAACACGGTCAGCTCGGCGCCGGTCAGGCGGGGCGCCTCGCCCGCGTACACCCGGTTGCTGGACGGCGCGACCAGCAGGGCGTACTCGCTCAAGCTCTTGGCTTCTCCCGCAGCTCGTACGTCTCGATCACGTCGTCGACCTTGACATCGTTGTAGTTGCCCAGGGTCAGGCCGCACTCGAAGCCCTCCCGGACCTCGGTCGCGTCGTCCTTCTCCCGCCGCAGCGAGGCGATGCTCAGGTTGTCGGCGACCACCGCCCCGTCCCGCAGCAGCCGGGCCTTGGCGTTGCGCCGGATCACCCCGGAGCGCACCAGGCAGCCGGCGATGTTGCCGAACCGGCTGGACCGGAAGATCGCCCGTACCTCCGCGGAGCCGAGCGTGACCTCCTCGTACACCGGCTTGAGCATGCCCTTGAGCGCGGACTCGACCTCCTCGATCGCCTGGTAGATCACGGTGTAGTACCGGATCTCCACGCCCTCCCGCTCGGCCAGCTGCCGGACCGTGGCGGTGGAGGTGCGGACGTTGAAGCCGACGATGATCGCCTCCGACGCGCTGGCCAGCATGACGTTGCTCTCGGTTATCGCGCCGACCCCCCGGTCGATCACCTTGAGCTGGATCTCCTCCGGTACGTCCAGCTTGAACAGCGCGTCCTCCAGCGCCTCGACCGAGCCGGACACGTCGCCCTTCAGGATCAGGTTGAGCGAGCTCTTCTCGCCCTCCTTGATCTGCTCCATCAGGGTCTCCAGCGTGGCCCGGCCGCGCGAAGACGCCATCTGGGCGGCCCGCCGCCGGGCCTGCCGCTGCTCGGCGATCTGCCGGACGGTCCGGTCGTCGTCGGCGGCCAGGAACGTGTCCCCGGCGCTGGGCACCGCGGTCAGGCCGAGCACCAGCACCGGCCGGGCCGGGCCGGCGTCGGGGACCTGCCGGCCGTGCTCGTCCAGCATCGCCCGGACCCGGCCGTGCGCCCCGCCGGCCACGATCGAGTCGCCGGTGAGCAGCGTGCCCTTCTGCACCAGGACGGTGGCGACCGCGCCGCGGCCCCGGTCCAGGTGCGCCTCGATCGCGACCCCCTGCGCCGGGCCGTCGGTCGGGGCGGTCAGCTCCAGCGTGGCGTCGGCGGTCAGCAGCACCGCCTCCAGCAGCTTCTCGATGCCGGTGCCGGGCTTGGCCGCGACGTCCACGAACATGGTCTCGCCGCCGTACTCCTCGGCCACCAGGCCATACTCGGTGAGCTGCTGGCGGACCCGGCCCGGGTTCGCCTCCGGCTTGTCGATCTTGTTGACCGCCACCACGATCGGCACGTCGGCGGCCTTGGCGTGGTTGAGCGCCTCCACCGTCTGCGGCATCACCCCATCGTCGGCGGCCACCACCAGGATCACGATGTCGGTGACCTGGGCGCCGCGCGCCCGCATCGCGGTGAACGCCTCGTGCCCGGGGGTGTCGATGAACGTGATCGCCCGGTCCGCGCCGTCGTGCTCCACCCACGCCTGGTAGGCGCCGATGTGCTGGGTGATCCCACCGGCCTCGTCCTCGACCACGTTCGAGCGCCGGATCGCGTCCAGCAGCTTGGTCTTACCGTGGTCGACGTGGCCCATCACGGTCACCACCGGGGGCCGGCTGACCAGCCGCTCCGGCGCCACCTCCGCGTCGAGGTCGATGTGGAACTGCGCCAGCAGCTCCCGGTCCTCGTCCTCCGGGCTGACGATCTGCACGTCGTAGCCCAGGTGCTCGCCGAGCAGCAGCAGCGTCTCGTCGGTGCAGGACTGGGTGGCGGTCACCATCTCACCGAGTCCGAACATCTCCTGGACCAGCGAGCCCGGATTGGCGTTGATCTTGTCGGCGAAGTCGGACAGCGAGGCGCCCCGCGGCAGCCGGACGGCCTCGCCGTGGCCGCGCGGTGCGCCGGAGCTCATGGTCGGGGCGGACAGGTTGTCGAACTCCTGCCGCCGCTGCTTCTTCGATTTGCGCCCGCGGGCCGGCCGGCCACCGGGCCGGCCGAACGCACCCGCGGTGCCGCTGCCCCGGCCCCGGCCGCCCCGGCCGCCGCCGGACGGCGGACCGCCCCGGTAGCTGGGGGCAGCGCCGGTGCCCGCGCCGGCCCCCGGGCCGCCACCACCCGGCGCGCCGCGACCGCCCCGCGGGCCGCCACCGGCGCCTGGACCGCGGCCACCACCGCCACCGCCGCCACCACCGCCGGGGCGCGCAGGCGCTCC
>WHTQ01000157.1 GCA_009377645.1 Micromonosporaceae bacterium | reverse complement strand
GACCTGGTCGGCGGTCTGCGGCCGGAACGGGATGTCCACTCCGAACACGTCGGCGAAGGTGCGCTCCAGCCACAGCCGCGACGGGGTGCCCCGGAACAGGTGCCAGTGCGCGGCGAAGGTCCGCCAGATGGTGCGCCCGTCGGTCTCCACCTCCGCCCCGACCGGCGCCTGTCCGGTCGCGGGTACACCCAGCCGGGCCGGCGGGACTCCCTGCGAGAGCAGCATCCGGGTGAGGTAGTGGTCCGGCACGATCAGCAGCCGGGCCGGATCCGGGAACGGCGTGTCCTGGGCCAGGATCGACGGGTCAACATGCCCGTGTGGACAGATCAGCGGCTGGTCCCGGACCACGGCGAACAGCTCCCGGGCGATCTCCCGGGAGCGCGGGTCGGACGGGAAGAGCAGATCATCGGCTGGGGACATCAAGGCTCCTTTACCACGCGGAGAGGTCGAGCAGGTCCGCGACCCGGACCGGGCCACCGGAGGCGAGGGAAGCGTTGCCGGCCAGGCCGACCAGCAGCGATGCGGCGCCGTCCCGCCCGGTGGCCGCCCGGCCGAGCCGGTCCGGGGCGCGGCCGCCGTCCGGACCGAACAGCACCCGGGTCATCCGGACGTCGGCACCGCCGTGCCCCTGCCGGGTGTAGCCCGACACGTCCACCTGGTACGGCGGCCGCCAGAACGGGCGCACCGTCAGCGTATAACCGCCCGCCTCCGGGGCGGCCGCGTCGCCGTGCAGCTGGGCTCCCTGCTCGCCGGCTCCCTTCAGGCCGCCGGCGGCAGCCAGGGCCACGTGGTCGCTCTCCACCACCTCCAGCTCCAGCCGGCCCCGGCTGCCGTTGACCATGAACCGGTACCCTTCCCACGGCGCGTACGCGGTCAGGTGGTACGTCATCGTCGCGCCGGTGTCGTAGCGCACCAGCACCGCCAGGTCGTCCTCGATGGTGACCCCGGGGGCGAACACGCTCTGGTCCCGGTGGTAGCCGTCCAGGTGCTCGGCGTCCAGGTAGAGCTCCCGCAGGCCGGGCTGGTCGGCCAGGCGCAGCGCGAATGGGTCGCCCTCGGCCTCGGGTGCGCCGTGGACGCGGGCGTACCCGCGGTCGTACCCGTGCCGGGCGCCGTTCCCGCCGTAGAGGAACAGCCGGCCGTACGCGTACACCAGCTCGGGGGTGGCCGAGAGCCACCAGTTCACCAGGTCGAAGTGGTGGGTGGCCTTGTGCACCAGCAGGCCGCCGGAGCTCGCCTTCTCCCGGTGCCAGCGCCGGAAGTAGTCGGCGCCGTGCCGCACGTCCAGCAGCCATTCGAAGTGGACCGACCCGATCTCGCCGACCACCCCACCCGCCAGCAGCTCCCGCATCCGCTCGTGGATCGGGTTGTAGCGGTAGTTGAAGGCCACGGTCAGGTGCCGGTCGGTGCGACTGGCCGCGTCCAGGATCCGTCGGCAGCTGGCCGCGTCCACGGTCATCGGCTTCTCGGTGATCACGTCGCATCCGGCCGCCAGGCCGGCCACGATGTACTGGTCGTGAGTCCGGTCCACGGTGGTCACGATGACCGTGTCGACCCGCTCGGTAGCGAGCATGGCAGGGAATTCGGCGGCGGCCCAGCTCGCGGCCGGCGGGGCACCGAGCGCGGCGAGCCGGCGGTTGTGGGCCGCGATCCGCGCCGGGTTGGTGTCGGCGAGGGCCACCAGCCGGGCCGCGGCCGGGTCCCGGCCGGCCAGTGCCTGGGTGAACATCTGCGCCCGGGCGCCCGCACCGACGATCGCGTACCGACGCGGCTCCGGCACCGGCCACCTCCTGACGTGCGGTGACAAAGGTTTGCATCAACAGCAGACCATGCCCGAACTCTGGTCGTCAACCATCCGCCCGCTCTACACTTCTTACTCTATTTTGAATGGATTTGCCTCGTCCTTCCTTGGCGGCAAAACGCGGATCCGAGCTAGCTGAGGTGTTGACAGCGCAGCAATCGTTTGCATTAATGAGCGGACGAACGTGACAACGACCACCCTCCGGAGGGACCGGCCGTGCCCGCAACCATCCGCGACGTCGCCCACGCCTCCGGCGTGCACATCTCCACCGTCTCCCGGACGTTCTCGGCGCCGCACCTGGTGAACGCGGAGACCCGCAGCCGGGTCCTCGCCCAGGCGGAGAGTCTCGGTTACCGCCCGAACCGGGCGGCGCGGGCGCTGATCACCGGCCGCACCCACAACCTCGGCCTGATCGTGGCCGACATCGCCAACCCGTTCTTCCCACCGATGATCAAAGCGGCGGAGGGTCAGGCGCGGCTGCGCGACCACCACATCTTCGTGGCCGACACGAACGAAGACGCGTTGGTCGAGGAAGACCTGGTGCGGGCGATGGCCAAGCAGGTCGACGGCGTGCTGCTGTGCAGCCCGCGGATGAACAACAGCCTGATCGAGCAGCTGTCCCGGGAGGTGCCGCTGGTGGTGGTCAACCGGCTGGTGGCCGGCTTGCCCTGCGTGGTGATGGACGTGGCGCAGGGGGCGCGGGACGCGATCGCACATCTGGTCGGGCTGGGCCATCGAGAGCTGGCGCTGCTCGGCGGCCCGCGCGGCTCGTGGACCAGCCGCGAGATCCGCAAGACCGCCACCGCCACCGCCCGTACGGCCGATGTCGCACTGACCGTGATCAGCCCCAACCCGCCGACCGAGGACGGTGGGCTGGCCGCCGCCGAGCAGGTGGTCCGGGCCGGAGCCAGCGCCGTGCTCGCGTACAACGACCTGATGGCGATCGGCCTGATCGAGGGGCTGGACGCACTCGGCGTGGCCGTGCCCACCGGCATCAGCGTGGTCGGCATCGACGACATCGCACTGTCCCGGCGCACCCGGCCGAAGCTGACCACAGTGGCCAACCCGACCTCGGCCGCCGGCCGGGCGGCCGTGGACATGCTGCTGCAGCACGGCGACGACCGCCGTACCACCGCCCAGGTCATGCTCCGGACCGAGCTGATGATCCGCGACTCCACCGGCCCGGGCCCGTTTGCGGCGCAGGGGTGAACCGGTGGTGGGCACGGACGTGCAGGCAACCCGGCGGTCGGCGACCGGGGTGGCCGGACCGGCGCCGCCCAGCGGTCCCGGTGGTCCCGGCGCCCGGCGTCCCGGCTGGCGTCGGGACGGCCGGGCGGCGCTGCTGTTCCTCGGTCCCTGGTTCCTCGGGCTGATCGCGATCACGGTCGGCCCGATCACCGCCTCGTTCGTGCTCTCGTTCACCGACTACAACCTGCTCTCCGCTCCGGACTGGGTGGGGCTGGACAACTACCGGCGGATGCTGGAGGACACGCGGCTGCACAACGCGCTGCGGGTGACCGTCACCTACGTCGTGGTGTCGGTGCCGCTCCAGCTGGCCGCGGCGCTGGCGCTCGCGCTGGTGCTCGACCGGGGGGTCCGGGGGCTGTCCTTCTACCGCTCGGTCTACTACCTCCCGTCGCTGCTGGGCGGCAGCGTCGCGATCGCGATCCTGTGGCGGCTGGTGTTCGGCACCAACGGACTGGTCAACGCGGTGCTGGAGCTGCCCGGTGTCGCCGGGGTGGCCGGCCTGCTCGGGATCGCGCCCACCGGCTGGGTGTCGCATCCGGACTACGCGCTGGGGACCCTGGTGGTCCTGAACGTGTGGACCTTCGGGTCACCGATGGTGATCTTCCTGGCCGGGCTGCGCCAGATCCCGGCGATGTACTACGAGGCCGCCGCAGTGGACGGCGCCGGGTGGTTCACCCGGTTCTTCCGGATCACCGTCCCGCTGCTTACTCCGATCATCTTCTTCAACCTGATCCTGCAGGTGATCAATGCCTTCCAATCGTTCACCCAGGCGTTCATCGTCAGCAACGGCACCGGCGGGCCAGCGGACGCAACCATGTTCTACACGCTCTACCTGTACGACCGCGGCTTCGGCGCCCCACCGCAGATGGGCTACGCCTCGGCCATGGCCTGGCTGCTCCTCATGATCATCGCCGGCTTCACCGCGGGGAACTTCTTCGCCGCACGCTACTGGGTCTTCTATGGCGACGACTAGCCCGGCCACCACCGCGCCGTCCCGCCGCCGGCGGCACCCGCTGCGCAGCGCGCTCATCCACGCCGGCCTGATCGGGTTCGGGCTGGTCATGCTCTACCCGCTGCTGTGGATGCTCACCAGCTCCGTCAAGCCCACCGACCTCATCTTCCGAGAGCCTGGCCTGCTGCCCACCACCCTGCGGCCAAGCAACTACCTGGACGGCTGGACCTCCCTGCCGCGCCCGTTCCACCACTACATATTCAACTCAATGGTGATCGTGGCCGGCGCGGTCGTCGGCAACCTGCTGGCGTGCTCGATGGCGGCGTACGCGTTCGCCCGGCTCAGCTTCACGGGCCGCCGGACCTTCTTCGCGGTCATGCTGGCCACGATCATGCTGCCGATCCACGTGGTGATCGTGCCCCAGTACATCCTGTTCAACAACCTGGGGTGGATCAACACGTTCTACCCGCTGATCGTGCCCAAGTTCCTGGCCACCGACGCGTTC
>WHTQ01000188.1 GCA_009377645.1 Micromonosporaceae bacterium | reverse complement strand
CGACGTGGTCGGCTGGGTGCTGTCAGGCGACGTCGAGACCGCGGATCTGATCCTGGAGTGGGCCGCCGACCGGGGCGACGCCGACGCCGACCTGGCGCGCATGGTCCTCGGCGGCGTCCAACGGGCCGCCGATCAGGAGCGCCAGTCGATCTGGTCGGCCACCGCCGACGTGATCGACGTCTACACCACCAGCCAAGCCCTCGACAGCTGCGAACGGTCGAACTGGGAGCCGCACCAGTTCACCGCCTCGGCCGACACCGTGTACGTCGCCGCGCCGGCCGAGCACCAGGCCGCCGTCGCCCCGCTCGTGGTGGCGTTGATCGAGGCGGTCCGCGACGCGCAATACCAGCGGCACCGCGCCGCCGCCCTCGCCGAGATCCCGCACGGCAAGCCCGTCTCCCTCGTCCTCGATGAGGTGGCCAACGTCGCGCCGATCGCCTCCCTGCCCGCTCTGGTGTCTGAGGCGGGCGGGCAGGGGCTGCACACGATCGCCGCGGTGCAGGACCTGTCGCAGGTCCGCGGCCGCTGGGGCGCCGACATCGCCGACGGGTTCCTGTCCCTGTTCCAGCACCTGGTCGTGCTCCCGGGGATCCGCGACACCAAGACGCTGGAAGCGCTCAGCGTGATCTGCGGCGAGTGGGACCGCCCCCAAACCTCCACCACCCGCACCCGGACAAAGTCGCGGGAGCCGTTCCGGGTCCGCTCGCAGTCCATCTCCACCGCGGCCACCACCAACTGGTCCACGACCCGGCAGCGGCAGCTGCCGCCCGGCGAGATCTACGGCATGCCCGACGGCCAAGCGCTGTACCTGTCCGGGTCCGGGTGGCGGCACATCACCCTCGCACCCCACTTCTCCCATCCCCGCTGGCAGACCGCCCTCGCCTCAGCGCCCGACCGGATCGTGGTCTGGGGACCTCCCGACACCCGCCCACACCCCGCCCACCCCCAGGAGCAGGAGCAGGCACAGGCGCGGGCGGCGCATCCCGCCCGAGCCGGCCGCCACCACCAGCACCGCCGCGGCCGTCCCGGCGTCCCGCACGACCTCGCCGGCGTCCAAGGCGACCGTCGCGACCTCAACGACGACGCCGGTGACGCCGACGGCGAGGGCGGCGGCCGGGAGCACACCGACCAGGCGGGCAGCGGCAACGAGCGAAGGCCGGGCGGCCCGGCACCCGACGGGCTGGACGACGCCGGCGCCCCGCAACCCGACGGCCGGGGGCTGCCGGCCGGTCGTGAGGGAGCCGCCCAATGACCACCACCACCACCGACACCCGCAGCGGCGGGCCCGACGCCGGCGTGAGGACGGCGCTGGCCGAAGTGATGGTCGAACGCGGGCTGCGCGCCGACGAGGTCGCCTCCGCCGCCCGGGTCAACCCCGCCACGCTGCACAAGTGGTCCTCGGGCAGGGCCCGCCCCCGCGGGCCCGCCGCCGAACGTCTCGCCGCCACCCTCGGCGAGCCGGCCGAGCGGCTGTTCCCCCACCTGGCCGACCGCACCCCGCTCCGCGCCGCGCTCGACCGCCAAGGCCTGTCCGTCCGCGACCTCGCCCGCCGCATCGGCGCGCACGAGAACAGCGTCTACAGCTGGGTCGTCGGCCACTACAACCCGCAACCTGGGCTGGCCGAACGCGCCGCGGCCGTCCTCGACCACCCGGCCGCTGACCTGTTCCCCGACATCGCCGACCGCCTCCACCAGGTCCGGGCCGCCCCCTCGCAGCCCGGTCAGCCTGCTGAGCAGGCCAAGCCGTCGCGGCTGGCCGCGGCGCTGGCCGAACGGGGCATGACCGCCACCGGGCTGGCCCGCGCGGTCAACGTCACCCCGTCGACCGTGGGCAAGTGGG
>WHTQ01000041.1 GCA_009377645.1 Micromonosporaceae bacterium | reverse complement strand
GGCCGCTCCAACACCGGCGAGGGCGGCGAGGACGTGGACCGGCTGCACGACCCGCTGCGCCGCTCGGCGGTCAAGCAGGTCGCCAGCGGCCGGTTCGGGGTGACCACCGAGTACCTGGTGCACGCCGACGACATCCAGGTCAAGATGGCGCAGGGTGCCAAGCCGGGGGAGGGTGGGCAGCTGCCCGGAAACAAGGTCTGGCCGTGGATCGCGCGCACCCGGCACGCCACTGCCGGGGTGGGGCTGATCTCGCCGCCGCCGCACCACGACATCTACTCGATCGAGGACCTGGCGCAGCTGGTGCACGACCTGAAGTGCGTCAACCCGACCGCCCGGGTGCACGTGAAGCTGGTCTCGGCCAGCGGGGTCGGGACGGTCGCGGCCGGGGTCGCCAAGCTGAAGGCGGACGTGATCCTGATCTCCGGGCACGACGGCGGCACCGGCGCCGCCCCGCTCGGCTCGCTCAAGCACGCCGGCACCCCGTGGGAGCTGGGGCTGGCCGAGACCCAGCAGACGCTGTTGCGAAGCGGGCTGCGGGACCGGGTGACGGTGCAGGTCGACGGCCAGCTCAAGACCGGCCGGGACGTGGTGGTGGCGGCGCTGCTGGGGGCCGAGGAGTTCGGGTTCGCCACCGCCCCGCTGATCGCCGCCGGCTGCGTGATGATGCGGGTCTGCCACCTGGACACCTGCCCGGTCGGGATCGCCACCCAGGACCCGGTGCTGCGGGAGCGGTACCTCGGCCGACCGGAGCATGTGGAGGCTTTCTTCAGCTTCCTGGCGGAAGAGGTACGGGGCCAGCTCGCGGCACTGGGGCTGCGCAGCCTGGACGAGGCGGTCGGGCAGGTCGAGCTGCTCGACCTGCTTCCGGCGGTCGACCACTGGAAGGCCCGGGGGCTGGACCTGTCCCCGGTCCTGTACCTGCCGCCGCTGCCGGCCGGCGCGCCCCGGCGCCGGACCCGCGCGCAGGACCACCGGCTCGCCGGTGAGCTGGACGTCGAGCTGATCGCCGCCGCCGAGCCGGCGCTGGCCGAAGGTACGCCGGTGGCGGTACGCCGGCCGGTGCGTAACCAGCACCGGGCGGTGGGGGCGATGCTGTCCGGCGAGCTGACCCGCCGGCGCGGCGGCAAGGGGCTGCCGGACGACACGATCCAGGTCAGCCTGCGCGGCAGCGCCGGCCAGTCGTTCGGTGCGTTCGCGGTGCGCGGGATCACGCTGCGGCTGTCCGGGGACGCGAACGACTACGTCGGCAAGGGGCTGTCCGGCGGCCGGCTGGTGCTGCGACCGGACGAGTCCGCCCGGTTCCCGGCCGAGGAGCACATCATCGCCGGCAACACCATCCTCTACGGCGCCACCGGCGGCGAGCTGTTCTGCCGGGGGCGGGTGGGGGAGCGGTTCGCGGTCCGTAACTCCGGCGCCACCGCGGTCGTGGAGGGGGTCGGGGACCACGGCTGCGAGTACATGACCGGCGGGGCGGTGCTGGTGCTCGGCCCGACCGGGCGCAACTTCGCCGCCGGGATGTCCGGCGGCACCGCGTACGTCTGGCGGTTGGACGAGCGTGCGGTCAACCGGGAGCTGGTGGACCGGGATCTGGTGGAGCTGGCGCCGCTGGACGCCGAGCAGCGGGTGACCGTGCACGGGCTGCTGGAGCGGCACGCCACCGAGACCGGCTCGCCGGTGGCGGCCCGGCTGCTGGCCCGCTGGCCGGCGGCGGCCGCCGAGCTCACCGCGCTGGTGCCGCGGGCCTGGCGGCGGGCGGTGGCGTCGAACCGGTCCGCCGAGCCCGGCCTGATGGTGGCCTCCGGTGCCTGACCCGAAGGGCTTCCTACGGCACCCGCGGCGGGAGGCGGCGCGCCGTCCGGTGCCGGTCCGGATCACCGACTGGCGGGAGGTCTACCCGGTCGCCGAGGACGGGCTGGTGCGGGAGCAGGCCACCCGGTGCATGGACTGCGGGATCCCGTTCTGCACCAGCGACACCGCCGGGTGCCCGCTGGGCAACCGGATCCCGGACTGGAACGACCTGGTGCGCACCGGGTCCTGGCGGCAGGCCGCCGAGGCGCTGCACGCCACCAACAACTTCCCGGAGCTGACCGGCCGGCTGTGCCCGGCCCCGTGCGAGGCCGCCTGCGTGCTCGGGATCGGCGGCGGCGACCCGGTGAGCATCAAGCTGGTCGAGGTGGAGATCGCCAACCGGGCGTTCGCGGCTGGCTGGCTGGCCCCGCAGCCGGCGCCGGTGCCGACCGGCCGGTCGGTAGCGGTGGTTGGCTCCGGCCCGGCCGGGCTGGCCGCCGCCCAGCAGCTAGCCCGGGCCGGGCACGCGGTCACCGTGTACGAGCGGGACGACGCGCCCGGTGGCCTACTGCGCTACGGGATCCCGGACTTCAAGCTGGAGAAGGGCCAGCTCGACACCCGGCTGGCCCAGCTGCGCGCCGAGGGTGTGCGGTTCCGCACCGGCGTCCAGGTCGGCGTGGACGTCTCCGCCACCGCGCTGCGTGACGGCCACGATGCCGTGCTGCTCGCCTGCGGCGCGCTCGCCGCCCGGGACATGCCGGAAACGCCGGGGCGTCGGCTGCCGGGGGTGCACCGGGCGCTGGACCACCTGGTCGCCGCCAACCGGGTGGTGTCCGGACGGTCCGGCACCACCACAATCGACGCCGCCGGCCGGCACGTGGTGATCATCGGCGGGGGCGACACCGCCGCCGACTGCCTCGGGGTGGCGCACCGGCAGGGAGCCGCCTCGGTGACCCAGCTCGACCTCTACCCGGTGCCGCCGGCGCACCGGGACGAGCACCGCGACCCGTGGCCGACCTGGCCGTGGATCCTGCGCGAGTACCCGGCCCACGAAGAGGGCGGGGCCCGGGAGTTCGCGGTCGCGGTCACCGAGTTCAGCGGCGCCGAGCGGGTCGAGGCGGTCCGGATCCAGCAGGTCACGGTCGAGCGGCGGGAGGGCCGCCGGCTGGTCACCCCGGTCCCCGGCACCGACCGGAGCCTGCCGGCCGACCTGGTCCTGCTCGCGATCGGGTTCGACGGCACCGAGGACGCGCCGCTGCTGGCCCAGCTCCAGCTCGTCCGTACTCCCGGCGGCACCCTCGACTGCGCCCCCGACTGGCAGACCAGCGCCGAGGGGGTGTTCGTGGCCGGGGACGCCCACCGCGGCGCGTCGCTGATCGTCTGGGCGATCGCCGAGGGCCGGGCGGCCGCCGCCGCCATCCACTCGTACCTGGACGCACCCGGGACCCTGCCGTCCCCGGTCACCCCGTCCGCCCGGCCCCTGAGCGCCTCGTGAGGCGGCACCCCTTTGCCGAGCGCCATACCTCATGGGTATCGGCATACCTCAGGGGTATGTCGGCAGACCGACCACCCCGATCCAGGCAGGGTGAGGTCAGGCCCGGCTACCCGGGCACCGCCAGCCGGATCGTCCGGGCCTCGGACGGGACCCCGATGCCGTCGACCACCACTAGCAGGTAGTCCCCGGGTGGCGCGGTCGCCGGGTTGGCCGGCGTCCGGGTGGTGATCGTCCAGTTCGCCTGCTGCTGGTGCCCGGTCACCTCCAGCCACACGTACCGCTGGTCCATGTCGTTGCCGTGGGTGATCGAGCCGGCCCGGATGACCGCCACCCGGGCCTGCGCGTCCAGGCTGTCCCCGGCGGCGATCACGGTCAGCTCCTGGTCGTAGCCGACCGGCGCGCCGTCGCCGGGTTCGATATGGACGATCAGCGGCCGCGGGCCCCGGAACAGGTACGGGGGGTAGTAGCGCTCGGCGTCGGTGCGCGGGCGCATCCACACGTAGCCGTCCGGGTTCCGGTCCTCGCCGAACCCGCCGGTGCTGCCGGCCTTGAGCACGGTCCCGTCCGGCTGCAACAGGGCGGTGGAGTGGTACCGGCGTTCGGTGGTGGCGGAGGCCGCTAGCCGGAACGTCTCGGTCTGCGGGTCGAACAGCTCGGAGGCCAGCACCGGGTCGCTGTTCAGGTCCCCCCAGCCCTGCCGGGCGCCGCCGCTGACCAGCACCGTGCCGTCGGCGAGCAGGGTGGCGTCGCACAGCACCCGCGGGAACGCCAGGTCCGGGGTCGGCTGCCAGCCCGGCTGGTCGGTCAGCGGCCGGCCCAGGTCGAGCCGCAGCACCTCGGTGGTGGCGGTGGCCGGCTGGTCAGCTGCGAGCGAGCGGTAGTCGCGGTTGGTCTCGTGCTTCCCGCCGACCGCCAGGATCCGGACCTCCGGCTCGCCGGCGGTGAGCGGGAGGAGCACCATCGCCCCGTACGTCGGGTAGCTGCGGGAGCCCTGTGTGGACATGTGGTAGACGCGGTCCACCCGGGACAGTGGCGCCGGCTGGTCCGGCTGGTAGGTGAACAGCCAGGCCCGGGTGGTCTCGGCCAGCGCCACCACGGTGCCCTCGCGGGCGTCCGCAGGTAGCACGAACACCGACGGGTAGGTGGCCAACCGCTGGTCGTCGGCGGCCAGCTCGACCTCGTCGACCAGGCTCACCGGGCCAGGGTCGAGCAGCCGCTCGGTCTCCGGGTCGAAGACCCGGTAGTCGTTGTTGATGGTGTTCCAGTAGCCGTTCGGTCCCAGGTCGATCTCGTCGTCACGGCGCGGGATCTGCTGGGAGCCGGAGGTGATCAGCATCCGGCCGTCCGGGAGCGCGGTGACGGTGGGGTACCACCGCTGCGGGACGAGCTGCTCGGTCAGCTCCCGCCAGCCGGCCGGCGCGGCTGCGTCGTAGATGTGCAGATAGCCGCCGTTGTGGTTGTCGGTCGGGGTGAGGTGACCGCCGGCGACCAGCAGGCGGCCGTCGGGCAGGTGGGCGTTGCCGGCGCAGAACGTGTTGCGGCGGATCGTGACCCCGTCGGCGGCCATGTCCCGGTCCCGGGTCCGTAGCGTGTCGGTGGCCAGCGCCCGCGCCTCGACGTCTTCCATCGCCCAGAAGTTCCACAGCCACTCGCTGGGCCGGCGCGGGTCCGGCATCGGGCTGCCGTCCGGGTTGCGCATTCGGGCCAGTGACCACATCACCACCTCCGGGCTCCCGGCGCCGGCGACCAGCGCCGCGTGGGCGGCCACGATTTCCAGGTCCAGCGGGGTGTCACCGGGCCCGGCCGGCCGCCACTGGCCGCCGGCCGGCTCGATCCAGACCTCCACCGGCAGCTCCCCGGATGCGGTGCGCACGGTGACCACGTCGGCCGGTACGCCCGGCGACCCGATCCGGCGGGGCGCGACCCAGACCGTGGCGCTGCCGTTGCGGGCGATGCTGAGCGGGAGCTCCCGCCGGCCCGCCTCCGACCGGCCGGCGTGCAGCGTGGTGTGCCCGGTGGTGCTGGATACCACCGCGGTCACCGCCTGCCCGGACCGGCCGGCCAGCGTCAGCGGCACCGGGGCACCGGCCTCGCCGGCTGGCTCGGCTGCCTCGACCGGCTGGTCGATCCGCAGCCGTAGCCGGTGGCGACCGGCGCGGACCTGGGTGCCGGAGACCTCGATCCCGGTCCGAGCCGGGTCGGTGGCCTGCGCCGGAGCGCCGAGCAGTAGCACACCGGTCGTGGTCAGGGCGGACGTCAGCACGGTCCGGCGGGGCAGGGTCTTCCATGGCAGGCTGTTCCAGCTCAACGGTGCTCCTTCTGAAGTCCTTTCCCGGGCGACCTTTCCCGGGCGACCGGGGATCGAGTAACTGTGCGTAAGGATATGGCAGCTGATAGTGAAAGCAGCCGCGGCGGGCCGCGGCCACGGAGACGTGGTACGGCGAGCGGGGGTGACGGTCGGCGCGTACCTGAGCCGGGCTCGGCGGAGTGCCTGGCCAGGATCGGGTCGGCCTGTAACGGGGGTGCTCCGGCGGTGACCTCAGGCGCGGCGAGGGTGGTAGATGTCGCTGCGATGCGCGATATCGACTACGGTGACCAGCTGCTTGGCATCGTCGACCCGGTAGCGGACCCGTAGGAAGCCGCGCCGGGCAGACCAGTCGCCCAGCAGCGGTTCGAGCAGCGGCTTGCCCACGCGGCGGGGGGCTTCGCGCAGCGGGCCGTTGATGAACTCCCATGCGGCGAACGCCGCGGCGGGCGGGAGCGTCTCCGCGAGAGCTCGTTGGGCGGCCGGCTTGACCACCAGGCCGTACCCTCCGGTCACGCCGGCTCTCCCTCCCGGGTCCGCCGGCGGCGGATCAGATCAGCCATTTCCTCGCCCGAGATGTCGGCGCCGTCCTCCGGCTGGACTCCGGAGCGGAGCCGTTCGACTTCCCGCTCGAGCCAGAAGATGGTCTCCTCAAGCGCCTCGAGGTCGTCGATCGGGAGCATCACCACGGTGGGACGGCCGTTGCGGGTGATCGTGTAGTGGGTGTGGGTGGTGGCAATATCGGACACGAGGGCGGAAAGGCGGTCCTTCGCCTCCGCCAGCGGTACGGCGTTCATGGCCAGATTCTAGCCCTGTTTTGTAGCTATCCGTGGGTGGCGGCGGTTCAGGCGCGGCCCAGTGGCTGGCGCGTGCTATCCCGGATCAGCGGGATGCCCCCTGTCGTGGAGGCTCCGCGCCCGTCAGGTGAGCGGCGTTGGGCCACATCGGCCAGGATCGCCGCCAGGTCGGTGAGCACCCGCGGGGCGCCCGCCAGCACCGCGTGTGTAGCTCGTCCGGATGCTCCCAACCGCGCGAGAGGCTGGAGCCCGAGCGACCGCACCACCTTCGTCCGGTGCCGGCCAGCCAACGGCTAGCCTGAGGGGCGTGAGCCGCCGCGCCAAGATCGTCGCCACGATCGGACCCGCCACCGCGAGCCCTGCGCGGATCCGCGGGCTGGTCGAGGCCGGGATGGACGTGGCCCGGCTCAACTTCAGCCACGGCAGCCACGCTGCGCACGAGCGCGCGTACCGGCTGGTCCGGGAGGCGGCCGCGGCGGCCGGTCGGCCGGTCGGCGTCCTGGCCGACCTGGCCGGACCGAAGGTGCGGCTGGGCCGGTTCGCCGAGCCACCGGTGGCCTGGCACACCGGTGGCCGGGTGGTGATCACCGGGGACGACGTGCTCGGAGACGCCGGGCGGGTCTCGGTCAGCTACCGCGACCTGTCCGCGGAGGTCCGGGCGGGCGACCGGCTGCTGATCGACGACGGGCGGGTGGCGGTCCGGGTGACCGGTGTGGACGGCCGGGACATCCACTGCCGGGTGGAGGTCGGCGGCGAAGTCTCCGATCACAAGGGACTATCGCTGCCGAACGTAGCGCTGAGCCTGCCGGCCCTGTGCGACAAGGACATCGTGGACCTCCGGTTCGCGCTTCGGCTGGGGGTGGACCTGGTGGCGCTCTCGTTCGTCCGGTCACCCGCCGACGGCAAGGGGATCCGGGACCTGATGGCCACCGAAGGAGTACGCCGGCCGGTGCTGGCCAAGCTGGAGAAGCCGGAGGCGGTGGCGGCGCTGCCGGCGGTGGTGGAGGCGTTCGACGGGCTAATGGTGGCGCGCGGCGACCTCGGCATCGAGCTGCCGCTGGAGGAGGTGCCGCTGGTCCAGAAGCGGGCGGTGCAGCTGTGCCGGGAGCAGGCCAAGCCGGTGATCGTGGCGACCCAGATGCTCGACTCGATGACCGACCGTCCCCGCCCGACCCGGGCCGAGGTCTCCGACGTGGCCAACGCGGTGCTGGACGGGGCGGACGCGGTGATGCTGTCCGGCGAGACCAGCATCGGCCGGTTCCCGGTGCCGGCGGTCACCACCATGGCCACCATCGTGGCCACCACCGAGGCGGGTCAGGCCGGGCTGCCGCGGGACCTGCGCCGGCCCGGGCTCGAGCACGCCCCGCGTACCAAGGGCGGTGCGATCGCCGCGGCCGCCGGCCAGGTCGCCGTGGCGGTCGACGCCAAGGCGCTGGTCGCGTTCACCACTAGCGGGGACACCGTGCGCCGGCTGGCCCGGCTGCACTGCGAGCTGCCGCTGCTCGCGTTCACGCCGGACCAGGCGGTGCGCAACCAGCTCACGCTCTCCTGGGGGGTGGAGGCGTTCCTGGCTCCGCTGGTGCGGCATACGGACGAGATGTTCCGGCAGGTCGACCAGGCGCTGCTGGCGCTGGGCCGGGCGGCACCGGGCGACCACGTGGTAATCGTGGCCGGCAGCCCGCCCGGCGCACCCGGCTCCACGAACACGTTGCGGGTGCACCAGGTCGGCTCGTTGGCCACTGTGGAGGCAGACGATGCTGTTCGGTGAGGCCCGCCCGGTGACCGGGCAGGCGGCGGTGGACCACCTGCTGGAGCTGCTCGACCTGGCGTCGCTGTCCGACCACAGCTTCCGCGGGATGAGCCCCTCGGTCGGCCCGCAGCGGGTGTTCGGGGGGCAGGTGGCCAGCCAGGCGCTGGTGGCCGCCGGCCGGACGGTCGGCCCGGCCCGCCCGGTGCACTCGCTGCACGGCTACTTCGTACGCCCGGGCGACCCGGCCGAGCCGATCCACTACTCCGTGGAGAACATCCGGGACGGGCGGTCGTTCTCGGTCCGGCGGTGTGTGGCGCAGCAGCACGGCAAGACCATCTTCTTCATGTCGGCCTCGTTCCACCGCCACGAGGAGGGGCTGGACCACCACGCCCCGGCGCCGGCGGGCGTGCCGGAGCCGGAGGACGTGCCGACCATGAGCGAGCGGCTGGCCCGGTACCCGGAGCGGGCCGGCATCTGGGGGATGATCCCGCGCCCGATCGACGTGCGCTACGTGGGCGAGCCCGGCCTGGTGCCGCCCGGGGACCGGCCGGCCGACCCGCGCCAGCGGGTGTGGATGCGGATCGACGGGAAGCTGCCCGACGATCCGCTGCTTCACGCCTGCCTGCTCGCGTACGCCTCCGACCTGACCCTGCTGGACTCGGTGCTGTCGGTGCACGGTGAAGTGTGGGGGCCGGGCGGGGTGGTCGGCGCCAGCCTGGACCACGCGCTGTGGTTCCATCGGCCGTTCCGGGCCGACGACTGGTTCCTCTACGACTGCTGGAGCCCGTCCGCGTCCGGCGCCCGCGGCCTTGCCACCGGCCGGATGCTGACCCGGGACGGCCGGCACATCGCCACCGCGTTACAGGAGGGGCTGCTGCGCCGGGTCGGCGGGTAGGCAGCCGGCCAGCCCAGTCCGCTGATCATGAGGTACGGCAGGTCCGGGCTCGCCGACCAGGTACCTAGGTTCATGATCGGCCAGGTAAAAGGGTCAGCGGGGCTGCCAGGCGTCCGGGGGGTCGACCAGCCGGCGGACCCGGGCCGGCAACCGGCCGGTGACCACCTGCGCCAGGGTCACCTCGTCCAGCACCCCGCGCACCGCGGCCCGGACCGCCACCCACAGCTCCGACAGGTGGGCGGCGCTGCCCGCGTACTCGATCTCCTCCGGCCGGCGGCCCCGCACCCCGGCCAGCGGGCCGTCCACCGCCCGCAGCACCGCCCCGACCGGGACGGCGTCGGGTGGGCGGGCCAGCCGGTAGCCGCCGTCGGCGCCGCGCACGCTGTGGATCAGCCCGGCCCGCCGCAGGTCGCCGAGGATCGCCTCCAGGAACTTGCGGGGCAGCGCCTGCTCGTCGGCGAGCGCCTGGGAGGAGATGGTGGCCGGGTACGCGGCGGCCAGCCCGACCGCGGCCCGGACCGCGTAGTCACCGCGCGCCGACACCTGCATGGGATCATCTTGCCGGACCGGTCAGCCGGCGAGCAGCTCGGTGGCGGCCTGCTGGATCTGCCGCCAGGCGGCCGCCACGTGACCCGCCGCGGTGGCCGGTGCGCCGATCGCCAGCCGGAGCACGAACCGGTCGCGTACCTTCGTGTGGGTCAGGAAGAGCGAACCAGTCGCGTTGAGCCGGTGCAGCAACGCCTCGTTCACCCCGTCCGGAGCCCGCAGCCGGAAGCAGATCAGTGAGAACGGGTGCGGGGCGACCAGCTCGAACCGGTCGTCGGCCCGGACCCAGCCGGCGAACCGATCGGCCAGCGCCACGCCGGTGCGCACGTGTGCCCGCAGCCCCTCGACGCCGTACCAGCGCAGCACGAACCACAGCTTCAGGGCCCGGAACCGGCGGCCCAGCGGCACCTGCCAGTCCCGGTAGTCGATCACCGCGCCGGTGGCGGTGGCGGCGTTGCGCAGGTACTCCGGCAGAACGGTCAGGGCCTGCACCAGCTCGCTCCGATCGGCGACCCAGAACGCGTCGCAGTCGAAGCCGGTGAGCAGCCACTTGTGCGGGTCGAAGCAGTACGAGTCGGCCAGCTCCACCCCGGCGTGGGTCCAGCGCAGCTCCGGGCAGGTCGCCGCGGCACCCGCGTACGCGGCGTCCACGTGCAGCCAGATCTGCTGCTCCCGGCAGAGCGCGCCGATCGCGGCCAGCGGGTCGACGGCGGTGGTGGAGGTGGTGCCGACGGTGGCCACCACCAGCGCCGGGGTGGCGCCGCCGGCCCGGTCGCCCGCGATCTGGGCGGCCAGCGCGTCCGGCCGCATCGCGAGCCGTTCGTCCACATCGACCAGCCGGACCGCCCGGTCGCCGAGCCCGGCGATCCGGGCCGCCTTCTCGATCGAGGAGTGCCCCTGGGTGGAGGCGTAGACGGTGAACCGGTCCTGCACACCGGACTCGCGCCACCGGCCATCGCTGGCGCGGTGCAGCGCGACCAGGGTCGCCACCAGGGCGGCCGAGGAGGCCGAGTCCTGGATCACCCCGCCGCCGGGCCCGTCCGACCGGAACCGGGCCGGCAGGCCCAGCAGGTCGACCAGCCAGTCCAGCGTGACGGTCTCCAGCTCAGTGCAGGCCGGCCCGGTGGACCAGAGCATCCCCTGGGTCCCCAGCCCGGCACAGACCAGGTCCCCCAGCACACTCGGGCCGGAGGTGTTGGCCGGGAAGTACCCGAAGTACGACGGATGCTGCCAGTGGGTGGTGGCCGGCACCACGATCCGGTCCAGGTCGGCGAGCACCGCCTCGAACGGCTCACCACGCTCCGGCACGGTGGGCGGTAGGGCGCCGGCCACCCAGCCCGGGGAGACCGGCGGCTGCACCGGCGGCCGAGCGCCGTCCGGCCCGGCCGCCAGCCCGGCCCAGTAGTCGGCCACCCAGTCCACCACCGCATGCCCGTACTCCCGGAACTGGTCCGGGGTCATGTGTCCTACCACGCCGTGACGATAGCGCCCTGGCCGCGACTGACATCACGGCCTTTGTCAGGAGAGGTGCCCGTCCCGCTGGCCGCCCAGCAGCAGCGCCCGGAAGGTAGCGGGGTGCGCGTACACCACCCGGATCGACAGGTCCCGGCCGGGGATCAGCTCGGTCAGGCCGGCCGCGACCGCCGTGGCCGGTAGCTGACCGCGCCGGGCGGCGCCGCGCAGGCGCAGCAGCGCGTCCAGGTGCGCCTCGAAGAAGCGCTGGTCTGGCAGCGGGCCGCTGAGCCAGTGCTGGGCAACCGCCAGTCGCGCCAGCTCCCACACCACCGTGTCGGTGATCCCCCCGTCCCGCTGGATGGTGATCAGGTGCGGGATCCGGACCACGCCGGGTGGGGTGGCGGGGGCCGCCCAGCTGGTCAGGCAGGCCCCGTTGTGCCGGGTCGCGGTCAGGTCGGTGGCCAGCTCCAACGCCAGCCGGACCCGCCGCGGGTCGCTCTTGGCCGGGGTCAGCGTAACCGCCCGGACGCCCGGGTAGCCCAGCCTGGCCAGCCCCTGCGTCTCCGGGTCGGAGCCGGTGGCGGCCCAGACCACCAGGCCGTCCCCGGTCCGGGCGAGCAGCCCGTCCGCCCACGCGGTGGACGATCCGGCGGCGACGATGGCGGCCAGGCCGTCGGCTCCCGGCGGCTGCCACGGCGGCCACGCCAGGTGGAAGAACCGGCGGGAGGCCCAGGTCTGCCGGTCGGCGGCGTCGACCCCGTCCCGGACCGGGGTCAACGGTCGTCCCAGATCGGGCTCGGGTCGACCGGGACGATGAACTCCGGGGTGACGGTGTCCACGACGGTGCCGCGGGCGCCGGGGCGCTCATAGGTCACCAGCACGGCGAACCCGGACGCGCCGTCCACGACGCCGGCGTGCCACGCACCGTTGCGGTAGATCCAGACCGGGTCATGGCGGTGGTACGCGGTGGCGGGCGCAATCTGCGCCGGGTCGCGCTGGCTCGGGTCGAACGCGGGCGCCGGCATCTTCATCACGCCCCTACCACGGGGCCTCGTCGCCGACGCGGGGGGTCTCGACCAGTAGGCGGGAGGAGTCCCGCCGATGCCGCGGGCGAGCACCGCCAGCGGCCTGCTCCGGTGTTCGGTCTTCCGGGAAGCGGGCCGGGTGGGCTGCGGTGGTGACGCGTCGGAGCGGGCGGCCCGGGTCGTGCGGGATCGGGCGGCCGGAGTCGTGCCGGATCGGGCGGCCGGAGTCGTGCCGGACCGGACGGGCGTCGTCGTCGAGCACCGGTGTGAAGCACGCGACCCCGGTGCCGGTGGCCTTCGCCCGATACATCGCGCAGTCGGCGTGGTGCAGGGCGGTCGCCAGCCCGGCGGGAGGATGCACCGGGGCCACCCCGACCGCGGCGGTGACCCGCAGGCTGCGGCCGGCGACCGACATCGGCTCGGCGAGCATCACGGCCAGGTCGTCGGCGGCCGGATAGAGCAGTCGCCAGGCCTGCGAGGGGCTGGTGAACAGGCCGGCGAACTCGTCCCCGCCCAGCCGGGCGACCAGGTCGTCGCCGGCGTAGGTGGCCAGCCGCCCGGCGATCGTAACCAGCACCTGGTCGCCAGCGGCGTGCCCGAGCGTGTCGTTGATCGGCTTCAGCGAGTTCACGTCGACTACCACGCAGGCCACGGCCGGGCGGACCGGGTCGGTGACCAGGGCGGCACCGAGCTGGTGGAACGCCCGCCGGTTCGGCAGGCCGGTCAGCGAGTCGTGGTAGGCGGCGTGCCGCTCCGCCTGCAGCTCCCGGCGCAACCGGGTGGTGATCGCCTCAGCCTGCCGGGCCCGGGCACGGAACCGCAGCCCGGTGCCGAAGCCGGCGGTCGCGACCACGGCGCTGACGCCGGCGGCGACGGTGAGGGGATCCACTATGGATGCTCCTTCACGGGGTGGGCTCGGGCGGCCTTGCAGGGCAGCGGTAGCGATCCAACCACCACATTGCTCCTCCGCTTTCGCGACTCCGCATCTGTGAAACACAGATTACGACCTCGGGTGCAGCCTGACAACCCGCCCGACCGAGAAAGATTTGACGTGAGACGGGGTGTGCTGTCGCCGCAACTCGTTGTAAAGTGCCCCTCAAGCCTTCGAGACAGGGCGAGCACGGGAAGATCCCCCGGGGGGCGTGACCCCGGGGGATCTTCAGTGTGAGTTGGGGGATCGTTCGGTTACGGTCTAGCTACCAGTCGTAGCGTCCCGCCTTTACGTCGTCCAGGAACGCCGCGAACGCCCCCCGGCTGACGACATGCGCGCCAGCCAGTGGCGCCTTGCTGTCCCGCACGGCCACCACGCCGGGCAGGTTGGCGGCGATCTCCACGCACGCCCCGTTGGACTGGCCGCTACGGCTGGACTTGCGCCACCGGGCCTGAGACAGGTCGATCATTGCTCACTCCAATGTTTCCGCGAGTTTCTTCAGGTAGGCCGTGGTCGCGGGAGCGTCGAGCGCCGCCCCGCGGATCCGGCCGAAGGTCTGGATGTAGGCGTTGACGTCGTCTTGGCTGCTCACCTCCTGAATCGCGAAGTCGGTCTCCAGATAGACCGCCTGGGGTTCGGAACCGGGAAAGTCGAACACGTTGATCGGGCCACACATGCCCGGGTGCGGGCCGTCCTCGAAGCGCAGCAGGCGCAGCTCCACGCTGGGTCGCCGGCTTGCCCCGACCAGGTGCGTCACCTGCGCCCGCCGGTCCTCGCCGGTGCCCCAGCGGTAGAGCAGGGACGCCTCCGTGATCACCGCGACCAGGTCCGGGGCGGTGCCGTCGGTACGGTCGAGGATCTCCTGCCGCCGCTGCCGGGCCTGCAGCGCCCGCTTGCGCCACGCCGGCGGGTGCGCGCCGACGCCCATCTGCGCCTCGGTGTAGGCCTGGGTCTGCAGCAGCCCGGGCAGGATCAACGGCATGTAGAGGCAGATCTGGGCGGCGTCGGCCTCGTAGCCGGGGAACTCGGTGTCGCCGAAGACGTCCCCGAACTCCCGCCACCAGGCCCGTTCCCGGGCCTGCATGGCAAGGTCCTCGAGCTCCCGGCGCTCGCCGTCGCTGACTCGGTAGACCCGCAGGAGATCCCGGATGTCGCTGAGCTCGGGCCGCTTCCAGGAGTTCGCCTCGAACCGGCCAACCTTGCCCCGACCCCAGCTGAGCCGGTCGCACACCTGGTTGGCGGTGAACCCGGTCTGCTCGCGCAGCTCACGGAGCTGCCGGGACAGCCGGCGCTTGGCGATGGTGGCGCCATACGCTGCGGACACCCGGGCTCACCTCCCCTGCCGGCGCGTTTCGTCTAGCATACAGGCTCCTAAGTTGTGATTCACAAGACGTGCACCTGTTCGATCATGGTTTTCTGGCCACGGCCGCGTAGAACAGCCGGTTTCCGTCGCTGTCGGCGGCCGCCGGGTCCTCGGCTCCCCATACGCCGGCGAAGGTGAGTCCGGCCGGCCCGCCCGGGTAGGGCGAAACGATCTCCAGGCCGGCGAAGAACCACTCGATCTCGGTCTTGGAGCGGTCGGTCGGGGGAGTGGGGGTGTCGGCGTAGATGGTGAACACAGCGTCCCGGATCCGCTCGGACCAGTGGTCCGCGGAGCCGTGGGTCAGGGCCAGGTGGGACCCGGACGGGACCGCGTCGAGAAAGCGCGCGACCAGCCCCCACGGGTCGTCGGCGTCCGGCACGAAGTGCAGCACCGCCACGATCAGCACGCCGACCGGTGCGGTGAAGTCGATCAGCTGGCGGGTCTGTGGGTGGTCGAGGATCTGGTCGGGTTTGCGGACGTCCCCTTCGATCACAGTGGTGCCGCGGGTGCCGGCAAGCAGCCGGTTCCCCCGGGCCACCACTGCCGGGTCGATGTCGACGTAGACCACCCGGCCGTCCCGGACCACGTCGGCGACCACTTCGTGGGTGTTGCGCTGGGTCGGCAAGCCGGCACCGAGGTCGAGGAACTGCCGGACCCCCGCCTCGGCGGCCAGCCACCGCACCGCGCGCTGCAGGAAACCCCGGTTCGCCCAGGCGGCGTCGCCGATCTCGGGCATGATCTGGACGACCTGCTCCGCGGCGGCCCGGTCGGCCGGGGTGTTCGCGGTTCCGCCGAGATAGTAGTCGTACATTCCGGCGGCGGTCGGGCGGTCCGGAGTGGCCGGGTCGCTCATCGGGTAGCTCCAGAAGGGGTTGGTGAGGCGCCTGAGGATAGCTAGCAGTCTGGCATCGCAGGCGCGATTCACAAACTCTTACCCGCGGGGTGCGTCCGGCACGTCGCGTTGCCTGCCAGTTGGTTACCGGCCGGTAGGATGGCGGGGACCGGCACCGCCCGGCCGGAAGGAGCCAGCCATGGTAGCCATCCCGCCCCCACCGCCGCCCCGGCCCGCCGATCGCCCCGGCCCGCCGATCGACCCGGCCCGCGTGCGCCAGCTGGTCGAGCAGTTCCTGGCCGGCCACGACCCGGCCGCCCTGGCACCGCGGGAGTTTCTGCGGGCGCGGTTCGACGCCGGACTGGCCTGGGTGCACTACCCGGTCGGGCTGGGCGGGCTGGCCGCCTCGCGGGCGCTGCAGCCGGTCGTGGACGCGAGCTTCGCCGCCGCCGGCGCACCGGACAACGAACCGCGCCGGATCGGCATCGGGCTCGGCATGGCCGCGCCGACCATCCGGGCCCACGGCACCGACGAGCAGCGCCGGCGGTTCCTGCGTCCGCTGTGGACCGGGGAGGAGATCTGGTGCCAGCTGTTCAGCGAGCCGGGTGCCGGCTCCGACCTGGCGGCGCTGGCGACCCGCGCGGTGCCCGACGGCGACGACTGGGTGGTGACCGGGCAGAAGGTCTGGACCTCGATCGCCCACCAGGCCCGGTGGGGGCTGCTGCTCGCCCGCACCGACCCGGACCTGCCCAAGCACCAGGGCCTGACCTACTTCATCTGCGACCTGACCGCGCCCGGGGTGGAGGTCCGGCCGCTGCGCCAGCTCACCGGAGAGGCGGAGTTCAACGAGGTGTTCCTGACCGGGGTGCGGATCCCGGACCGGCACCGGCTGGGCGCGGTCGGGCAGGGCTGGCAGGTCGCGCGTACCACCCTGATGAACGAGCGGGTGGCGATCGGTGGCGGTGCCCAGCCCCGGGAGGGCGGCCTGATCGGTGTGCTGGCCCAGACCTGGCGGGAGCGCCCGGAGCTGCGCACCACCGGGCTGCACGACGCGGTGCTGCGGCTGTGGGTGCGGGCCGAGGCGGCCCGGCTGACCGCCGAGCGGCTGCGGCAGCAGCTGGCCGCCGGTGAGCCCGGCCCGGAGGGGTCCGCGGCGAAGCTGACCTTCGCCCAGCTCAACCAGGAGATCTCCAGCCTGGAGCTAGAGCTGGTCGGGGCGGACGGGCTGCAGTACGACGACTGGCGGCTGCGCCGTCCGGTGCTGGTCGACTTCGCCGGCCGCACCCCCGGCTACCGCTACCTGCGGGCGAAGGGCAACTCGATCGAGGGCGGCACCTCCGAGATCCTGCGCAACATCATCGCCGACCGGGTGCTGGGCCTGCCGTCCGAGCCCCGGGTCGACACCGACCGGCCCTGGAAGGACCTGCCACGATGACTGACCTGCGGTACGGAGAGCTGGAGCAGGAGCTGCGCGGCACGGTCCGGGAGATGCTGTCCGCGCAGAGCCCACCGGAGCAGGTGCTGGCCCGGTGCGAGGGCGGCGACCCGTACGACCCGAAGCTGTGGCGGACGCTGGCCGCGGAGATGGGGCTGGCCGGGTTGGCCGTGCCGGAGCGGTACGGGGGCGGCGGCGCCGGCTGGCGGGAGGCGGCGGTGGTGCTGGAGGAGCTGGGTCGGGCGGTCGCCCCGGTGCCCTACCTGGGCAGCGCGGTGGTGGCCACCGCCGTACTGCGGGCGGTCGACGACCGGGCGCTGCTCACCGACCTGGCGGCCGGTGCGGCGACCGCCGCGCTCGCGGCGCCGTTCGCCACCGCCCCGGGGCCCCCGACCGACCCGACGGTACGCGCGGCCGGGGACAACCTGACCGGCACGGTACGCGGGGTGGCGGACGCCCTGCACGCCGACGTCCTGCTGGTGCCGACCGGCGACGGGCTGTTCGCGGTGCCGGCGGACACGCCCGGGGTGGGCCGGCACCCGCTGGTCACCCTGGACCTGACCCGCCCGCTGTGCGACCTCAGCCTGGCGGCGGCTCCCGGCTGGCGACTGGCCGCCGGCCCGGAGTCCGCCCGGGCGGTCGCGGCCGGGCTGACCGCCGGGGCGGCGCTGCTGGCGTCGGAGCAGCTCGGGGTCGCCGAGTGGTGCCTGGACACCACCGTCGAGTATGTCCGGACCCGGTACCAGTTCGCCCGCCCGGTCGGCTCGTTCCAGGCGCTCAAGCACCGGCTGGCCGATCTGTGGGTGGAGATCGCGCAGGCCCGGGCGGTGGCCCGGCACGCGGCCGGCTGCCTGGCCACGGGCGACCCGGACACGCCGGTGGCGACCGCGCTGGCGCAGGCGTTCTGCGCGCCGGTGGCGGTGCACGCCGCCGAGGAGTGCGTGCAACTGCACGGCGGGATCGGTTTCACCTGGGAGCACCCGGCCCACCTCTACCTGAAGCGGGCCAAGAGCGGCGCGATCGGCTTCGGCACCGCCGACCGGCACCGGGCAACTCTGGCCACCCTGGTCGACCTGCCCGGGTAGTCAGCCGGTGCCGGCACTGACCTCCTGGTAGAGCGTGACGAACCCGTTGACCAGCGCGGAGAGCCCGAGTTCGAACGCGCCGTCGTCGACCTGCACCCGGTGCTCCCGCAGCCGGTGCGCGTCGGCCAGGTGCGGGTACCGGCCGTCGTAGAGGGCCGGGTCGTCCGGGAAGCCGAGCGCGAACGAGCCGAGCGCCGACCCGGCGACGAAGTAGCGCATGGTGGCGCCGATCCGGGTGGCGTGCCCGGGCGGCCAGCCGGCGTCGACCAGCGCGCCGTAGACCGCGTCCGCCAGCCGCAGCGCGGCCGGCCGCCGGCCCGGGCCGTGCACCAGGAACGGCACCACGTTCGGGTGCGCCGCGAACGCGGCCCGGTAGGCGCGCGCCCAGCTGGTCAGCGCGGCCGGCCACGGGTCCCGGTCGAACATCGACAGGTCGACTCCGGCGATGATCGCGTCGCCGACCGCGTCCAGGATCTCCTCTTTGGTGGCGAAGTAGTTGTAGAGCGACGGCGCCTGCACCCGCAGCTCCCGGGCCAGTCGGCGGGTGGACAGGGCGGCCAGCCCCTCGGCGTCGATGACCGCGGTGGCGGTCTCGACGATCCGCTGGCGGCTCAGGACCGGCCGGGCGGGCCGCGCCATCTGTGTCGTCCTCCGTGGCATGGGCACCTAAACTAACGGTGGTAGTTTACGGGGCGGGTGGCGGACGGCTCGCACAGGAGGTCGGCATGCACGACCGGGACGCGGTCTACATCGGGGGCGAGTGGGTGGCACCGACCACCGCCGCGCGTACGCCGGTGGAGAACCCGGCCACCGGGCAGGTGATCGGGCAGGTGCCGGAGGTGGGCCCGGCCGACGTGGACCGGGCGGTGGCCGCCGCCCGGGCCGCGTTCGGCGGCTGGTCGGCGACCGGCCGGGCCGAGCGGGCGGCCGCGCTGGCCGGGCTGCGGGACGGCCTGGCCGCCCGCCGGGACGAGCTGGCCGCGCTGATCACCGCCGAGATGGGTGCCCCGGCCCGGGTCGCCAGTGGTCTGCAGGTCGGCCTGCCGCTGCAGGTGCTGGACGGCTACCTGTCGCTGCTGGCCGGGCCCGACCCGGAGCCGGAGCGGATCGGCGGCTCGCTGGTGCTGCGGGAGCCGGCCGGCGTGGTCGGCGCGATCACCCCCTGGAACTACCCGGTGCACCAGGCGGTCGCCAAGATCGCGCCGGCGCTGGCGGCCGGCTGCACCGTGGTGCTCAAGCCGAGCGAGCTGGCGCCGCTGTCGGCGTTCCTGCTGACCGAGGTCATCGACCGGGCCGGCCTGCCACCCGGGGTGTTCAACCTGGTGCCCGGGACCGGCCCGGTGGCCGGGGAGGCGCTCGCCGGGCACCCGGACCTGGACCTGATCTCGTTCACCGGCTCCACCCGGGGTGGCCGGCGAGTGGCCGCGGTGGCCGCCGGCACGGTGAAGCGGGTGAGGCTGGAGCTGGGCGGCAAGTCGGCCAACGTGCTGCTGCCGGACGCCGACCACGCGGTGGCGGTCAAGGTGGGGGTCGCCAACTGCTACCTGAACACCGGGCAGACCTGCACCGCCCTGTCCCGGATGCTGGTGCACACCTCCCGGTACGAGGAGGCGGTCGAGCGGGCGGCCGAGTACGCCGCCGGGCTGCCGGTCGGCGACCCGACCGATCCGAAGACCCGGCTCGGCCCGCTGGTCTCGGCCGACCAGCGCGACCGCGTACTGTCCCTGCTGCGGGCCGGGGTGGCCGAGGGCGCCCGGGTGGCCACCGGCGGGCCGGACGTGGCTGGCCTGCCGGAGCCTGGGCATTATGTCGCCCCGACCGTGCTGGCCGACGTGTCGCCGGACGGCACGCTCGCGCAGGAGGAGGTCTTCGGTCCGGTGCTGTCGGTGATCCCGTACCGGGACGAGGACGACGCCGTGCGGATCGCCAACCACACCCGGTATGGGCTGACCGGCGGGGTCTGGTCGGCCGACCCGGACCGGGCGCTGGCGCTCGCCCGCCGGCTGCGCACCGGGCAGGTGGACATCAACGGCGCCGGGTTCAACCCGCTGGCCCCGTTCGGCGGCTACCGGCAGTCCGGGATCGGGCGGGAGCACGGACCCTACGGCCTGGCCGAATACCAGGAGGTCAAGTCGATCCAGCTGCCGGACGGCCGGTGATGGGCGCCCGGGTCCCGGCGGCCGTGCTCCGGACGGCCGGCGGGCCGCTGCAGGTGGAGGAGGTCGTCCTGCCGGAGCCGGGACCGGGGCAGGTCCGGGTCCGGATGGCCGCCACCGGCGTGTGCCACTCCGACCTGTCGCTCGCCAACGGGACGATGGTGCAGCCGCTGCCGGCGGTGCTCGGCCACGAGGGCGCCGGACGGGTGGCGGCGGTCGGCGAGGGCGTCGCCGGGCTGGCGCCCGGCGACCCGGTGGTGCTCAACTGGGCACCGGCCTGCCGCGCCTGCTGGTGGTGCACGCACGGCGAGCCGTGGCTGTGTGAGCGGGCGAACCAGGCCTGGCAGCGGCCGTACGCGCAGCTGGCCGACGGCACCGAGGTGTACGCCGGGCTGGGGACCGGGGCGTTCGCGGCTGAGACGGTGGTCGGCGCGGACGCCTGCGTCCCGCTACCCGGCGACCTCCCGCTGGTGGAGGCGGCACTGCTGGGCTGCGCGGTGCTGACCGGGGTCGGCGCGGTGCGCAACGCGGCCCGGGTGCGCCCGGGCGAGTCGGTGGTGGTGATCGGGCTCGGCGGGGTCGGGCTGTCGGCGGTGCAGGGCGCCCGGCTGGCCGGGGCGGACCCGATCATCGGGGTCGACCCGGTCGAGGCGAAGGCGGACCTGGCTCGCCGGCTCGGTGCCACCCACGTGGTGACCCCCGGCCCGGGGCTGAGCCGGCGGGTGCGGGAGCTGGCCGGTGGCCGCGGCGCGGACCACGCGATCGAGTGCGTCGGCCGGCCGGAGACGATCCGGGCCGCCTGGTCGGCCACCCGGCGGGGCGGCCGGACCACCGTGGTCGGGCTGGGCGGGACCGGCGACAAGGTCACCTTCAACGCGCTGGAGGTCGCCCACTTCGCGCGTACGCTGGCCGGCTGCCTCTACGGCAACGCCGATCCGGCGGTGGACGTGCCCCGGCTGGTGGACGACTACCGGGCCGGCCGGCTGGAGCTGGCCGCGCTGGTCACCGAGCAGATCCCGCTGGCGGAGGCGGGCGCCGCGCTGGGCCGGCTCGGCACCGGTGCCCGCAGCGTGATCGTCTTCCCCGACCCGTAGCCGGGGGTAAGTCGGGACGGGCCGCGATCGCCTGTTCCAGGCCCCAACGCCAGATTCACGCTACCCGGAAGCTCTCGCCGTCATCGAAGTCGATAGCGATCCGGAGGTGTCCCCCGATGGCCTCTGCGTAGGACACGCTCGTTACGAGCTACCGGGTTGGGGCGGTGCCGTCCGGACCGTTACGGTGTCCGGGTGGGGGAGCGGGCGACGGGTTGGCTGGTGGCGTGGCTGCTGGTCCTGGTGGCCGTCCAGGTCGCGGCCTTCGAGGTGCTGCGGCGGGTGTTCGTCGGCACGGTCCGCGGCCAGCTGCTCGACACCGCCGCGTTGACCGGCAACACGATCGGGCAGCGGCACATCGAGGGGCTGGTCGACCTGGTGCTCGGTGCGGTGACCGTGCTGTCGGTGGCCGGTGCGATCGTCGCGATCGGGTTCTTCGCGCTGTTGCGCGGGCGGGTGGTGCTGGCCGCCGCGTCGACGCTGCTGGTGGTCGGTGCCAACCTGACCACCCAGCTGCTCAAGCACGCGGCCGCGCGGCCGGACTACGGCATCGACCTGGAGCGGGTCGGAGCCGGCAACAGCTTGCCCAGCGGCCACGCCACGGTGGCCGCGTCGGTGGCGGTCGCGCTGGTGCTGGTGCTGCCCGAACGGCTGCGCGGGCCCGCGGCACTGCTCGGTGCCGGCTACACGGGGGTGGCCGGGGTGGCGACCCTCTCGGCGGACTGGCACCGCCCCAGCGACGCGGTCGCCGCCCTGCTGGTCGTCGGCGGCTGGGCCGCGTTCGCCGGGCTGGTGCTGGTGGCACTCCAGCGTGGACCGTCCGGCCGCGGCCCGGGGTGGCCGTCCCGGGGTGGCGGGGCCGGGCACCCGCACCGGCGAGTGGTCGGTCTCCTGGTGGTGGCCGGGTTCGGGCTGCTGGCGGTGGCCGCAGCGGCGATGGCCTTGACCGACCGGGCGCTGGCGGACGCGGCGCTGGCCGGCGGATCGCTGTCCAGCCGGGTGGAGCTGCTCAGCCGGGGCCGGCTGATGGTCGCGTACGCGGGTGGGGCGGCCGGGATCGCGGCGGTGGCCGGCCTGCTGATGGCGGTCGTTCTGTTCACCGCACCGCGGGTGGTTCCGGTGCCGCGCGGCCGAACTGGCGGTGCCGCCCGGCGCCCGGCGGCCAGCTCGTCAGCGGCGATGCGGCGGTACTGACGGCGCGGCGGCCAGGGAGGACGGATGCGGGAAGTTGTGGGACCGGTGGCGGCACCGGGATCGGGTACGCGATCGCGGCCGGGTTCGCGGCGGCCGGGGACCGGGTCACGATCACCGGCCGGCGGGCGGACGTGCTCGGTGAAGCGGTGGCCCGGCTGGCCGCCCGGCCGGTGGTGTTCGACGCGGCCGACCCGGCGGCGGTCGCGGCCGCCTTGCCGGAACTACCAGCCCGGGTGGACGTGCTGGTGAACAGTGCCGGCGGCAACACCGACCTGGTCGGCGAGCCGCCGGAGCCGGGCGACCTGGCCGGGCTGGCGGCCTGGGTCGCTGAGGCCAGCCGACCCGGACCTTACGGCCGCCCCGCCGGCACGCCCGGTGGTTTACTGACCGGGTGGGGCAGATCGTGCTGGTCCGGCACGGGCAGACCGAGTGGAGCGCGACCGGGCGCCACACCTCCTACACCGATCCGGACCTGACCGCGGAGGGCGAGCGGCAGGCCGGCGAGCTGGGGCGGGCGCTGGCGGGTTGGCGGTTCGCGACGGTGGTGACCAGTCCCCGTCGCCGTGCCGCCCGGACCGCGGAGCTGGCCGGGCTGCCGGTGACCGAGGTCGACGGCGACCTGGCGGAGTGGCACTACGGCGAGTACGAGGGGCTGACCAGCCAGCAGATCCGGCGGAACCGTCCGGAGTGGAACCTGTGGACGGACGGCTGCCCGGGTGGCGAGTCGCCGGACCAGGTAGGCGAACGGCTGGACCGGGCGCTGGCGCGGGTCGCCCCGCTGCTGGCCGGCGGCGATGTCGCGCTGGTCGGGCACGGGCACGCACTGCGGGTCGCCGGTGCCCGATGGGCGGACCTGCCGGTGGCCACCGGTCGCCGGTTGCGGTTGGACCCGGCTACCGTTTCGGTGCTCGGCTTCGAGCACGATCTGCCGGTGCTGGCCCGCTGGAACGCCGCCCGGTGAGAAACCGCCCGGACCGCGGTTGATCCGGCCGCGCGGGCGGCCCGTATCTGGGAAGAGGAGGTTACTGTCTTGCCCGTGAATGACCGCGTCCTGGTGACCGCGCTCGTCGCGCGGGAACCACGCGGCCTGGAGCGCACCTACCAGGTGTACGGGGCGTGCCTGTACACCTACTGCCTCGGCCTGGTGGGCGACCCGGGCCCGGCCGCCGACTCGGTGCACGACACGTTCGTGCTGGCCATCCAGCGGGCGGTCCAGCTGCGCGACCCGGACCGGCTGCGTTCCTGGCTGTACGCGATCGCCCGCAATGAGTGTCTGCGGGTGCAGCGCGGCCGGGCCCGGCAGCCGGCGGTGGACCGGGCCGGGTGGGTGAGCGAATCGGCCACCGACCCGGCCGCTGACCCGGCCGGCGAGTTCCCGGCGGCCGAGATCCAGGAGCTGGTCTGGGCGGCGGCCGAGGCACTGAACCCGAGCGACCAGGAGGTCTTCGAGCTGGCGGTCCGGCATGAGCTGCCGGCGCCGGAGATCAGCGAGCTGCTCGGGGTGTCGGTCGGGCAGGCGCAGGCCCGGCTCGCGCGCGCCCGGTCGTTGCTGGAACAGGCGCTCGACGCGCTGCTGGTGGCGCAGTCCGGAGGGACGGACTGCCCACGGCTGGCCGGGCTGCTGTCCAGGTGGGACGGGCGGCTGACCGCGCTGCTGCGCAAGCGGATCACCCGGCACATCGAGTCATGTGAGGGCTGCGCGGTGTGGCTACACCGGCAGCCGCCTCCGGCGGAGCTGTTCACCGCGTACGCGGCGCTGCCGTTCCTGGCCCCACCGGCCCTGTTGTGGCCGCGGCTGGAGCTGACCTGCCTGGATCCCGGTCTCGGGCTGGAACGGGCCGCGATCCTCCGCCGGGCGGGCCGGTTCGACCGGCGCACCGGCTTTCCGCGACCGCTGGACCAGCGCCAGCGCCGCCGGGTGGTGGTCGCCGGGGTGGCCGCGGTGGCGGTGGCGGCGCTGCTGGCCGGTGCCGGCGGCGCGCTGCTCCCGGCATCGGAGCCGCCCCCCGGGGCCGCCGAACCGCCGCCCGTTCCCAGCCGGTCGGCGGTGGCCTCGCCGACCGGCAGCCCGACCCCGAGCCCGAGTCCCACCCCGACTCCGAGCCCGACGCCCACCGCCAGTCCCACACCGTCACCGTCACCGTCTCCGAGCTCGGAACCGCCGCCCCCGCCGCCCCCACCCCCGGACACCAGCCGGCCGCCACCGCTGACCGTCGAGGCCGACGGTGACTCGTTCAACTGCGGGCTGCTCGGGTCCTACTACCTCAGGTTCACCGCGAGCGCCAGCAAACCGATCGAACGCGCCCATGTGACCTACCAGGTGGGGTCGTCGCAGCCGGATACGGAGCGGATGTCCGTCGACGGGTCGACCGCGCGGTTCGAGACCGATCGGCTGTCCGGCCGGAGCCGGGTCGAGTGGTCGGTGTCGGTGGTGGCCGAGAACGGGCAGCGGGCCGAGACCGAGCCCGCCCGGCTCGACCCCTGCGACTGAGGGCCGACCGAGGACGGGTCAGCTGGCCGGGACCAGCAGCACCTCGTCGGCGTAGCACCACGCCCAGCGCTCACCCGGCTCGGCGGAGGCGACCACCGGGTGGGTGGCGGCCTGCCAGTGCGACGTGGCGTGCCGCTGCGGCGAGCTGTCGCAGCAGCCCACGTGCTGGCAGGCCAGGCAGCGCCGCAGGTGCACCCAGCTGGTGCCCTCCCGCACGCAGTCCTCGCACTCGGTGGCGGCGGCCACCGACACCGGCTCCGGCAGCCCGGGCTGGTGAGTGCACACCGGCTGGTGGCCGTCCACCGGCTCGGCCCGCCACCGCGGCTGCGTCATCACCCACCTCCGGCGCTCAGCGGCAGCCGGACCGTGAACGTGGTGCCCTCCGGACCGGTGGTGAACGACAGCGCGCCGCCGTGCCGGCGCTCGACGATCCGCCGGGCGCTGTCCAGCCCCAGGCCGCTGCCCTGCCCGGCCGGCTTGGTGGTCACGAACGGCTCGAACACCCGGCTCCGCACCTCCTCCACGATACCGGGGCCGTGGTCGGTGATGGTCACAACCGCGAAATCGCCCTCCCGGTAGGTGCGCAGCTCCAGCACACCGTGCCCGGCCATCGCGTCGGTCGCGTTGTCGATCAGGTTGGTCCAGACCTGGTTCAGCTCCGAGGCGTACGCGGGCACCGGCGGCAGCTGCGGGTCGTAGTCCCGCTCCACCTGCACCTGCGCTAGCTTGTGCCCGAGCATCACCACGGTGCTGTCCAGCCCCGGCCGCAGGTCGACCTCCTGGTGGGTGGCCTGGTCCAGGTGCGAGTACTGCTTGACGGCGGCGACTAGCGTCGAGATCCGGGTCGAGGCGTCCTCGATCTCGTCCATCAGCGCCTCAGTCTCCAATGTGTACGCGAGCCAGCGCAGCGCGCCGTCCTGCGCGTCCGGCCCGACCTCGCCGGCCACCTCGGCCAGCCAGGCCGGGTCCAGCCCGGCGGCGGCGAACACCGGGGCCAGCTCGTACGAGCCGGCCACGCCGAGCCCGTCGAGCTGGTCCGACAGCGTGTCCTCCAGGTCGCTCTCCTCGATCGCGGTCAGCGGCGCCCGCTGCTTGGCCGCCCGCTCCACCGCCGCCTCCTGCCGCGCCACCAGCCGGGCCAGCAGCGCCCGGTCGAGGTTCTGGTCGGCGATCAGGCCAAGCTTGTGCCGCATCCCGGCCACCCGGGTGCGCAGCTGGGCAGTGGCCCGGACGGTGGCGGCGGCCGGGTTGTTCAGCTCGTGCGCCAGGTTGGCCGCCAGGTGCCCGAGCTGGGCCAGATGCTCCCGCTGCCGTACGGTCGCCTCGGAGTTGCGGATCCCCGTATACAGCCCGTCCAGCAGGTGCACGGCCATCGGGAACCACTCGTGCACAAGGGTCGCGAAGTCGGTCGCCGGCAGCCGCAGGAACCGGCTCGGCCGGGTGGCGACCATCGAGTGCGGGTACCCTGCGGTAGGCGTGTCCGGAAACCCGCCCACCCCGCCCAATGCGCCGGTGTACGCGCGGGTCGCGCCCGCGTACGCGCCCCGCTGGTCGGTCTCGTTGAGGGTCGCCTCCTCGCCGGCCGCCCGCCGGGTCAGCCGCAGCCCGCCGTCCAGCAGCACCCACAGCGCCTCGGCCGGTTCGCCCTCCCGGAGGACGGCCGTCCCGGTGTCGAAGGCCCGCACCTCGGCGCGTTCCGCGATCCAGGCCAGCTGCTCGTCGGAGAGCGCCTCGAACAGGAACAGCGAGCGCAGCTCGGCGATGTCGATGTCGACAGTGGTCATATCGTCTCCAGGTACCGGTGGATCAGGGTGACCGCCATCGCGCCCTCCCCGACCGCGGAGGCGACCCGCTTGACCGACTCGGCCCGCACGTCGCCGGCCACGAACACCCCCGGGACGCTGGACTCCAGGTGGTACGGGTCGCGGGTCAGCGGCCAGGACGGCGGCGGCTGCCCGTCCTCGCCGAGCAGCGCCGGACCGGTCAGCAGGAACCCCCGCGGGTCGCGCTGGAACGCCTCGCCCAGCCAGCCGGTCGGCGGCGACGCGCCGATGAACACGAACAGCCGGGTGGCCGGAACCACCTCCCGCCGCCCGGTGCCCGGCTCGGCCAGCACCAGCCGCTCCAGCCGGCCGTCGCCCTCGGCCGAGCGCACCTCGGTGCCGGTGCGCACCTCGATAGCCGGGTGGGCCTCGATCCGGGCGACCAGATACTCGGACATGCCGCGTCGCAGGTCCGGGCCGCGCACCAGCATCACCACCCGCTTCGCGTACCGGGCGAAGTGCAGCGCCGCCTGCCCGGCCGAGTTCGCCCCGCCGACCAGGTAGACCTCCTCCCCGGCGCAGCTGGCGGCCTCGTGGGCGGTGGCGCCGTAGTAGATCCCGCGGCCGGCCAGCGTCTCGGCGCCGGCGGCCGGCAGCCGTTGCCAGGACACCCCGGTGGCGAGCACCACCGCGTGCGCGGTCACCTCGCCACCGTCCCGGAACCGCACCACCCGGCCGTCACCGTGCGGCACCACCCCCACCACCTCGGCCGTGGTCAGCGCCTCGACCGCGAACCGGACCGCCTGGTCCCGGGCCCGCTGGGCCAGCTCGGAGCCGGACACGCCGCGCGGGAAGCCGAGGTAGTTCTCGATCAGGCTGCTCTGCCCGGCCTGCCCGCCGATCGCCGACTGTTCCACCAGCAGGGTCCGCAGCCCCTCGCTGGCCGCGTACACCGCCGCGCCGAGCCCGGCCGGCCCGCCGCCGATCACCACCACGTCGTAGAGCTGGCTGCCGGCGGTGGTGGCCAGCCCGCACCGCTGCGCCAGCTCCCGCAGGCCGGGTCGCCGCAGCACCACCCCGTCCGGCATCACCACCGCCGGCAGGTCGGCATCGGACAGCCCGGCGGCCCGCCGTACCGCGGCCGCCTCCGGGTCCCGCAGGTGCCGGTACGGCACCTGGTTGCTGGCCAGGAACTCCTTAAGCTGCTGGGTCTTGTCCGACCACTGGTGCCCGAGCAGGGTGGCGCCGTCGAAGCCGGGGCGGGCGTGCCGCGCCCACTGCTCCAGCAGCTCGTCCAGCACCGGGTAGAGCCGGTCCTCCGGCGGGTCCCACGGCTTGAGCAGGTAGTGGTCGAGATCGACCTCGTTGATCGCCCGGATCGCCGCGTCGGTGTCGGCGTAGGCGGTCAGCAGCACCCGCTTGGCCGCCGGCTGGATGTCCATCGCCTGCTCCAGCAGGTCCACCCCGCTCATCCCGGGCATCCGGTAGTCGGCCATGATCACCGCCGTGGCCTCGCCCCGCAGGGTCAGCTCCCGCAGCGCCTCCAGCGCCGCCGGGCCACTGGCCGCCCGTACCACCCGGTGGGTCTGGCCGTACCGGCGGCGCAGGTCACGGGCGATCGCCCGGCTCACCGCCGGGTCGTCCTCGGCTGTCAGCAGCACCGGCCGGCTGGCCATCCACGTCCCCTTCGCTGGCGGATCCGACCTCCCTACTATTGCCGGCCCCACCCGCCCGGCCGCGGACGGGTGGCGCTGATCACAAGACTAGAACTGGGACCGCTCGGTGGAGCCGGCCAGCGCGACCGTCGAGGCGGCCGGCGCGACCGCGGTGGCGACCAGATCGAAGTAACCGGTGCCGACCTCCCGCTGGTGCCGGGTGGCGGTGTAGCCGAGCTGCTCGGCGGCGAGCTCGGCCTGCTGCAGCCCCACGTACGCGCTCATCCCGGTCTGCGCGTACTCCTGCGCCAGCGCGAACATGCCGTGGTTGAGCGAGTGGAAGCCGGCCAGCGTGATGAACTGGAACGCGTACCCGAGCTGCCCGAGCTCCTTCTGGAACCGGGCGATGGTCGGCTCGTCCAGATGCGCCCGCCAGTGGAACGACGGCGAGCAGTTGTAGGCCAGCAGCTGGTCCGGGTGCTCCGCCTTAATCGCCTCGGCGAACGCCCGGGCGGTGTCCAGGTCCGGGGTCGAGGTCTCCATCCACAGCAGATCGGCGTAGGGCGCGTACGCGAGCCCGCGGGCTATGCACGCCGCCAGGCCGCTCGCCACCCGGTGGAACCCTTCGGCGGTCCGCTCGCCGGTCAGGAACGGCTGGTCCCGTTCGTCCACGTCGCTGGTGAGCAGGGTGGCCGACTCGGCGTCGGTGCGCGCCACCACCAGGCTGGGCACCCCGGCCACGTCGGCGGCCAGCCGGGCCGCGGTCAGGGTCCGGATCTGCGCCCCGGTCGGGATCAGCACCTTCCCGCCCAGGTGGCCGCACTTCTTCTCGGCGGCGAGCTGGTCCTCCCAGTGCACGCCGGCGGCGCCGGCGGCGATCATCGCGGCCATCAGCTCGTACGCGTTCAGCACGCCGCCGAACCCGGCCTCCGCGTCGGCGACGATCGGCGCCAGCCAGTACGGCGCCTCCTCGTCCTGTTCCGACCAGCTGATCCGGTCCGCCCGCAGCAGGGCGTTGTTGATCCGCCGGACCAGCTGCGGGACCGAGTTGACCGGGTACAGGCTCTGGTCCGGGTAGGTCTGCCCGGCGGTGTTCGCGTCGGCGGCGACCTGCCAGCCGGACACGTAGATCGCCTTCAGCCCGGCCCGGACCTGCTGCACCGCCTGCCCGCCGGTGAGCGCCCCGAGCGTGGGAACGTAGTCCTCCTCGTGCAGCAGCCGCCACAACCGCTGCGCCCCGAGCCGGGCCAGCGTGTGCTCCTCCTGGACGCTGCCACGCAGCCGGATCACGTCCTCCGGGAGGTACGGCCGGGTGACGCCGGCCCACCTCGGATCGGTGCGCCACTGGGTGCGCAGCTCCTCGGCCGCCGTCGATCCGAGTTCGACTGTCCTGGTCATCCCCCTACCTCCGATCCCCGCCGCACGAATCTGAAGCGTTTCGCGATACCTGCAGCATGGCGGGCTCAGACGGCGGTTACTAGCGAGTACGCAGATGAAGTTCTGCGATTCTTCCGTTATCGTGAACTCATGCCCGAGGAGCTGGACCTCCCCACGTTCGGCCAGCGGCTGCGCCACTACCGGCTGGCCCGCGGGCTGACGCTGGCCGCGCTCGGGCAGCAGGTCGGGCGGGCGCCCTCGGCGCTGTCGGCGCTGGAGAACGGGCGGCGCGAGCCGAAGCTGTCGCTGCTGCGGGCGCTGGCCGGTGCGCTGCAGGTCAGCACCGAGCAGCTGCTGGACCGGGAGCCGCCGAACCGGCGCGCGGAGCTGGAGATCACGTTCGCCCAGGCGGCCACCGACCCGGCGCTGGCCGAGCTGGGCCTGCCGCCGCTGAAAGTCACCCGCCGGGTCGGCAACGACGTGCTGGAGCACATCGTGGCGCTCTACGGCGAGCTGCGCCGGCGCGACGCCATGCGCACCGCCACCCCGGAGGAGGCCCGGCAGGCCAACACCGAGCTGCGGCAGATGATGCGGGAACGCGGCAACTACTTCGCCGACATCGAGCGGGCGGCCACCCGTACCCTGGAGCCGGTCGGGCACCAGGGCGGTGCGCTGTCCCAGGCGATGCTGCGCAGCATCCTGGCCACCCACGGGTTCGGGCTGCGCTACGCGGAGGACCTGCCGTGGTCGGTGCGCTCGATCGCCGACCTGCACCACCGCCGGATCTACGTGCGGCGGGCTCCGATGGGGATGCACACCGCCGCCACCATCGTGCTGCAGACGCTCGGGCACGTGGTGCTGGGCCACGCCCAGCCCGAGAGCTACTTCGACTTCCTGCGGCAGCGGATCGAGGCCAACTACTTCGCCGCCGCGGTGCTGGTGCCGGAGCAGGCCGCGGTGCCGTTCCTGACCGCCGCCAAGGGGCACCGGGACCTGGCGGTCGAGGACCTGCGGGACCTGTTCGCGGTCTCCTACGAGATGGCCTGCCACCGGTTCACCAACCTGGTCACCGAGCACCTGCAGATCGCCTGCCACTTCGTGCGCAACGACGAGCGGGGGACCATCTACAAGGCGTACGAGAACGACGGGCTGGCGTTCCCGGCCGACCCGCTCGGGGCGATCGAGGGCCAGCGGATGTGCCGGCACTGGGCCGGCCGGCGGGTGTTCGCCGCCCCCGACCCGTACTCGATCTACTACCAGTACACCGACACCGCCGGCGGGACCCACTTCTGCGTCTCGCACGTGGACCCGGGCCGGGAGCGGGACTTCGCGATCACGCTGGGGGTGCCGTACCGGGAGTCGCAGTGGTTCCGCGGGCAGGAGACCGCCAACCGAGCCACCTCCCGGTGCCCCGACCCGGCCTGCTGCCGGCAGCCGCCGGCCGAGCTTGCCCGGCGCTGGGAGGGGATGAGCTGGCCGTCGGCCCGGGCCGCGTCACACGTGCTGGCGACCCTGCCACCGGGCAGCTTCCCAGGGGTCGACGACACCGAGGTCTACACGTTCCTGGAGCGCCACGCTGCCGGAGAGTCCGGGGCCGGTTAGGCTAGCGCGATGCGGTTGCCGGACGGTGTCGAGGTGCGCGGCGCGCATCATCCGCGGTATGAGGAGATCCTGACCGGCGAGGCGCTGGCGTTCCTCGCCACCCTGCACCGGAACTTCGAGGGCCGGCGGGCCGAGCTGCTGGCCGCTCGGGCGGAGCGGCAGGCGGCCATCGACGCCGGCGGCACGCTGGACTTCCTGCCCGAGACCGCGGGCGTGCGCGACGACCCGGCCTGGCGGGTGGCCAACCCGGCGCCCGGGCTGCGCGACCGCCGGGTCGAGATCACCGGCCCGACCGACCGGAAGATGACGGTGAACGCGCTCAACAGCGGCGCGAAGGTCTGGCTGGCCGACTTCGAGGACGCGAACACTCCACTATGGGAGAACCTGGTCGGCGGGCAGCTCAACCTGGTCGACGCGCTGGACCGGCGGGTGGACTTCGAGGAGCCGGGCACCGGCAAGGCGTACGCGCTGCGACCCGACGCCGAGCTGGCCACCATCGTGGTCCGGCCGCGCGGCTGGCACCTGGACGAGAAGCACCTGCTCGTGGACGGGCAACGGATCGCCGGCGCGCTGTGCGACTTCGGTCTCTACTTCTTCCACTGTGCCAAGCGCCAGCTCGACCGCGGCCATGGGCCGTACTTCTACCTCCCGAAGCTGCAGGACCGCGCCGAGGCCCGGCTCTGGAACGACGTGTTCGTGGCCGCGCAGGAGCTACGGGGCCTCCCGCGCGGGACGATCCGGGCCACCGTGCTGATCGAGACCATCGGCGCCGCGTTCCAGATGGAGGAGATCCTGTACGAGCTGCGGGAGCACTCGGCCGGCCTGAACGCCGGCCGGTGGGACTACCTGTTCAGCATCATCAAGACCTTCCGGACCCGGGGCCGCCAGTTCGTGCTCCCGGAGCGGAACGCGGTCACCATGACCGCCCCGTTCATGCGCGCGTACACCGAGCTGCTGGTGCGCACCTGCCACCGGCGCGGCGCCCACGCGATCGGCGGGATGGCGGCGTTCATCCCGAGCCGGCGGGACCCGGAGGTCAACGAGCGGGCGCTGGCGAAGGTGCGGCAGGACAAGCAGCGGGAGTCGGCCGACGGGTTCGACGGCTCCTGGGTAGCCCACCCGGACCTGGTGCCGGTCTGCCGGGAGGTGTTCGACCAGGTGCTCGGGGACCGGCCGGAGCAGCGGGACCGGCTGCGGGAGGAGGTCCGGGTCGGCGCCGCCGAGCTGCTGGACATCGCCTCGACCCCGGGCGGGATCACCGAGGCCGGGCTGCGGGGCAACGTGAGCGTCGGCCTGCGGTACCTGGCCGCCTGGCTGGCCGGCACCGGCGCGGTGGCGATCTTCAACCTGATGGAGGACGCCGCGACGGCCGAGATCTGCCGGTCCCAGATCTGGCAGTGGGTCCACAACGGAGTCGAGCTGGACGACGGCCGGGCGGTCACCCGGGCGCTGGTCGACGAGATCCTGGAGCAGGAGCTGGCCGAGCTCGGGGACGCGACCGGGTACGCGGCGGCGGCGAACCTGTTCCGGCAGGTTGCGCTGGCCGACTCGTACCAGGAGTTCCTCACCCTCCCCGCGTACGAGCAGATGCCCTGACCAGGTCCGTGACCCAGGTCCGTGATCAGCCGCCAGAGGTCGGGTCCTGGTGCACGATCTCGCCACCGACCAGGGTCAGCTCCGACCGGATGTGCTTGAGGTCCTCGTCCGGAACCGTGAAGTAGTCGCGGTCGAGCACCACCAGGTCGGCGAGCCGGCCACTCTCGATCGAGCCGAGCCGGTCTTCCATGCGCAGGAACCACCCGTTGTCGGCGGTGTAGAGCCGCAGCACCTCGCGCCGGCTGATCTGCTGCCCGTCGTTGATGAGTTCGCCCCGGGCGTTGCGGCCGGTGCTCGCGTAGTACATGTGCAGCCACGGGTTCATCGGTGCGATCTGCATCCCGTCCGAGCTCATGCCCGCGTGGATGCCACTGTCGACGATCATCCGGAACGGCGGGCCGTTGCTCGACGGAGAGCCGGCCAGGTAGCGCCAGCCGGTCAGGCTGAGCCCGCCGCCGACCGCGTCCAGCCGGGCCACGTACTCCTCGGTGATGAACGGCACGTGCGCCACCACCCACCGCAGGTCGGTGATGCCGAACTCGGCGTTGACCGCCTCGAACCCCTGGATCTCGGTCTGGAAGTCGGTTCTGGACAGCGAGTGCACCTCGCCGCGCCACCCGGCCCGCGCGATCCGTCGGGCCGCCTCCAGCCAGTTTTCCCCGAGCCCCTGCGCGAAGAACTCCCCGATCCCGCCGGTGCGCAGCCGGTCGTCGCCGAAGAACGGGAACGCGTTGCGGAGCCGTTCGGTCAGCGTCGGCACCTCCAGCTCCGGGTCCATGTGCAGGAAGTTGATCTGCACCCGGGCGGGTAGTCCTCGGTCGGCGTGCACGCGCAGGAACGGCAGGTGCATCGTGAAGTTGTCCTCGTGCGCGGCGCCGTCGGCGGGGGTGCCGGTGGCCTGGAACGCGCCCTGGTCCAGGTGGGTGGTGACGCCCAGGCCGAGCCCGTACGCCAGCGCGTCGAGGGTGCCGCGCTCGCGCTCCGCGGGGGTGAGCAGCTGCTGGCGCAGTGCCAGTGTGGCCTGTCCGGTCGGCGAGCCGCTCCCGATCGAGCCGTCGTCACCGACCGGGATGCCCAGGTCCTCGAAGAACGCCTTGCCCAGCGTGTTGGTGGCCGACGGGCCGGAGAACGACTCCGAGAGGTACGCCGGGTGGTCCGGGACCGCCTCGTCGAGCTCGGCCAGCGTGGGTAGTCGGGGCGGCTCGCCCGGTGGGACCAGGTGGTTGCGGTGGAAGCCGCCGATCGTGGTGATCCAGGCGCTGTCCGGGATCTGCTGGGCGCGCTGCGCGTACGTCTGCTGGACGTCCTCGATCGAGGCGGCGTTCTCCAGTGGAGTGTGGTGGCCGGGCCGGTTGCCCATCAGCACCATGTGGTTGTGGTTGTCGATGATCCCCGGCACCACCGTGCGCCCCCGCAGGTTGATCACCCGCAGCCCGGCACCGGGGGCTGGAACGTCGTGGCCCACCTGCGTGAACCTGCCGTCCTCGACCAGCACGGCCGACACCACCCGGTCCTGCGAGTCCATGGTGTGGATCCGGCCGTTCACCAGCGCCAGCCGCTCACCCCGCCCGGGCGGCCCACCGGGGCGACTGCCGGCTGCCGCCGGGGTGGCTGCCGTCGCACCAACGGCCCCTGCACCTACGGCCGCGGCACCGGCCGCGGCGCCGGCGATCGCGCCGGCCCTGAGTACGTCCCGTCGGGAGACCTCACCGTGACCCATCGCCGACGCTCCTTCCACTCCGGGGCCACCCGGCTCCGGACGTGAGCCGGCTGGAGCGAGGAGCGTACAGTGACACTGGACACGCCGTCCAGCCCTACTGTTCGCCGATGGAAGTATTTGTTAACAAACGCGATTCGCGCTATTTCCCGTCATGGCGGGATGTAAGCCCAGCGAGTCCGCGACGCTACTCGACGCTGGGCTGGTCGGCGGCCCACAGCCAGGTGCCGTCGGGCTGGCGGCGGGCCACCTCGGCGGTCACCGCGCCGTTGGCCAGGCGAGAGGACGTCAGCGCCAGGTCTCCGGAGACCAGTGCCGGGCGCTGCTCGCCCGGCACGAAGGTCGGCCGGTCGGCGAGCGCCTTCGCGAAGAACGCGCGGATCGCCGGGCGACCGGCGGCGACCGTCCCGTCCGGGAGCGCCAGCACCGCATCCGGCTCGTACAGCGCCGCTACTCCGTCGATGTCGCCGGCGTTCATCCGGGCCAGCAGCACCCGGGCGATGTCGTTCGGCTCCCGCGCCGGTTCGCGGTCGTTGGTTGGTTCAGCGTTTGCCATGACGACAATGATCCACCACATGCAGCTGGCATGTCCGCCGGGCTCCGAGGATGTCGCCCGCGCCTTCTACGTGGGCCTGCTGGGGATGTCCGAGCTGCCGAAGCCGCCGGCGCTGCCGGCCGCGGCGGGTGCTGGTTCGCCGGGCCTGGCATCGAGCGGCACCTGGGGTGGAGGACGGGTTCCGGCCGGCCGCAAGGCGCATCCCGGCCTGCTGTGGCCGGACCTGGACCGGCTGGCCGGCGCCGGCTATCCGGTTGCCTGGGCCGAGGACGAGCTGCCAGGGTACTGCTGGTACAACGAGGACGGCCACGGCAACCGGCTGGAGTTCCTGACCCATGCTGAGCGGTGCGGTGTTACGTCCTGTTCCGCCGCAGTTCCGTCCCGCGCTCCGGGCACGCCGTCCGCGGCCGAACCTCGCCCGTGAGTCCAGGCTGAGCCTGCATCCGGATCCGGGACTGTGGATTGCTCCTCTGTCAAGCGGCGGTTGGTTCCCGGGCGTTGAGGTCGGCGCGTAGGGCTTGGTAGATGACGTCGGAGAGGCGCCGTTTGAGGACGCGAAGGGCTTCTAGTCCGCCGTCCCCGCCGGCTCTGC
>WHTQ01000203.1 GCA_009377645.1 Micromonosporaceae bacterium | reverse complement strand
GGCAGGCGCCGGTGGCCGTGGTCGACTTCGACGAGGAGCTTGTCGAGGGTGCACGCGGCGATCCCCGCCGAGGTGGCGAGTTGGTGGGCGGCGGTCGCCGACGGGGCGACCCCGAGGACCTGGACGCCGGCGCGGCGGGCAGCCTCGCCGTAGGCGCGCATGGCGGTGGTCTTGCCGGTGCCGGCCTTGCCGACCACGACGTCCACCCCGGCGCCGGAGGACGCAAGCCTTCTGACCATGGCTTGCTGGTCGGCGTCCAGGTCAGGGTATGCGGCCAGCGCCGCGTCCACCTGCTCGGGGTCGACGACCGCCACGTTGGCGGTCTGGCGGGCTTGGGCGCGTTGGAGGAGTTCGTGTTCAGCAGCGAGCAGATCGACGGTGGAGTAGCGCCGCTCGGTGTGGGTGCACACCTCCCGCAGGACCCGGCCGTCGGCGTCGCGGGGGCGGATGATCTCCCCGGAGGTCCGCGCGGCAGGGTCCAGCAGGGGAATCACCCGGGCGTCGCGGATGACGCGGTCGGCGATCGCCTCGAGCAGCTCGCGGGCCTCACCCGCGGTGGCGGCCGGGAGTTGGCTGTAGCGGGGTAGGAGGCGGGCGGCGTGGTTGATGACGTCGCGGCGGCCGAAGCTTGAGGCCTTCTCGGTCAACCCGTTCGGGCCGACCAGCGCGGCGACCACCGCCTGGGCCGCCTCGCCAAGCGGTGGGTCAGCTGCTCCGCTGTTTCCGGCCCGAGCCCGGGTGCGGACGTCCTGCCCGGCGACCAGGTGGAGCCGGGGGGCCTCCAGCGGCCGACCGTGACCGACAAGGGCGGATGACCGCCCGAGCGTCGAGCCGTCGCCGCTGGCTGCGGCGGGGTGGGGCGGGGTGTGGGGGTGGAGGCGGTGGAGGGTGGCGGTGAGGATCTGCTCGGACGTGTAGCCGGCGTTGCGGGCCTCGGCGTCGAACCGGTCGTGGAGGTCCTCGCCGTGGGGGGCGGTGTCGGCCTTGGCCTTGCGGGTGGCGTAGGCGGCCTGCTGGGCGGCGCGGCCGCCGGAGAGACCATGTTCGGCCATGAGGACGTCGATTTGGAGGCTGCGGGTGGACCAGCGGCGGCACAGCCCGCCGGGCATGCCCTCGATCTCCCACTGCTCGCCGCGCAGCACCCAGCCGACCCCGAGCAGACGGGTCAGCTCGGCGCGGAGGGCGGCCTTGAAGACCGCGTCGGTGGCTTCGGCGTGCCGGTACAGCAGGCTGCCGTCCAGCGCGGCGCGATGCCCGTCGGCGGTTTCGGCGAGGTTGGAGATGACCGCGTGGGTGTGCAGCTGCGGGTCCGCCTCGCG
>WHTQ01000122.1 GCA_009377645.1 Micromonosporaceae bacterium | reverse complement strand
GATGGTACAATCGTCAGCGTCTGCACTCTGGTCTTGGCTACCGGACCCCGCAAGAGGTCCACGACGAATATCTGAACGTGCAGGTCGCAGCATAGAAACCCCTGTTAGCTACTGTCCGGAAAACGCGGGGCCGACCAGACGAAGAGCTCCAACAACGCTCCGTCACCGCCGACGCCCACCACCTCACCGGACAAGCGTCACGGTCGATCAGCCACACCGCCACCACCGCCAAACTCCTCCCCGCCGACCTGCTCCGCCGAATCGCCCCCGGCCAAGCCCTCCTCATCCACGGCACCCTCCCACCCGCACACCTCCACGCCCGCCCCTACTACCAGGTCGGTCGACCCGCCCACACCCCTGGTAGGCAAATCGGCATGCCGCGCAGCAGGCCACGGTGATCACGCTGGGCCGTGGATAAGCGCCCTTGTTGTCGACGCCACCAGGCGGACTGCCTCACCCGGATTAGAGGCATCCGCGCAACCATCCCTGACGTCGCCTCGGCGGCTGGGTTGGACGCCGCCCTCACCGGGCGGTTGTGACTGGCGAGGCCGTACTCATGCTCCGCTCGCGGCTTGCTGTCGGCGGGTGAGTTGGTGGTAGAGCTGGTGGGTGTCGGGTTGGACGTCGTCGAGCGGGTCGAGGGCTTGGGCGGCGCGTTGGGCTTCGCGGAAGGTTTGGTGGACGGCGTCGAGGTCGCCGGCGAGGGCGTGGGCGCGCATGCGGGCGCGGTAGAGCCCTTCGTGGCCGGGGGTGACGAGGTGGCCTTGGCGGGCGGCCCAGATGGCCAGGTCGGCGTCTTCGGTGTCGAGGGCGAGTTCGGCGAGGCGGTGGGCGGCGTCGACGGCGGCGACCTCGATCTCGGAGATGATCTGCTCGTCGTAGACCCACTGGTAGCCGCTGCCGGCGGCGCCGTCGAAGGGCGTTCCCCGAACCAGGGTGAGGGCGTTGCGGAGCACCACGCCGGCCCGTGCCGGCGCGGCGGTGCGGGCGGCTGCGACAAGGGTTTGGAAGCGGGTCCAGTCGCAGCCGACGTCGGGGCCGAGCCGGTAGCGGCCGTCGTTGGCTTCTGGCAGGTGAAAGGCGTTGTGGCGGTCGACGCCGAGGGCGTGGCGGGTGCGGCTGATGGTGGTTTTGAAGCTGTTGTAGTTGATGCCGTTGGGCCACAGCGCGGTCTGCAGCTTGTAGGTGGGGACCGGCCGTCCCCTGACGGCGAGGTAGGTGACGATCTCTGCGGATTTGGGGCGGACGTCGTCTGCGGCCCAGCCGGTGACGGCGGGGGGTCCGAGGACGGCGACCTCGACGGGGAGGGGCTGAAGCGCGGGCGTGTCCTCCTCGTCGCCTTCCTCCTGGCTGCGGGCGGGCTGGTCTGGTGGGTTCAGCGGGGTGGGTCGGGCATGGTCTCCGGCGGAGGCGATGCCGAGCAGGCCCGCGGCTGCGGCGGTGGCGGCCTGGTCGAGCCCGGCGACGGTGACGCGCAGCCCGAGCGGGTCAAGAGTGGCGGTCCCGTCGTCGCTGATCTGCAGCCGCCAGACCGCATCCCTTGCTGCTCCGGCTACGACCATCGCGAGGCCGCCGCCCGCCTTGGAGGCGGCGTTCAGCAGGTCACCCAGCGCCTGTTCATCACCTTCGTGAGGGCGGGGAACGACAACCACCGAGGCGGGCCAGTCCTCGCCGTCGGGGGCGGCTCGGGCGCCGAGTGTGGTCTCTGCTGCGCCGATGGCCGCCCGGTTGGCCTCGGCGACCGCTTGCAGGGTCGGCGCGATCTCGGCGAGCGCGGCGACGGGTTGCACGCCGGGGAGGCCCGCGAGCGGGTCATCGGGGCCGACGACAGGGTGCACGGTGACGCCGGCGGCCCAGGGGGCGGTGGCCAGCTCGACGGTGACCCCGGATATAAAGGCCTTCACGTGCTCGTCGGGGCCCTCGACGGACAGGATCGCGAGGTGCTCGAGGTTGGCCAGCAGCGGCCCTTCGGGGGTGGCGCCGAGGGTCACCATGGCGGGCGTGATGGGAGGCGCGTCTGCCGCGGCCTCCTGCAGCTTCTCCAGGGGTATGGCCGGGTCGAGCTTCCAGGTGTAGCCGCCGTCGGCGGCCTGGAAGCCGGCTGGTGGGTTGTGGTCGGGCTGTGCGAGCAGGGTCTCGACGCCGAGCGCTCCAGGTCGGACGCTGAGCACCGAAGGCGGCGTGCCGGTCGTGGGTTGCCTTTCTCGGAGCCGGACGGTCAGCAGCCGCAGCGTGGCATCCAGCCACTCCACGGGCTGATCGGCGGCGGCGGCTGCGCGGAATTGCCGTTCGGCCTGTCGCAGCTCGGGACCCGGCGTGGGCAGGTCGTGGTCGGGCCGGCGCCGCCGGAGCTGGCGGCCCCGCAAGCGGGTCAGAGCCCACAACAGGGTGCCGGCAACCAGCGAGGAGACGCCGATCATCACCGGCCGGATCGCATCCCCGCCCGATGAGTCGACGGGCTCGGCAGCCGGGTCCAGCGTCGGGGCCGTCGTTGGGGTGGGTTGCGGGTGAGGAGACCCGGCCGCGGGGGTCGGCCGCGGCCGGATGCCGGTCACGGTTGAGCCGGGCCGATCCGTCTCCCGCAGGCGAGGGTCGGGAGCGGATAGCTCGTCGGCAGGGGCGGCGTCTTGGGCGGCGGCTTGGTCGTCGGGCACGGCGCCTGCACTGGGCGGATCAAGGGATGAGCCCGCGTCCGCCGGGGGCGCGGTGTCCTTGTCCTGGGTGGGCGAGGCGCCGGTGGCGACGTCGGGGATGTCGAGTCGCCAACCGGGACGGATAAGGTCGGGATCGGCGAGCGTGGCGCCGTCGGGTTGGGGCCGCCCGGCGTTGGCGTCGAAGATGACCGGGTACGCGTCGCCGCTGCCGTAGGCCCGCTGGGCGATGCCGGACAGGGTGTCGCCGGGTTCGACAACGACCGAGCCGAGACGCCGACCGGGATCCGGCTGGGCGGACAGCTGAGGGTGGCCGGGCAGGACGAGCCGCCAGCCACGACGGATCGTCTCGCCGTCGGGCGCGAGGGCGCCCCCGTCCGGTTGGGGCCGGCCGGCGTTGAGGTCGCGGATCTCCGACCAGCGGTGGCCGTCGCCGAGGGCCCGCTCGGCAAGCCCCCACAGCGTGTCGCCGCGCTGGACCTCATACAGCCGATCGGCGGGTCGCGCGCGGCTGGACGCGGGTTCGGCGCCGTCGGGCGCAGCGGACGCCGCGGTGTCCGCGGGCAATGCGGTGTCCGCGACGGGGTCTTCTGGGGCGGCGGCTGCTGCGGCGGCGGTGGACGGCTCGAGGTGCGCGCCGGGATCGGCGGTCGCCGGTGGGGCGTCGAACGAGGAGAACACGAGCATGGCGGCCGGCACCAGCCGCGAGGCCGCCAGCTGCATAGCGCCGATCCCGGGGATGCGGTTGGTGGTCCGGCCCCGGACGACCGCTGAGGTCTCGACGGTCACGGCGACGGCCAGCTGCGCCCAGGCGGTCCAGACGATGACGGCCAGCACCTTGATCAGGGTGGCGTCAGCGACCTGGCCGTAGCGGACCGCGCCGACGACGGCGTCGCGGGAGGGAATGGCGGTGGGCAGCGGCCAGCCGACCTGGGTGACCAGCGCGGCGGGGACACCGCCGAGGAGCGCGAGGAGCGCGGTCAGGGCGAGCAGCCCTCGGGCGAAGTCGGGCAGTCGGGTACGCATCAGCTCTCCGCTCCGGTGACGCCCTGCACGATGCGGGCCGTCTCGACGGCGTGCACGGTGCGGTCGCCCACGCTGGCGATGCTGAGCAGCAGCATGGGCACGGTGTCGACCACGGTCACCTCGACGGTGTCGCCGGTGACTCGTGGGGATCCGCGGTGACCGGTGCGGGCGAGGTAGGCGGCCACGGCGGCGGTCGCGGCGCCCGGGTCAACCGTGGTGGTGCCGGCTCGGGCCTCGGCGAGGCTGATGGCTTGGGCGCCGGCGCGGGCGGCGTTCTGCGCGACGTCGGAGACCTCGCGGCGGGCGGAGATGATCCGGCCGCCGTCAAGGACAAGACCTGCGACCAGGACCAGGGTGGCGGCCAGGATCACCACGAACGCGCTGATGCTGCCTTGGTCGGCGTGGAAGCGGCGGCTCATCGTCCTCATCCTCCTTCTCCGCGGTAGGTGTCGATGACTTGTACGGATTCGGCGGTCAGCGCCCGGGTGCCGGGCAAGGCGCCGGCGATGTCGGCGAGCGCGACCGAGCAGCGGACGCGGACCGTGACGGTGCCGCCCGGCGCGAACGCCGAAGTGTCCACGGCCACGTCGAGCGCGGCGCAGTCAACGCCGCTGGCGTTCAGGTTGTCGGCGACCGCGGCATCGGCGGCTGCGGCCGCTGCGCCCGGTTGTCCTTGCAGGGAGGCCGCGCGGGCGGCTTGGGCGGTGGCCTGCGCCACGTCGGCCGATGCTGAGCCCAGCCGGCCGGCGAAGACCACGAACAGCAGCAGCAGGATCAGCGCCGGGGTGACCAGCACCAGCTCCAGTGACAGGCTGCCGTCCTCGTCACGTACCACGTTCGGGCTCCGGGATGAACCGTTCGACGGGGCCGCTGGCGACGCTGGAGACCTGCAAAGCCAGACCGGGGACGACCTGAGGGGCGCTGCCGGTGACGGTGACGGTGGCCGTGTCCGCCGAGCGGGTGGCGGTCACTGCGGGCGACTGCACACCCCCGGTGGAGGCGATGAACCCGGCTGCTCGGGTCTGGCCCTCGGCAGCGGTTGCGACCTCTCCGCGGGCGGCCTGCAGCCCCTCCTGGGCGGCTGCTTCCACGACCTGGGCGGCGTGCAGGTGCAGCCCGAACTGCACGGCGAGCAGCACCATGAACAGCACGACGGGCATCACCAGGACCAGCTCGGTGGTGCTGGTGCCCTCCTCGTCCCAACCGGCACCGGCTGCTAGGGGCCGAAGTCGATCGACTCTGCTCTGCCCGTGACCCCGGACACGATGATCGCGGTCACGGTCAGGGCGACAGCGGCGAGCGCGGCGGTGATGATCACAATCTCGGTGGTGGGGCCGCCTCGTTCGTCGTGCACCGGCTCGCTGCGCAGCCACAGCAGCTGCGCCAGCCCGAGCAGGTAGGTCAGCATCACGAGCTCCTTTCCTGGTACTCACTGGAACGTTGGTGGGTGCTGGTTGTGTGGTGCGGTCATAGGCCCCCGAGGATCTGCTGGACGGCGGGGAACCCGATGAACAGCACGAACGCGAAGGCCAGCACGACCATCGGCAGGGTCATCCGCTCGGTCGCCGCCTCGGCGTGCGCTTCGAGCTCGGCGAGCTGGGTGGCGCGCATGGACACCGCCCGGGCGGCCAGCGACTCCCGCACCCGGGCGCCCTGCTCACCGGCCAACCCGGTGGTGGCGGCCAGCTCCCCGAGGTCGGCGACGTCGAGTTCCTCGCCGAGGCGGGCCAGACTCTGCCAGGGGGTCTCGCCGGTCAGCCGGCAGCGGTCCAAAGCCTCTCGGAGCTGGGTGAACCCCCAGCCCTGGCCGAGCTCGGCCGCGCTGTACAGGGCGGTCTCGGTGCCGGCGCCGCCGGCGAGCAGGATCGCCACGAGATCCAGGTAGCTGGTGAGCGTGTGGCGGAACTCCTCACGGCGCTCCTTCGCACGGCTGCGGATGTCCAGATCCGGGACCACGAACCCGACCACGGTCAAGACCAGGCCGGGAAGGACCGGCAGCGCCATTGACGCGTCCACCCCGCCGAGGCGGGCGCCGAGCACGCCGAGCGGCGGAAGCGACCCGAGGGCGACCGCGGCGCCCAGCTTGGCGAGCATGTGCTGCTCGACGCTGCGTTCGGCGATCCGCAGGTCCGCGGCCAGGTTGCGGGCGTCCACCCCCGCCGTCTCCGCCTGAGCGACCAGCCGCCTGGCGAGCCGCTGCTTGACCCGACCGACCGGCGTGTGCGCGCTGTCAGCGGGCGGGCGGGGCCGGTCGAGACCGGCCAGCGCCCGCACCAGCGGCGGGTGGTGGCCGGTCAGCCCGCGGGCGACCGCCAGCATCCCCAGCCCCACGATGGCGCCGAGCAGCATCGCGGCGGGCATCAGCCCTCCTCCTGGGGGACCGCGAAGCTGCGCGGCGGCATCCGGATGACGGCCATCCGACCGAGCATGAGAAACGCGCCGGCGAACGTGCCAGCCACCAGGACCAGCCACACCTGCCCAGCGACGGTGTCGTAGGGCTCAAGGTAGGAGCGGGCCAGCACGATCAGGCCGGCGACGAACCCGAGCACGGTGATGGTGATCATCCGCACCGCTGAGCGGATCCCGGCCCGGCTGGCCTCGACACGCTCATGCATGCGCGCCACGTTGCGGGTGGAGACGGCCAGTTCGCCCAGCAGCCGGCCGACCTGCCGGGTCTGTTTAGTGGCGGCAGTGATCAGCGCGGCGACGAGGAGGTCGCCCGCGGGATCGGAGAGGTCCATGCCGAACTGGCGCAGCGCGGCGGGCAGCGGCCACCGTTCGAGACGGACCGCCAGCCGGTCGACCTCGGATGCGATCGGCCGGGGCGCGACCGCGGCGGTCACGTTGATCGCCTCCTCCAGGCCCATCGCGCCCGCCATGCTGTCGCGGAGCATCTCCGCCCACCGGGCGATCGCCTCGGTCTTCTCGGCGGCCGCCCGCCGCTGCCCGCCGCCGGCCAGGACCCGCGGCAGCGCGACCGTCGCGGCGGCCGCGAACGCCGCGGCGGCAACCCACCCGGTGACCGCCAGCATCACCACGGCGGCGGCGAACGCCCCGCCGGCCCTGAGCAGCCACCGCTGCGACCGCCACGACCGCCGCTGCGGCCCGGCTTTGCCCGCCGGTCGTGATGGGATCCCGCGCAGCCCGACGATGACCAACAGCAGCCCGAGACCCCCGAGCGCGCCAACCGCCGCGGCGACCAGGATCACCGCCGCACTCCCAACCATCCGGGGTCCAGCCCGGCGGCGGCCAGCTGCGCCATGCTGCTCTGCCGCAACGGCAGCCCCGGCGCGGGACGGGCCACGCCTCCGCCGTCGGGGGTGAACACCTCGTTGGCGACCAGTTGCTGGCCGTCGGCGTCCACGACCTCCAGCACCGCCTCGACGGTGCGGTGCCGCTCGTGACGTCCGGACGCGGTGCGGTCACCGCCGATGTGGACCACGAAGTCGACCGCGTTGGCGACCAGCCGTGCGGTGGCTTCAGCGGACAGCTGTTGGGGCAGCAGCAGCCCGAACTGCTCGAAGCGGGCGGCGACGCCGCGGGCGCTGTGGGCGTGGATGGTGCACATCGACCCGTCGCGCCCCTGGGTCATGGCCAGCAGCATCGGCAGCATCTCGGGCCCGGAGACCTCACCGACGAACACCCGGTCAGGGTTCATCCGCAGGCTCATCCGCACCAGCGACTCCAGCGTGACCGCGCCAAGCCCTTCGGTGTTGGCCTCCCGCGTCTCCAGCGTGACCACGTTGGGGTGCAGGTCCGGGAACCGGTCAATGTCGAGCTCGAGGTTGTCCTCGATGGTGATCAGCCGTTCGCGGGCGGGGATCTCGTTGATCAGCGCGCGCAGCAGGGTGGTCTTGCCGGCGCCGATCGCGCCGGACACCACGATGTTCTTCCGCGCGAGCACCGCGGCACGCAGGAACGCCTCGAGCGGCCGGCCGATCATCCCCCGCTCGGTGAGCTGGGGCAGAAACGACAGCTCGAAGTCGTGCCGGCGGATGCTGACACAGGGCCGTCCGGAGACCTCCATGACCGCGTGCAGCCGCGACCCGTCGGGAAGTTGGAGCCGCAGCTCGGGTTGCGCGGCGTCGAAACGCCGCTCGGTGCGGCCCATCCGAGCGGCGGCCAGTCGGACCAGGCCGATCAGCTCCGCGTCGCTGTCCGCGACATGGTCAGCGGGCAGCTTTCGGCCGTCGCGGTAGGCGACGAAGACACGGTCGTGGCCGTTGATCTCGATGTCGCTGATCGTGGGATCATCCAACAGATGCTGCAGCCGTCCCAGGCCGAACAGGCGGTCGAACACCGCCTGGGCGAGCGCGTCCTCCTCGGCCTCAGTGCGCAACGGCTCGCCGTCTCGCAGCCGCGCCTGCGTGTCACCATCGATCGCCTCAGCGATCAGGTTCCGGGCGAACAGCCGCTGGTCGGCAGCCGACAGCCGGCCTGCCGGATCGGACTGCCGCTCGGTCAGCTGCTCGGCAACCTGCGCCTGCAACCTGCGCACCAGCCCCTGATCCACCGCCACCGCCAGCCGATGCGACGGCGCGGGAACCGACCCGTTCCCCGAGCTCATCGGGCGGTCACCTCCCACGACGCGGACGGCTTTGCGACCCGCTCCGGCTCGGTGACCGGCAGCACCGACAGCACCTGCCGCACGACACTGCGAGCGCTGCGCACCAGCTGCGAGTGAGCCAGCCGCCGCACACTTGCGCCGCCATGACCGTTGAGCGCGGCCGCCGCGCGCGGATCATCCGCGAGCTGGGCGACGAAGGTCATCTCTTCGTCCAGCGCGTGTTCGACCTCTGCGGGGCCGTACGGCGAGCCGCCGATCAGGACCAGGCCGACGTTGCGGCTGGTCTGCAGCAGCGCCGGGAGGCGGTGCGCCAGGTGCTGCAACTCGTCGAGGCGAGGGCGGGCCACCAGCACCAGCAGATCCGCCGCCGCCGCGACCGGCATCGCGGGCGAACCGGCGACCAGCCGACCGCAGTCCACAAGCGCATCCTCGCCCGCCTCCGCCAACGTCTGGCACAGCCGCCCGGCGCAGGCGGTCACGATCAACCGCGCCTGGTCCGGCGAGGACGGCCCGAACAGCGCCGCGGCGCCGCCCGGCAGCCGCTGGATGTGGCTCACCAGCCGGTAGCGGACTTCCCGCCGCAGCCCCGGCGCGGCGCTGGCCAGCCCCGGCTCGGTGGACAGCCCGAACCTCGCGGCCAGCACCCCGCCGTCCGGATCCGCCTCCACCATCAGCACCTGACGGCCCGCAGGCCACACCGCGGCGAGCGCCACCATCGCCGTGGTCACCCCCGGCGAGGCCTTCAGCGAAGCCATCGCGACCAGCGTCACCGGCCACCCCCGATCAGCACCAGCCGGGCCCGCCCCTGCGCACCGGCGGAGGCCACCGGCGCGGCCGAGGGCTCATCCACCACCACCGAGACCAGCAACCCCGGGGAGGTCTCGCCGACCGCCTCGACGGCGTACACCGTGGCCGAGCCGACCAGCACCGTCCCGCCCGCCGCCTCCTCCCCCGCGGCGTTCGCGTCAGGGGTGCGGATCACCATCACCTCATCGCCCGACGTCAGCGCCGCGGTCGGGTACTCACCCGGCTGCAACGCCAACCCCACCACCCGATCCTGCGGCCCCAACCCCGGATCGCTGCCCACCATCCGCTCGGTCAGCAACGTCCCCGCCGGCAGGCTCGCCCCCGCCGAGCGGCCGACGACCTGCGCGCTCTGCTCGACGGGGATGATCGCGAGCTGCCCGTCAACCGCGACGTTAACCACCGCGAGGTCCTGCTCGGTCAGCACCTGCCCCCGCTCCACCTCCCGTGCCAGCGCCAGCGCCGGGGTGCGCTCCGCCACTCGGCCCGCCCACACCGCCGCGACCAGCGCGCACCCGGCGATGATCAGCACCCCCAACACCATCCACGACAGCCGTGCCCTGCGGGCTCCTGCGGGAGGCTCGACGCGTAACGGATCGGTCACCTGCCGCCAGCCTGGCTTGGTCGCCGCCACGTCCGTGGCGATCGTCATCTCCAGCCCGCCTCCCTCTCGTGTTACTGGACGAGCGCCTGCAGCTCGGACACCCGCACCGGCACCTCCGTGGTCATCTCAACCACGCCCAGGTCGCCGCCGCCGGGCGCACCCGTCGCCGCCCAGGTCAAGCTCCACTCCACCGAGGCCCTTACCTGATGGGCCCCGCCGGGCCGAGCCGCGGAGCTGTTGCGGTACGTGTACTTGCAGTCCGTGGCCTCAGGCGTCTCCGCGAACCGCGGCTCGTAGGGCCTTCCCGGCCCCTCACACACAACCCGGTCACCGTTGCCCATCGACCAGCGCACCCGCTGCGGCACCGCGGTCACCGTCGAGGTCACCGGCCCTGCCGACGCCGACGCCGACTGCTCGGCCCAACCGCCCTCCAGCCACAGCCACGACGGCACCTGCACAATCTGATCCCCGGCAGGGTTGAACCGCACTACCGGCTCGGCCAGCACAAGCTCATCCGCCGCGCGCTGCGCCAGCTCCAGCGAATCGATGACCGGCGCTGGGCCTCCGCCAGCATCCGCAGGGGAACCGGGCTCAAGCACCATCACTCCACCGGCATCCAAACCTGCACCGAACGAGGACGGGCAGAGCCTCTGGTAAGCCGTCTCGCCGGGTCCCACTGGCGTGGGGGCAGTACCGGACGGGTAAGGAATCAACACGCAGCCGCGATCGCCACTCCCTCCACCAGAGCGCGACCTGCCTCCTCCGTCGCTGTCTGATACGGACCTCGCGGCCGAACTGCTCTCGTTACCTGGTTGCTGTACGAGGCCCACGGCTTCAACCTCGGCTCCGGTCGCTGTCCGGGCGAACCCAGCGTGGCCTGACTCCCCTCCTGGTGCCGCTGATGCCGAGGCGGCTCCTGCCGTGAACGCCACGATGGCCACCACGAGGGTGCCGGCTACTCGCCCGGACGGACGCACTGGGCCTCCTCCTGGATGCGGAAGTCGCCGACCTTCCAGACAGTCCCGTCGAGACGCATTTCCGTCAGGTACTGGGTCCGGTTGTCGGCTCCAGCTCCCTGGATCCGCTCACCCGTCGATACGTCATAGACACCCTCGCCCTCAGGGTCGATGACGCAATCCACGGTCGTCGCGTAGGTGTCGTAGTCCAGAACAGCGAGTACCTGTGGGGCAGTGTCAGGACGGCCACGAAGTACCTGGCCTGCTGCCCTCAGCTCCTCCAGGTACTCCCTCGCGAACTCCAATTGCGGCTCGACCATCGTTTCGCTCAGGACGGCAGCATCGGGGTCCGCTGGTTGCCCGCTGCCCGGGTCACCCGCGGCGTAGAGGGCGTCCCAGTAGGCCTCGTACTGGTCCAGGAGTTCCTGCTGGAGGGCTGGTGGGGCGCAGCTTTCACCTTCGGGCACGGGGCCGCGGAGTTCCGGGCCTGCAGTTTCGCTGACCTTCCAGCCGCCGCCGTCCCCGTCGCCGTCGCCGTCGCCGTCGCGGGTGAGGGTGACGGTGAGGGGGTGGCGGTTGCCGTTGGCGGGCTCCGCGACTTCGTCAGGGTTGTCCGCGTGGACGTGGGCGAGGTCGTTGAGGATGCAGTCGGTGAGGGTGGCCTCGTCGCCGTCCACCGTCACATCGGATGCCTCAATGGACGGTTGGAGGGTGCCGGTGGCGATCAGCCCGTCAGCCTCGTTGGCGCGGAGCTGTTCGCGGGCGGTCTCCAGTCCCAAGCCGGTCGCGTGTTCGTCGAGGGGGTCGTTCGGGTCGGCGCCGCCGAGCGCCAGGGTCAACGCGCCCAGGTACTGTTCGTAGGCCTTGAGCGCCTCCTCGGCGGGGTCCCCGGTCTGGTCCTCGTCTTGTTCGGCAGTGGCCGTCGTCGGGGTTTCCTCGGCCCGTTCCGCCGGGGCGGGTGCGTCGTCCTCGGCTGGTCTGGTGCAGGCGACCGCGAGCAGGAGCGCAAGCCCGACGGGCAGGAGCCGGGCTACTTGGCGAGGGGCCCGCCTTCGTGCGCCGATGGGGCGAGGGACGCGCTGTTGTTGCCGCTGCTGGTTCATGTACCTCCAGGCGACTAGCCCCACGAGGGAAGCTAGCAGCCACCGTCTGGTCGTCGGCCAGGTCCATGTGTCCGGGTTGGCGGACGGATCTTTCTGACCCTTGACCTTCACTACTTCACTACTGGCGCCTCGCCCGGCTTCGGTCGACAGATTTTTTCAAGTTCCGTGTCAAGTCACGGGGCGCGGGGCGCCGGTAGTGGGGTAGTGAAACCGAGAAGCACCGCACCGGCACCCGCGTTTCCACAGCCCCCTACCGGGATGTGCGCGCGCCGCTGCCTGCGGCCGCCGCAGGCGGCTGCGGGATGAAGCTGCTGCTCATGGCGGCCGCCGCCGGGGTGCTCATGGCCGGCGGGCTGCTCCTGATCGCCCCCGTCGTGATCCTCGCCGCGACGGTGGCTCCCCCTTCCGGCGCCGTTGGGGACACCTCCGACGCGCTGGCCGCCGACCGGACCGCCGGTGGACCGGGACCGGTGATCGCCGGGGACGTCGCTTGCCCGATCGGCAGGCCACACCACTTCACCGACACCTGGGGCGCGCCGCGGTCCGGCGGCCGCGCCCACCAGGGTGTGGACATCTTCGCCGACACCGGCGTCCCGCTGTACGCCTACCGGGCGGGCACGGTCCGTCTGACCAGCTCGCGGCTGGGCGGGATCTCGCTGTGGATCACCAGCGAGGGGGGCGACCGGTACTACTACGCCCACCTGTCCGGCTACGCGCCGGGCCTCCAGACCGGCTCCCGGGTCGAGGTCGGCGACTTGGTGGGGTTCAACGGCAACACCGGCAACGCCCGCGCCACCCCGCCGCACCTGCACTGGGAGGTCCACCCCGGCGGCGGCCCGGCGGTCAACCCCACCCCCTACGCCTCCGCCGCCTGCCGGGGGGCGACGCCATGACCGGCCCGGCCCCCCGGCAGCGCCGGCCCAGCATCGAAGACATCCGGGATGACCGGGTCTACGACCTCGTCTCGATGGGCCGGCAGGCGCGGATGCACTTCAGCGAGGCCGCGCAGCTGGCCGCAGCCGGGGACGAGGCCGGCGCGCAGGGGCTGCAGGCGGCGGCCGCCGGCGTGGAGCGGCAGGGCTGGTGGCAAGCCGTCCAGCGTGCGGCCCGGCACCCGTCGGCACCTGCCGCGCACCCGCCACCGCGCACCCCGCAGGAGCAGCGGCGGCGCGGCTTCGAGGCGCTGCTCGCCTCCCAGTTCACCCGCCGCCTTCACGACCGAGGGCAGCCGGCCTTCATCCGCGCCCATGCGGACCGCACCGTCACCGTCACCTC
>WHTQ01000049.1 GCA_009377645.1 Micromonosporaceae bacterium | reverse complement strand
GCCAGGCGAGAGCGTCGAGCTGCTGTCGGCGGAGCTGGACGCCGGGTCCGACCAGCTGGACGACGCGGTGCGGGCGTTCCTGTCGCTGGCCCTGGTGGACGTCGGGCGGGAGCGGGAGGCGGTCTCGGTCGCGCTGACCGCACTGGTGCCGCACCTACCTCGGTACCAGCGGTCGCTGACCAATTACGCCCGGCTGCTCGTGGATCCGACCGACCCGAGCTGAGACGACCCCGGGGCGGCCAGCCGGCCGCCCCGGGGATCGCTCCACGTGCTGCTACTCGGGGCGCGGCGGGCCACCGCGCGGGTCGAACTCCACTATCGCCTCGCCCGCGCAGTCCTCCGTACCGGCATGGCAGGCCAGGTACGCGTACCGGTCGCCCGGCCTCATCCAGCCGATCTGGTCGGTGTACGTGCGCCTGCCGTCCACTGTGGCGATCAGCGCTCCGTCCCGGTAGAGGTCAACCCGGTCGGCGGCGCCGATCCAGGTCAGCTCGGCGACCCAGCGGCCGCGGAACAGGCGCGCGGTGGCCGCCAGCGCGAGGTCCGCCGTGAACGTGTAGACCGTCCCCTGACCGCCACAGTTCGGGTCGCCCGGCCGGCAGTCCTCGTCGCCTACGTCGGCGAGCCAGGCACCGGCGAAGACCGTGCCGTCGGCCAGCGCGACCGCGCCGCCGAGGAAGTCGTCCGAGGTCCCGTCGGCGGCCGTGAGCCTGGCGTCCCGGCTCCAGCTGGTGCCGGTACGGTTGAAGATCCAGGCCGCGCCCTGCACCGCGTTCGCGCCCACCGCCGCCCACGGTCCGCCGACCAGGGCGGTGTCGTTCTCGATCGCCACGGCGGAGCCGAACTCGCCACCGTCGTCGCCGGCCTCGTCGGCGGTCAGCGTGGCCTGCTCGGCCCAGCTGTCGCCGGACCGGGTCAGCACATACACCACCCCCCGGGCCGCCCCGCCGACATCCGCCACCGGGGTCCCGACCAGCAGCGTGTCGTCCGACAGGGCGACCGAGGCACCGTACACCTCGAACGACTCGCCGTCCGAAGCCACCAGCCGGGTCTGCTCGCGCCAGCTCCCACCGGACCGGTCGAAGACGTAGACCGCGCCCTGGAACGGCTTGCCGTCAACGGTCTTGTACGGCGCCCCGATCACCGCTGTGTCGCCGACCATCGCCAGCGAATTTCCGAAGTGGTCGCCCTGGGCGCCGTCGGCCGCGACCAGCTTCTGCTGCTCGGTCCAGGTGTCGCCGGAGCGCTGGAACACATAGACCGCGCCCTGACCGGACACCCCGGCCGGGCGAGCGTTGCCGGCGCCGACCAGCACGGTGTCGCCGGCCAGCGCCACCGCACCCCCGAGGTTGTCGATCGGGCCACCGTCGGCGGCGACCAGCTTGGCCTGCTCGGTCCAGGTACCGTCGCCGGACCGGGTGAAGACGTACGCGGCGCCCTGGCCGCCGTCACCGTCCACATTGGCGGTGACCGCGCCGATCACCGCGGTGTCGCCGTCGAGCGCCACCGCCGAGCCGAACGAGCTGGACCGGGCACCGTCGGAGGCGGTGAGCCGGGCGGTCTCGACCCACTCGTCACCGACTCGGGACAGGACGTACGCCGACCCGCGGGAGGTCTCGCCGTCCGCGTTCCCGGCCGCGCCGACGATCGCCGTGTCGCCGTCCACCGCGATCGCCCGGCCGTAGTAGCCGCCCACCTCACCGGTGGACGAGGTCAGCTTCTGCTCCTGTCGCCAGTCCCCGAAGTCGACGACCCGGTGCTGCTTGGTGAAACCGGTCGGGGTACGCAGCAGCGGCTCGCCGGCCGGCGTGGACGCCACCAGGTAACCGCCGAAGGTGCCGGCGCCCTCGACGCGGGTGTCGAGGGTTACCTCGACCCGAGCGGTGCCGCCCGGTGGGAGGGTGAGCGTGCCAGGTGTGACCGACACCGCTCCGGGTGGCGGCGGGTTGCCGTCCGTACCGGACAGCTCGGGAACCAGCTCCACGGCCAGCTCGGTGTCCGAGCGGTTGGTGTAGTCGACGGTCCGGCTGACCGGGTCCCGCGCGTCGTGCGGCCACGGGAAGTACCCGAAGTCGATCGGCCCCGGGGTGGCGCGTACCGGGGCGTCCAGTGCCGCCGGCAGATCCAGCAGCCCGCCGCCCTGCTCGTACACGGTGCGGGAGGGGTGCGGGTTCGCGGTGGTGGTCAGCGCGGTCTTCAGCCCGGTCGAGTCGAGGGTCGGGTCCTGCTGCAGCGCGATCGCGGCGGCGCCGGCCACGTGTGGCGAGGCCATGGAGGTGCCGGAGGCGCGCAGGTAGTGGTCGCCGACCGGCTCGGTGCCGGGCGGCGGCTCGGTGCCGCCGGCCCGGGCCGAGACGATCGCCGCCCCCGGCGCAGTGATGTCCGGCTTGATGGCGAAGTCGCCCGGTCGCGGCCCGCGGCTCGAGGTCGGCGCGAGCTGCCCGCTCTTGTCCACCGATCCGACCGTCAGCGCCGCGTCCGCCGCGCCCGGAGAACCGACCGTGCTGGCGCCGAACTGGCCCGAGTTTCCGGCGGCGATCACGAACAGCACGTCGTGCTCCGCGGTAAGGGTGTTGACCGCCCGGCTCATCGGGTCGGTGCCGTCACTGGCGGTGGGCGTGCCCAGGCTCATGTTGATCACGTCGGCCTGGGTCGCCGCCCACTCCATCCCGGCGATCACCGCCGACCCGGGGCAGCTGCCGGCGGCGTTGCAGACCTTGCCGTTGAGCAGCTCGGCACCCGGTGCCATCCCGACGTACGAGCCGCCCGACGCAGCTCCGGTGCCGGCCACGATCCCGGCCACGTGGGTGCCGTGCCCGAACGTGTCGCTGGCGTCCGGGTCGTCGGTGAAGTTCTCGGTGGCCACCACCTTGCCGGCCAGGTCCGGGTGCTCGGCGTCGATCCCGCTGTCCAGCACCGCGACCGTCATCCCGGTCCCGTCGTACCCGGCGGCCCAGGCCGCCGGTGCGCCGACCATCGGCACGCTCTCGTCCAGGGTCACCGTGGCCGGTTCGTCCAGCCACACCTTCTCGACCCCGGCGGGTGCGGCGGGGGTGCTGGCGGCCCCCGTGCCCGCCAGTACCGTGCGCCACCAGGCTCCGTCCGGGGCGATCGTGGCGGCGATCCCGTCGATGCTCGGCAGGTGGGCGGTCACCGCCAGCCCGCTGGTGGTCAGCGCCGGCCCGCCCGGCCCCGCACCGGTGACGATCACCGGCACCCCGTCCAGGTAACCGTGCTCCACCAGCTTCGTGACGTTGAACAGCTCCCGGTCCAGCACCTCCGGAACCAGCGGCGCCGCGTCGGACGGGATCACGTACACCTGGCCGTCCTGCTCGTACCGGTGGAACCGGGCTCCCCGGTCCCGCGCGGCCGGATCCGGCTCGGCGCGCCACCCGTGCGGTGCGGCCTCGACCACCACCCGGTCACCGGTGACCAGGCTCACCTGGTGGCTGCCGGCGGGGGCGGGGGCGAGGGCGAGGGCGAGAGCGGCCGGGGCGGCCGGGGCGGCCGGGGCGGCCGACCCGGCGCCGGCCACCAGGATGGCCGCCAGCAGCGCGGCGACCGGCAACGACACCAAGCGAGCGCGCCGGAACCGGCGCTCCCGCCGCCGGGTCGGCGCGGACGTAGGTAGGGACATGTGGGCCTCGTTTCAGCGGTGATCATCACCCATGGGTCCTCACCATCCGGCCCGGACCGGCGCTCCCGCGAGTGGGCAGGTTCCCCAACCTTTACCGGCCGGGACCGTCCGGGCTGAGCAGACCGGCCTCGGCGGCCGCCATCGCGACCGCGGTACGCGAGTTCTTGCCCAGCTTGCGCATCGCGGCCCGCAGGTGCCGGTCGACGGTCTTCGGGGACAGGAACAGCGCCTCGCCGACCTGGCGGTTGGTCATCCCGCGCCCGACCAGCGTCACCACCTCCAGCTCCCGGGGGGAGAGCTGGTCCCCGTAGCCATGCCGGCCACGCCGCCAGGTACGCGCCACCGGGACCCCCTGTCGCCGGAGCAGCCGGGCCACCCGATCGGCGTCCCAGCGGGCGCCCAGGTCACGCAGGCGCTGCTGGGCGCCGGACAGCCCGGCGAGTCCGCCGGCCGGATCCCCAGCCGCCAGCCGGCAGCGACCCTGCCGCTCCAGCGCCAGCAGCTCGTCGTACGGGCGCGGGAGCGCTGCCCAGGCGGCCGCCGCCTGCCCGAACAGGTCCGCCGCCCGGGCCGGGTTCCCCCGCGCCTCGGCCACGATCGCGCGGCAGAGCACCAGCGCGGCGGCCGGGGCCGGCGCGTCCCGGTCGGCCACCCACTCGGCGAACCGGCGCAGCAGCGGCTCCGCCTCCGCCCCCCGCCCGGTGGTGGCCAGCGCGTCGACGTGCACCGGGGCGATGTCGGTCGCCCACAACCACACTCCCTTGCGCGCGATCATGTCGATCAGCGGGTGGGTCAGGTGCAGCGCAGCGGCCGCGGCACCATCGGCGAGGTGCAGGCGGCCGAGTGAGACCAGACCCAGCACCGCCGCCGGCTCGGCCACACCGCGCCGCGCGTAGTCCTCGGCGCCGGCGCGCAGGTGCCGTTCGGCGGCGGTCCGGTGGCCGGAGACCAGCTCCAGCAGCGCCACGATCTGCCGGGCCGCAAGCTGGCTCACCGACTCGGCGTCGTCCGCCCTGGCCAGCTCGGCCGCGGTGTCAGCCAGGCCCGCCCAGGCTCCGGTGTACCAGTCGAGGTAGGCCTCGGCCACCCGGGCGTCGCTGGCCACCCGCTGGTAGTCGATCTGCTGGATCTGCTCGACCGTCGCGGCCAGCTGCCGGCGGGTGTCCGCGTACCGGCCCCACGGCAGCGAGGCCCAGACCAGGTTGACCGATCGGGTGGCCATCCGCCGCTGGTCCCGCGGGTCGGGCACCGTCCCGGCGTCGCTCGCGGTGGCCGCCTCCGCCGCGGCCTGCCACCCGGCCTCCTCCCCGAGCAGCAGCAGCGCCGCCGCGCGTACCTTCGTGAAGGCCAGCCGGTCCGACGGTGAGCCGGCCTGCTCAACCAGCTCACCGGCCCGGTCCAGCCACCGCCGGTGCCGGGCGACCGGCCAGTCGGCGATCAGCGGCAGCGCCAGGTTGGTCATCGCCCGGATGGCCAGGTCGGACCGGTGGCCGAGGTCGGGGATGGCGGCCTCGATCTCGGTGAACGCGGCGAGCTCCGCGCCGGTCCACCACAGCATCCGGCCCAGCAGCAGCCGCAGCTCCCCCCGGTCGCCCGGCGGGAGGTCGGCGTTCGCGAGCAGGCCACCGAGCGCCTCCACCACCTGCTCGGCGAGCTCGCCGAGGGCGGCGCCGCCGGAGAAGGCGGCCTCGCCAAGCTTGCGGGTCAGCCGCACCCGGCGCTCGACCGGGTGGTCGACGGACCGGAGCAGGTCCAGCAGGGTGGCCACTGTGGTCCGGTTGTCGCCGGACTCCCAGGCCAGGTCGGCGCTCGCCTCCGCGTGGCGGCACCACGCGTCGACGTCGCCGGCCGCGCGCAGGTGCCGGGCGAGCCGCACCACCGGTTCCGGGTCGAGCCGCGCCAGGTGCTGGGCCGCCCGGCGGTGCAGGGACCACTGGACCGAGGCCGGGATGGCGCTCTCCACCGCCTTGGCGTCCAGTACGTGGCGGAACGCCAGCCGGCCGCCGCCCGCCTCCCGCAGCAGCCCCGCCGACAGGCCGCTGGCGACCCCCTGCCGGCCCGGCCGCTCGGCCAGGTCGGCCACCGCGATTAGCAGCGACTCGTCGGCCGGCTCGGCCAGGATCGCGGCCGCCTGCAGCACCCGACGCGCCTCCGGAGCGAGCCGCTCGACCCGTTCCATGACCGAGTCGCGCACCGTCGGGGGAGCGGCCAGCTCGTCCAGTGCCCGCCGGGTCCACTCGCCGCCGCGGCGGATGATGTCGCGACGGTCCCGCATCAGCCGGATCGTCTCCTCCAGCGCTAACGGGATGCCGTCGGTGTGCTGGTGGAGGAAGGACGCGAACCGCCCGGAGATCTCGTCTGTGTGCAGCATCGAGCCCACCAGCTCGCGGGCCTGGTCGACGTCGAGCGGCTCTAGCTCAATCCGCACCCGGCTCCAGCCGGGCGGCACCCGCGAGGTAAGCCGCACCAGCAGCGACCCGTCCGGAACGTCGTGCTGCCGGTAGGTCACCACCAGCGACATCCGCTGGTCACCGCCGGACGTGCACCGGGCCAGCAGCCACTCCAGCGTCGCCGGGTCCGCCCAGTGCGCGTCCTCGACCACCAGCACCTCTACGCCGAGCCGTTCCACCAGCTCGGTCAGCGCCCGGAACAGGCGGTGCCGGGTCTGGTTCGGGTCCGGCAGCGGCTCGCACGGGGGCGGGAGCTGGTCGGCCCACTCCGGAAGCAGCGGGCGCAGTGCGCCACCCAACGGGCTCAGCCCTACCCCGGCGACCTGGTCCCGCAGCCGGCGCAGGCCGTCCACCACCGGCCCGAGCGGGAACGGTTCCGGCACCGGCGGGCACGCGGCCATCAGCACGACCCGGTCCGGCGCGGTGGCCAGCGCCTCGTACAGCAGGCGGGTCTTGCCGACCCCCGGCTCACCCTGGATCAGGACCAGCGCCGAGCCGTGACCCAACGCACCGGTCACCGCCGCGAGTGCGTCCTGCCGGCCGACGAACGCCGGCGGCGAGACGGCAACCATAGGCGCGCCTCCTGCCCGACCGTGAGCGGTCGCGCTGGTGATTATCGGCGCGCCGGTTGGGTGGGGCAATGCGTCGAATGCCCTAGTTCTAGGCCGCGCCTGCGGGCCGCGGGCGGCGGCTGGTCAGTCCACCCGGGACTCATCCCGGTACATCACCCGGTGCCGGTCGTTGGCGATCCACTCGTCGATCTGGGCGCCGGTGCGGAACTTCGCCGGGTCGAACCGGTCCCAGCTCATGATCTCGTCGAGCGGCCGCTTCCAGCGGCGGTAGAGCTCCTTGCGCGGCGGTCCGAAGCACATGATGTCGATCATCGACAGCTCGTCCGGCACCCCGAGCAGCGGCCGCAGGGCCTGTTGCGCCTCCTCCTGCCCGATCGCGGTCACCCACCACACCCCGTACCCGAGCGCGGCGGCGGCCAGGTGCGCGGCCATCGTGCTCGCGGCGACGCTCTGCAGCAGGATCCGTTCGGCGTTGCGCTGGTATGCGAGGTCGGCGGGGGACCCGTCGTCGAGCACCGGGAACGCCCGCACGTACCGGAAGTCGGCCAGCACCACCACCAGCCCGGGGGCGGTCTTCATCCCGCGGTAGTTCGGGGAGGGGAACTTCATCCCGAGCTGGATCCGCCGGTACCGCTCCTGGACGAAGTGCTCACCGAGCTGTTCCTTCAGCGCCGGGTCGGTGACCACCAGGTAGTGCCACGGCTGGGCGTCCGCGCCGGAGGGCGCGTGCCGGGCGGCTTCGATGATCATCTGGTAGTGCTCGCGCGGCACCCGGTAGCCGGGGTCGAACTCGCGGGTGGTCATCCGCGCCCGGACCACCTCCAGGAACCGCTGGTACCGCTCGACCTGGTTGAACTTGTCGGTCGGGGTGGGGGTGTCGTCGGTCATACCGCACACGGTAACGCCGGGACCGGCCCGCCGCCGGCGGTACGGGGGCGAGGGGTCTCGTGCGCGGTCCACATCGCTACGGATGTAGCCCACGTCCACAGCGATGTGGTCGCGAACAACCCACCTTCGGTTCGGGCGGCACCGGCAAGCCATTCCCGGTTGCCAGCCAAGGTAGGCAATAGATGATCATTGGTGACTGCTGTGTCGCACATTGTGTGCGATATGGCAGTCCGGGAGGTGGCAGATTCATCCGTCGGAGTGTCTGGAGCGGTCAAGCGGCCTGAGTGGATGGTGGCGCCGGTGAGAATCACCCGGAAGCTGGGGCTGCTGGTGGGAGTCCCGCTGGTGGCGGTGGTGTCGTTCGCCGCCCTGGCGGTCAACACCAGCGGCGGGCAGGCATTGCGAGCCGAGAATCTGCGGCACCTGGTGGCGACCGGCGGGCAGGCCGGGGAGCTGGCGCACTGGCTGCAGGCCGAGCGGGCCGGAGCGGTGAACGTGCTGGCCGGTGGAGCGCCGGACGCGGCGGATGGGTACCTGGAGCGGGTGGCCACCGCGCAGCGGGCCACCGACGAGTACCGGCAGGCTCGCGCCGCGCTGTCGGCGCTGCCGGCGGCCACCGCCGCCCGGCTGGACCGGATCGACCGGCAGGTGGCGCGCCTCGGAGGACTGCGAGACCAGGTCTTAGCCGGACGCGGGGCCGCGTCGGCGGTCGCGTTCACCTACCGGATCGTGATCGCCGACCTGCTGGCGTTCCGGGAGTCGGTGGCGCAGGCCGGCGGCGCTCCGGCGGACCTGGCCGACCGGCTCCGGGCGGCGGCGGCGCTGTCCCAGGCGGCCGAGCAGGTGGGGCGGCAGCAGGTGGCGGTGCTGCGGGCGGTCGAGTTCGGACCGTTGACGCCGGCGGCGGTGCAGGAGATCACGGCGGCCCGGACCGGCCACCTGGAGGCGCTGTCCACCTTCGACGGGCTGGCCATCCCGCAGTGGCGGGCGGCGCTGGAACGCTCGGCGGTCGGGGAGGAGGCGCTGGCGGCCCGGCGGCTGGAGGACCGGGTTGCCCGTACCGCGGTCGGGGAGCGGATCGAGGTCGACCCGCAGCAGTGGATCCCGGCGCTGGACTCCCGGATGCAACGGCTGCGGGAGGTCGAAGCCGGCATCGACACCGACATCCTGGCCGAGGTGACCGCGCTGCGGGACGCCCAGCGGCTGTCCACCGGCGGGCAGATCGCCGCGGTGCTGCTGGCGGTCGTGGCGGCGGTCGGCCTGGCGGCGATCCTGGGCCGGCCGGTGGTACGCGGGCTGCGGCGGCTGCGGGACGCGGCGCACGAGGTGGCGGTACGCGGGCTGCCGGCGGCGGTGGCCCGGCTGGAGCACCAGGAGGCGCTCGGCGGGCTGACTCCGGAGCAGGTCGCCGAGCAGGCCCCGGCGCCGGTGCGGGTCCGTGGGCGGGACGAGCTGGCCGAGGTCGGCGAGGCGTTCAACGCGGTGCACCGGGCAGCGGTCCGCACCGCCGCCGAACAGGCGCAGCTACGCTTGTCGATCGCCGCGATCATGCTGAACCTGGCCCGCCGGGGCCAGAAGCTGACCGGCCGGCTGACCGCCGCGCTGGACGACGTCGAGCGCGACGAGCTGGACCCGAACCGGCTCGCCCAGCTCTACCAGCTGGACCTGATGGCGACCCTGCTGGGCGGGACGAACGAGTCGCTGCTGGTGCTGGGCGGGGCCGCCTCGGCGCAGGTGCGGACGGTCGACGAGCCGCTGGCCGACGTGCTGCGCGGGGCGTTGGGCCAGGTCGAGCAGTACACCCGGATCGAGCCCGGGGTGGTCGACGATGGTGTGGCGGTACGCGCGGGGGTGGTCGACGAGGTCGTCAAGCTGCTCGCCGAGCTGCTGGACAACGCCTGCCGCTACTCGCCCCCGCAGGCGCCGGTGCGGGTCGACGCCTGGTGGCTGACGGACCGGGTGATGGTCCAGATCGCGGACGAGGGGATCGGCATCAACCCGGCCCGGCGGGCCGAGCTGAACCGGCGGCTGGCTACCCGGCCGCCGCTGGACCTGGCCGCGGTGGAGGCGATGGGGCTGACCGTGGTGGCCTACCTGGCCGCCCGGCACCGGATCCGGGTGGAGCTGCGGGAAGGGCACCGCCGGGGCACAATCGCCGAGGTCACGCTGCCGCCGGAGCTGGTGGCGGTGGGGATCGACCATCGGGCATACCAGGCGCCGGCGCGGGTGCCCCGGCCGCGCACCCCGGCGCTGTCGGCTCCACCGGCGGTTCCGCCGGCGGCACCGCTGTTCCGGCGCCCCGATCTGCCGTGGCCGCCGGCTCCGGCCCAGACCGACCCGCCGGTCCCCGTGCCCGGTGCGCTGGACCAGACCGCCGAGCTGCGGTTGCCGATCTTCGAGCAGGTGCAGCGGTCCCAGTGGTTCAGCTCCGCCCGGGACCTGGCCGAGTCGGCCAGCTGGCAGACCCCGGCCGACGAAGGCTGGCAGGCGGCGGCCCGGGCCGCGTCCCCGCTGCCGGCCGGCACCACCCACAGTGGCCTTCCGGTCCGCCAGCCCGGGGCGCAGCTGGTCCCCGGCGGAGTGGACGATCCGGACGGCGCCGCGCCGCCGGACCCGCCCGACGACTGGCGCGACCCGGTGCAGGTGAGCGCGGTGGCCGCCGCGTACTCCCGGGGGCTGTCCACCGGCCGCGCCCAGCACGCGGCCGGGCCTGGCACCCCGGCCGCCAGCTGGCGTAGCGCCAGCGAAGCCAGCGGTCAAGCGGCCGGGCCTGGCACCTTGGTCCGGCCCCAAGCCCCGGCACCGCACCGAAATGGAGCCCCCGCATCGTGACAGAGACAGATCTCGACTTCCTGCTGAACGACTTCATCGACCGGGTGCCGGAGGTCACGCACGCGGTGGCGGTCTCGGCCGACGGGCTGCTGGTCGCCCGCAGCCGGGCACTGCCGACCGACGAGGCCGACCGGGTGGCGGCGGTCGCCTCCGGCCTGGTCAGCCTGCTGCGCAGCGCCGCCAGCCACTTCCAGGCCGGCACCGTGGTGTCGAACCTGACCGAGCTGCAGGGCGGGTTCATGTTCTGCATGTCGGTCGGCTCGGGCGCCTCGTTGCTGGTGCTGGCGTCCCGGCAGTGCGACATCGGCCGGGTCAGCCACGAGCTGGTCGACCTGATCAACCGGGTGGGCCCGGCGCTGACGCCCCGGAACCGGGCCGGGATGACCCCGGTCCTCACCACCGGTGCCGGTCGGTAGCCGTGGCGCATACCGGCCCTGGGACCCGACCAGCCAGCATCGTGGACGGTGGCCCGGCCAACGGCCAGCAGGTGGCGGTGAAGATCCTGGTCTCCGGCGGTTTCGGAGTGGGCAAGACCACGATGGTCGGCTCGGTCTCGGAGATCCCACCGGTGTCCACCGAGGCGTTCCTGACCCAGGCCAGCGTCCGCACCGACGACATCGACCCGGTGCCGAAGAAGGCGGCGACCACGGTCGCGATGGACTTCGGCCGGATCACCGTCGACCAGCGGGTGGTGCTCTACCTGTTCGGCACCCCGGGGCAGGAGCGGTTCTGGTTCATGTGGGACCAGCTCGCCCGCGGTGCGATCGGAGCGGTGGTACTGGTGGACGTACGGCGGCTGGTCGACAGCTTCGCCCCGATCGACTACTTCGAACAGACCCGGATGCCGTTCGTGGTGGTCGTCAACCAGTTCGACGGAGCACCGGTCTACCCGGGCGAGGCGATCCGCGACGCGCTCGCGGTCGGCACGCAGGTGCCGGTGCTCACCTGCGACGCGCGGCAGCGGGCGGGCGCCAAGCAGGTGCTGATCGCCCTGGTGCGGCACGTCTCGGCCCGCCGCCAGCTCGGCGCCGGCCCGGCGTCCGCCGCCCCCAACTCCCACCCCTACACCCTTCAGGAGCAGTGATGAGTTGGTTGCCACGCGCCCGCCGCGGTCTCGCCGCGGGCCTGGCCGTGCCGCTGGTGCTGGCGGCCGGCTGCGCCGGGGGCGCCAGCGGTGCCAGCGACGCCGACGGCGAACCTGTCAAGATCGGGTTCATCGCGGGCCTGACCGGGATCTACCAGACGGTCGGCGAGGACATGGTGGACGGGTTCCAGCTCTATCTGGACCTGCACGGCGGGCAGCTCGGCGGCCATCCGGCGGAGCTGGTGGTGGCCGACGAGGGTGCCGGCGAGCTCGCACAGCCGGCCGCCCAGCGGCTGATCCGGGAGGACCGGGTCCAGGCGCTGGCCGGGATCGTCGGCGGTGGTTCCTACGCGGCGGTCGCGCCGCTGGTCGGGGAGCACAAGATCCCGCTGGTCGGGTCGAACGGCCGCCCGAACCTGGAGCCGGATCAGGTGGAGTGGTTGTGGCACACCTCGTTCATCAGCGACGAGCCCGGGCAGGCGATCGCCCAGCACGTGCTGGACAACGTGGACGGACCGGTGTACGCGATCGGGCCCGACTACCAGGGCGGGCATGACGAGCTGCGCGGGTTCGTGGACACGTTCAGCGAGCTCGGGGGCGAGCTGGCCAACCCGGACGGCGAGACCAAGTGGACCCCGTTCCCGGACACCACCGACTTCGTCCCGTTCCTCAACGAGATCGCACAGACCGACGCCGAAGCCGTGTACACCTTCTACGCGGGTGCCGCCGCGATCGACTTCGTGACCCAGTACGCGCAGTCCGAGGTCTCCGACCTCCCGCTGTACGGGGCGTTCCTGACCGAGGGGGCGGTGCTGGGCGCGCAGGGCGAGGCGGCCGAGGGGGTCTGGAACGTGCTCAACTACTCGCCGGACCTGGACAACGCCGCCAACCGGGAGTTCGTGGCCGAGTGGTCGGCCCGCCACGACCGCACCCCGACCACGTTCGCGATGGCGAGCTGGGACGCGGCGCTGGTGCTGGACCGGGCGATCGCCGCGATCGACGGTGACGTGACTCCGGCCGCCATCAACGAGGCGATCGGTGGGCTCGGGCAGATCGACAGCCCGCGCGGGCCGTGGCAGTTCAGCGCGCAGACCCACGCCCCGATCCAGCGCTGGTACCTGCGGGTGGTGGCGCGCGACGGCAGCGAGCTGACCAACGTGCTGGTGGAAGACCTGGCCACGATCGGCGAGTAGTCGCCGACCGGCCCCGGCCACCGGAGGAGACCACGATGGACGGCTACCTGATCCCGGTCGTGAACGGTGTCGCGTACGGGCTGCTGCTGTTCGTGGTGGCCGCCGGCCTCACGCTGGCGTTCGGAGCCGGTGGTGTGCTGAACCTGGCGCACGGATCGTTCTACGCCCTCGGCGCCTACAGCGCGGCGGTGCTCACCGACGGCAGCTGGGTCGGTATGGTGCAGGTCGCCGACCGCCAGGCATGGTTACCTCCACGTTGGTCGGTTACCGCCGTGAGACGAGGTGACCGGTCGCCCGTGACGCGGACGTCACCCGCCAGGGTGGTGGCCGTGCCGGAGCCGCCCACATCCCGGACCTTGACAGCGTCCCCGGCCCGGAGGAGCATCCGGACATGACCGTGCATGAGATCCGCGTCGAGGCGGCCAAGCCGCTGCGGGACCAGCCGGAGATCGGCCACAACCGGTGGCATCCGGAGATCCCGCCGGTGGTCCGGTGCCAGCCGGGCGACGAGGTGGTGCTCGAGACCCTGGACGCGCTGGACGGACAGTGCACTCCCGACACCACGTCCGCGGAGGTGGCCGGGATGGACCTGGCGGTGGTGCACCCGCTGACCGGCCCGGTGCACGTGGCCGGTGCCCAGCCGGGTGACACCCTGGAGGTGGAGATCCTGGAGGTGGTCCCGGACCGGTACGGATTCACGGTGCAGGTCCCTGGCTTCGGCTTCCTGCGCGACGAGTTCCCGGAACCTTACGTGGTGCACTGGCGGCTCGCCGACGGGTGGGCGGTCTCGGACCAGCTCCCCGGGGTGCGGGTGCCGGCCGCACCGTTCCCGGGCACGATCGGGCTGGCGCCCGGACCGGAGACGCTGCGCCGCACCGCCGAGCGGGAGCAGGCCGCGCTGGCCGCCGGTGGGATGGTGCTGCCGCCGTCGGCGGCCGGCGCGGTGCCGGTCGACCCGGCGATCGCCGGCACCGGGCTGCGCACCGTCCCGCCCCGGGAGCAGGGCGGGAACGTCGACATCAAGCAGCTGACCGCCGGCACCCGGCTGTTCCTGCCGGTGGACACCCCGGGCGCCCTGTTCTCGGCCGGCGACGCCCACTTCGCGCAGGGCGACGGCGAGGCGTGCGGCACCGCGATCGAGATGCGGGCCACGGTCCGGGTCCGGTTCACGGTCCACTCCGGCCGGTCGATCAGCGAGCCGCAGTTCTCCCGTACCGACTACTGGGTGGCGCCGCAGTTCGCGGCGCCGCGCCGCTGCTACGCCACCACCGGCCGGTCGGTGGACCGGGACGGGACGGTCCGCCCGGAGGACGCCACGCTGGCGGCCCGCAACGCCCTGCTCCAGATGATCGAGCACCTGGAGACCCGCGGGTGGAGCCGGCAGCAGGCGTACGCGATCTGCAGTGTCGCGGTCGACCTGCGGGTCAGCCAGCTGGTGGACGTGCCACACTTCCTGGTGACCGCATTCCTGCCGGAGGAGATCTTCACCGACTGACTGCGCATCGGATACTGTATGCAATGTGCAGGACGCCGGCACCATCGGGGAAGGCCACCGCCCGCTGCGGGACAAGGTGGTGGAGGAGCTGCGCCGCCGGATCGTGGACGGCGCGTACGCTCCGGGCGACCGGCTGACCGAGGACCGGCTGGCGGAGGCGTTCGGGGTCTCCCGCAACCCGGTCCGGGAGGCGATCCGGGTGCTCGAGGCGGAGGGCTTCGTGGTCGCCCAGCCGCGCCGCAGCGCCGTGGTGGCCACGCTGTCGACGGAGGACGTGCGGGACCTGTTCGACGTGCGGCTGGCGCTGGAGCCGCTGGCGGCCCGGCTGGCCGCCGAGCGGGCCGGGCCGGCGGCGGCGGAGGCGCTGCGCGAGATCACCACGGCGGCGGAGGCGGCCGCGACCGCCGCGCAGCTGGACCGGGTCTCCGAGCTGAACACCCAGTTCCACGCGACCGTCTGCGGCTACTCCGGCAACGTGCTGCTGCGGAGCATGTCGGAGAAGCTGCACGCCCGGCTCCAGTGGGTCTACCGGCAGAGCGCGGCGGACCGGGTGAACCATTCGTGGGCCGAGCACGAGAGCCTGCTGGCCGCCATCGGGGCCGGGGACGGGGACAAGGCCGCCGCCGAGGCGACCAACCACATCCGGGCCGCCCAGGCCGCCGCCCTCGCGCTCGCCCGCTGACGCCCGCCCACCCTGCCCCCTCCTCAGAGCGACGGAGCGGTCCCGTCATCGCCGACCAGGTGGCAGGCGACCAGCGCGCCGGCCGGGCCGACCGGGCGCAGCGGCGGCACCTCCACCGCACACCGGTCCACGGCGACCGGGCACCGGGTATGGAACCGGCAGCCGGGCGGCGGGGAGACCGGGCTCGGCATCTCGCCGGAGAGCACCACCCGGCGGCGCTGCCGCTGAGCCGCCGGGTCCGGGATCGGGGCGGCCGACAGCAACGCCTGGGTGTACGGGTGGCGGGGGCGCTCGAACAGCTCCGCCCGGTCGGCGACCTCCACCAGCACCCCTAGGTACATCACCGCGACCCGCTGCGCCAGGTACTCCACCGAGGCCAGGTCGTGGGTGATGAACAGGCACGCGAAGCCCATGTCCCGCTGCAGCCGGGCGATCAGGTTCAGCACCGAGGCCTGCACCGACACGTCCAGCGCCGAGGTCGGCTCGTCGGCCACCAGCAGCGCCGGCTCGGCGACCAGCGCCCGGGCCAGGCTGACCCGCTGCCGCTGCCCGCCCGACAGCTCGTGCGGGTAGCGCCGGATCACCTCGCTGCCGAGCCCGACCGAGTCCAGCATCTCGATCACCCGGTTCCGCCGCTGGGCGGCCGTGCCGAGCCGGTGCTGCCGCAGCGGCTCGCCGGCGATGTCCCCGACGGTCAGCCGCGGGTTGAGCGACGAGGACGGGTCCTGGAACACGATGTTGAACCCGCGGCGCAGCGGCCGGATCGCGTGCCGGGACAGCCGGGCGATCTCCCGCCCGCCGATCCGCACCGACCCGGCGGTGACCGGGACTAGCCGGGTCACGCACCGGCCCAGCGTGCTCTTGCCGCTGCCGGACTCGCCGACCAGCCCCAGCACCTCGCCCTCGGCCACCGCCAGGTCGACCCCGTCCACCGCCCGGACCGGTCCGAAGTGCTTGACCAGGCCGGTCACCTCGAGCGCGGGGCCGGGGGCAGCGGGGGCGGCGGCAGCCCTGGGGGCGGGGTCGGGCGCGGGAGCCGCGGTCATCGCCGCTCTCCTGCCACTACCGGGGCCAGCGGATGCCAGCACCGCACCGGATGGCCGGCCGGGCCCGGGACCAGCTCCGGGCGGTGCACCCGGCAGGTGCTGTCGGCCCGGGAGCACCGGTCGGCGAACGTGCACGCGTCCGGGGAGCTGGCCAGCACCGGCACCCGGCCCGGGATCTCCCGGAGGCTGCCGTCGGAGCGCCGGGCCGGGTTCGGCACCGCGTCCAGCAGGCCCCGGGTGTACGGGTGGCCGGGCCGGGCGAACAGGTCGTCCACATCGGCCTCCTCGATCACCCGTCCGGCGTACATCACCACCACCCGGTCGGCGATATCGGCGACCACCCCCAGGTCGTGGGTGATCAGCAGCACCGCGGTGCCGGTTTCGGCGCTCAGCGTCCGCAGCACGTCCAGGATGCCCGCCTGCACGGTCACGTCCAGGGCGGTGGTCGGCTCGTCGGCCACCAGCAGCTTCGGCGTGCACGCCAGGGCCATCGCGATCATCGCCCGCTGCCGCATCCCGCCGGAGAGCTGGTGCGGGTACTCCCGGAGCCGCCGGGCCGGCAGCGGGATGCCCACCAGGTCCAGCAGCTCGACCGCCCGCCGCCGGGCCGGCGCCCCGCGCAGGCGCTGGTGGCGGTGCAGCACCTCGGCGATCTGCCGGCCGATCGTGAGGACCGGGTTCAGCGAGGTCATCGGCTCCTGGAAGACGTAGGCGATCTCCCGCCCGCGGATCGCCCGCAGCGCGCTGCGGGAGCGCTGCTGCAGGTTGTCGCCGCCGAACCGGACCTCGCCGGAGACCGTGGCGTTCGGCGGCAGCAGCCCGGTCAGCGCCATCGCGGTCACGCTCTTGCCACAGCCGGACTCGCCGACCAGGGCCACCGTCTCCTGCCCGGCCACCTCGAACGAGGCGCCGTCGACCGCCAGCACGGGCCCGTCCTCGGTGCGAAACCGCACCGTCAGGTCGCGTACCGCCAGCAGCGGCTCCCCACCCGGCCTCATCGCCGCAGCTCCCGGGGGTCGAGGGCGTCCCGGAGGCCGTCGCCGAACAGGTTCAGCGCCAGCGTGAGTACGACGATCGCCACGCCCGGGATGACCGCCAGCCAGGGCCCGTCCCGGAACAGCGGCTGGGCGCTGGCGATCATCACGCCCAGCGACGGGATCGGCGGCCGTACCCCCAACCCGAGGAAGGACAGGATCGCCTCGCCGATGATCGCCAGCGGCACCGCCACGGTCGCCTGCACCAGCAGTGCGTTCACCGCGTTCGGAAGGATGTGCCGGCGCAGCAGCTCGAGGTCGTCGGCGCCGTCGGCCACCGCGGCGGCGACGAAGTCCATCTCCCGCAGCCGCAGCGTCTCGGACCGGGCCACCCGGATGATCAGCGGGAGCAGCCCGACCGCCAGCGCGACCGTCGCGGTGGTCAGGCTCGGGCCCAGGATCGCGGCCAGCCCGACCGCGAGGACCAGGAACGGGAACGCCAGCAGGGTGTCGGTCAGCCGGGAGATCACCGGGTCCAGCAGCCGGTAGAAGCCGGCCAGCAGTCCGAGCGGTACGCCGACCACCAGCGACAGCACCACCGACATCACTCCGACGATCATCGAGACCCGCAGCCCGTGCAGCACCCGGGAGAGCTGGTCGCGGCCGAGCTCGTCGGTGCCGAACCAGTGCGCCAGTGACGGCGGCTGCAGGGTCGCGTCGAAGTCGACCAGGTCGAACGGGTACGGCGCCAGCAGGTCGGCCAGCGCCGCCGCCGCCAGCACCACCACCACGACCACCAGCCCGGCCGCGGCCAGCGGGTTGCGCAGCACCCGTCGCAGCGCCCGGCGCCGGCTGCGCGGAGCGACCACGGTTGGGGTCGGGAGCTCCACCACGGTCGTCACAGCGCCGCCCCCCCGACCCGGATCCGCGGGTCGATCACCGAGTAGAGCATGTCGACCAGCAGGTTTATCCCGATGTACGCGGCCGCGGTCACCAGCACCACGCCCTGGATCATCGGGTAGTCGCGGGTGAAGACCGCGTCGATGGTCAGCTTCCCGAACCCGGGCAGCACGAAGATCTGCTCGGTCACTACCGCTCCGGAGATCAGCCCGCCGAGCTGCAGGCCGACGATCGTGACCACCACGATCAGGCTGTTGCGCAGCGCGTGGCTGAGCACCACCTGGGCGCCGCTGAGCCCCTTGGCGCGGGCGGTACGCACGTAGTCGGCGCTCAGCGACTCCAGCATCGCCGAGCGGGTCTGCCGCATCACCACCGCGGCCAGCCCGGTGCCGAGTACGAGCGAGGGCATCAGCAGGTGCCGGAAGCTCTCCACCGGGTTCTCGAACACCGACACGAACCCGGACGCCGGCAGCACCGGGAACGCGATCGCGAACACCAGGATCGCCATCAGGCCCAGCCAGAAGTTCGGGATCGACAGCCCGAGCAGGGCGACCGTGTTCGCGCCCCACTCGGCCGGGCCGCGCCGCCGGACCGCCGCCACCACCCCGGTGCCGATCCCGATCAGCACCGCCACCGCCAGCGAGAAGACCGCCAGCTGGAGGGTGACCGGCAGCGCGTCCCGGATCGTCTCGGTGACCGGCAGCCCGGTCCGCAGCGAGTCGCCCATCTCGCCCCGGGCCAGGTTCTCCAGGTACCGGTAGTACTGCACCGGCACCGGCTGGTCCAGCCCGTACTGGCGGCGGATCTCGTCGATCGCGACCGGGTCGGCCTCCTCCCCGGCGAGCGTGCGGGCCGGGTCACCCGGCAGCGCCCGCACGCCGAGGAACACCACCATCGTGGCGAGCACCAGCGTCACCGCCGACTCGACCAGCCGGCGCAGCAGATACCGGCCCACGCCAGTGGACCCCTACTCGGCCTCTTCGACGAACCCGGCGTGCGCCAGCCGCACCAGGCCGTCCCCGAACACCTCCACACCCGCGACCGTGTCCACCACGCCGGTCAGGTTCTTCTGCCGGTAGAGGTAGATGATCGGGGCGTCGGGGCGGACCACCGAGTGCAGCTCGCCGTACAGCTGGCGCCGCTCGTTCAGGTCGGTGCTGGCCCGGGCGGCCTCGATCAGCCGGTCGGCCTCGGGGTTGCTGTAGCCGGCGGTGTTCAACGGTGCCTGGGTGGTCAGGAAGCTGGCGATGTTGCCGTCCGGGTCGACCCGGCCGGACCAGCCGATCGCGAACATCTGGAAGTTGCCCTGGTCGGCCAGGTCGAGCGCGGACGAGAACTCGGTCGGGTTGAGCTGGATGTCGAACCCGCCCTCGCCGGCCTGCGCCTGGATCGCCTCGCCCAGCCGGCGGGCCTGCGCGTCGGTGCCGATCATCATGTCGACCTGCACCGGCGTCTCGATCCCGGCCTGCGCCAGCAGGTCCATGGCGGCGGCCGGATCGTGCTCCGAGCAGGCCTGCGCGGCGTCCGAGGACAGCGGGCTGGCCGGGCTGATCGGCCCGCAGGCGGGAGAGTACTGCCCGACGAAGACCACCTGGTTGAGCGCCTCCCGGTCCAGGCTCAGCTCTAGCGCCTGCCGCACCACGTTGCTCTCGGACAGCGGGCTGGCCAGGTCGCCCGCCAGCGGCCCCGGCGGTTCGGTGATCCCGTCGGCGTTCCCGACGTTGATGGTGACGCCCTGGTACCCCAGCGACTCCGAGCTGATCAGCTGCAGGCTCGGGTCGGACTCCACCGCCGCCACGTCGATGGGGGCGGTCCGCTCCAGCACCTCCACGTCTCCGGAGCGCAGGTTGTTGAACCGGGTGGTGGAGTCCGCGATGATCCGGTAGGTCACCTGGTCGAGGTGCACGTTCTCGGCGTCGTAGTAGTTCGGGTCCTTGACCACCTCGATCCGGTCCTGGGCCACCCGGTCGGAGAACCTGAACGGCCCCACGCAGACCGGGTCGGTGCCGAAGTCCTCGCCCTGCTCGGCCAGCGCGGTCGGTGACATGATCATGCCGGACCGGTCGGCGAGGGTGGCGGTCAGCGGCGCGAACGGGGCGTTCAGCGTGACCTGGACGGTCATCTCATCGACCGACTCAACACTGTCCACACTGGCCAGCTCGCTGGCGCGGGCCGAGCCGTCCAGCTCCCGGTGCCGGTCCAATGAGGTCTTCACCGCCTCCGCGTCCAGCGGGGTCCCGTCGGCGAACATGACGCCCTCCCGGACCGGGATGGTCATGGTCAGCCCGTCCTCGGACACGTCCGGCAGCTCCGCGGCCAGCTGCGGGACCAGGTTGAGGTCCTGGTCCACGTCGTACAGCTTCTCGCAGATGGACACGAACACGATCCGGCCCACCAGGGTCCGGGCCAGGGTCGGGTCGAGCAGGTCCGGCTCCTCGGCCAGCGCCACCCGCAGCTCGCCGCCGGGGCGGATCGGACGGTCCTGGTCGCCGGGATCACCCCCGTCGCCGTTGTCGTCGAGGGGGCCGCAGGCGGCGGTCGTGACGAGAGCGCTCGCGACGACCAGCACCGCGACTCGGCGTAGTAGAAGGGATACGCTCGGCATCGGGTGTGCCTCCGATCACAGTCTAGATCGTCAACGTATCCTGTATACAACATACCGGTCAATAGAGGCCCGATAACGTTCTCCACACCGTGTCGATCCGGTCCCCGGCCTGGTGCGGCAGGATGGGACTGTGGCAGACCCGGAGGGTGCGGACCGGCTCTACGCGGCGCCGCCGCGGCAGTTCATCGCCGAGCGCGACGCCGCGGTGGCCGCCGCCCGGGCCGCCGGTGACGCGACCACCGCGGCGGCGGTCGCCAAGCTGCGCCGCCCGACGGTCGGAGCCTGGCTGGTGAACCTGCTGGCGCTGCGCCGGCCGGAGCTGGTCGCCGACCTGGCCGAACTGGCCTCGGCGTTGCAGTCCGCGCAGCGGGACCTGGACGGCCAGCAGCTGCGGGAGCTGGGCAACCAGCGACGGGCCACGGTCTCGGCGCTGGTCGCCACCGCCCGGGAGCTGGCCGAGCAGGTCGACCCGGCGGTGGCCGGTGCGAAGCTGCCGCTGGCGGAGGTGGAGGCCACCCTGAACGCGGCCCTGGCCGACCGGGATGTGGCCGAGGCGGTCCGGCTGGGTCGGCTGACCCGGGCGGTCTCGTACGAGGGGTTCGGCGAGCCACCGCGGGCCCGGCTTCGGCTGGTCCGGGGGCAGGGCGGTGAGCCTCAGGAGGGCGGCGCGACAGAGCCGGCAGCCGCGGTCGACCGGCAGGCGGTGGCGGCCGAGCTCGCGGCGGCCCGGGCGGCCGCGCAGGCGGCCAGTGCCGAGCTGGACCGGGCCGCCGCCGCCCAGGAGCGGGCCAAGCAGGACCTGGCCGAGATCGATGCCGCGCTGGCCGACCTGGCGACCCGGCGGACCGCCGCGACGGCCTGGCTCGCGAAGGCCGAGACCACCAGCCAGGACGCCCGGCGGGGGGTGATCGCGGCCCGGCGCCGGCTCGGCGAGGCGGAGGCGGCCACGGAGGCGACCGCGGAGGCGACCGCGGAGGCGACTGCGGAGGAGGCGACCGAGGTCACCGAGACCAGCTAGCCGCTGTCCCGGCAGGCGGTGGTCCGGTCGAGCCAGATACCTCTGAGGTAGGCGCATACCTCAGAGGTATTTCAGAGAACGAGACGCACTCCTGTGGGGAGGGCTCCCGGCGCGCTTCCCGCAAGCCGGACCAGGTAGGGTCCCGCGGCATGCCGCTGCCACTGGAGGACTACGCACTACTCGGCGACACCCACACCGCGGCGCTGGTCGGCCGGGACGGTTCGGTGGACTGGCTGTGCCTGCCGCGGTTCGACTCGGATGCCTGCTTCGCGGCGCTGCTGGGCGGCCCGGAGCACGGGCGATGGCTGCTGGCGCCGGCCGGCGAGCACCGGGTGACCGGCCGCCGGTACCGGGGAGACAGCCTGGTGTTGGAGACCGAGTTCGCGACCCCGCACGGGTCGGTCCGAGTAGTCGACTGCATGCCGATCGGCAGGTCGGCCACCGGCGAGGAGCAGGTGGAGCTGGTGCGCCGGGTCGAAGGTATCTCCGGACGGGTACCGATCCGCACCGAGCTGCTGCTGCGGTTCGGGTTCGGTCGCACCGAACCGTGGCTGCGCACCGACCAGGGGCGGCTGGTCGCGGTCGCCGGCCCGCACACCGTCTACCTGGACGGCCCGGTCAGCCTCGACCACGTACGGTCCGGCACGGTCTACCGGGAGCTGGAGGTGGCGGCCGGGCAGACGGTCGACTTCCAGCTGTCCTGGTCCGCGCCGGGCAGCCCGGCCGCGCCGTTGCTGGCCGCCGCCGACGCCATCGACCGTACTCAGCGATGGTGGCAGGAGTGGGCCGACCAGTGCCGCTACCAGGGGCCGTACCGGGACGCGGTCCGGCGCTCGCTGCTCACCCTGAAGGCGCTCACCTACGCCCCCAGCGGCGGGATCGTGGCCGCCCCCACCAGCTCGCTGCCCGAGCAGCTCGGCGGGGTGCGCAACTGGGACTACCGGTTCTGCTGGATCCGGGACGCCACCTTCACGCTGCTGGCGCTGCTGGAGGGCGGCTACACCACTGAGGCGGTGGCGTGGCGGGAGTGGCTGCTCCGGGCGGTGGCCGGGCGGCCGGAGCAGATGCAGATCATGTACGGGGTGGCCGGGGAGCGGCGGCTGACCGAGGTGGAGGTCGGCTGGCTGCCCGGGTACGAGGGTTCCGCGCCGGTCCGGATCGGCAACGCCGCGGCCGAGCAGTTCCAGCTGGACGTCTACGGCGAGCTGATGGACGCCCTGCACCAGGCCCGCAGCCAGGGCATCGAGCCGGATCCGGACGCCTGGGTGGTGCAGCGGGAGCTGATGGACTTCCTGGAGTCGCACTGGCGGGACCCGGACGAGGGGATCTGGGAGATCCGCGGGCCGCGCCGGGACTTCACCCACTCGAAGGTGATGGCCTGGGTGGCCGCCGACCGGGCGGTCCGGGCGGTCACCCAGTTCGGGCTGGACGGGCCGGCCGACCGGTGGCGCCGGCTGCGCGCCGAGATCTTCGACGAGGTGTGCGCCAAGGGATACGACCCGGACCGGGAGACCTTCACCCAGTTCTACGGCTCGACCACCCTGGACGCGTCGCTGCTGCTGATCCCGGCGGTGGGGTTCCTGCCGCCGGACGACCCGCGGGTGGCCGGCACGGTGGCCGCGATCGAGCGGGAGCTGTGCCCGGACGGGTTCGTGCAGCGCTACTCGCAGACCGCCCGGACCGGGCACGTGGACGGGCTGCCGCCGGGCGAGGGCGCGTTTCTCACCTGCACGTTCTGGCTGGCCGACGCGCACGCGCTGGCCGGCGACGCGGCCCGCGCGCGGCGGGTGTACGAGCGGGTGCTGGGGTTGGCCAACGACGTCGGACTGCTGGCCGAGGAGTACGACGTCGGGCAGCGGCGGATGGTCGGCAACTTCCCGCAGGCGCTGTCCCACCTGGCCCTGGTGGAGACCGCTGGCACGCTGGCCGGCCCCGGCGGCCCGGCCCACCAGCGGGCCCGCCGCTGACGGTCAGTCCAGCGAGATGACCACCTTGATGTCGTCCTCGTCGCTCTGGAACGCCTCCCGGAACCGGCGCAGCGGCAGCCGGCGGGTGACCAGCCGGTCCAGCCAGCCCAGATCGGCCTTGGCCAGCGCGTCCGCCGCGGCGGCGTAGTGGCGCAGGTTGGCGTTGACCGAGCCCACCACGGCGTCGTTCTCCAGCACCATGTCCCGGTTGGCGGCACCCACGTCGACCGAGATGGTCCGGCCGGCCGGGGAGACCCCGGTGAGGCAGACGATCCCGTACGGGGCGGTGCCGCCGATCGCCGCCAGGATCAGGCTGGACACGCCGGTGGCCTCGACGATGATGTCAGGCTGGGCGCCGGCCAGGGCGGCCTCGATCCCGTCGTGGTGGTAGTGCCCGCCCAGCGCCTCGACCGCCGCCGGCTTCGGCCCGCTGCGGGCCAGGTCGAGCACGTGCACCTCCAGCCCGCGCTGCGCCCCGAGCAGCGCCGCCAGCAGCCCGATCGGCCCGGCGCCGGTGACCAGCACCCGGGCCGGCTCGAACCAGGCCCGGGCGCCGATCCGCTCGATCTGCTCCCACGCCTTGGCCACCACGGTGGTCGGCTCCATCAGCACGCCCAGCTCGGCCAGCCGCGGGTCCAGCCGGACCGCGTACCCGGTCTCGACCGTCCACTGCTGGCTGGCGTACCCGTCCAGCTCCTTGATCCCGCGCTCGGTGTACCGGCCGTTGCGGCACATGTCGAACTCGCCGTGCGCGCAGGCGCCGCACGGCACCGGGTCGGGCCGGCGTACCACCCCGACCACCAGGTCCCCGGGGGCGAAGTTGCTGCCCGGCGGTGCCGAGCGGACCCGCCCGAGCGACTCGTGCCCGAGCACCAGCCGGGGCCGGCCCGGCGGCGGCCACCCGTACTCTCCGGCTGTGATCTCCCGGTCGGTGCCGCAGATCCCGACCGCCAACCCATCCACCAGCAGCTCGTCACCGTCCGGCTCCGGGTCGGGCACCTCCACGAGGTCGACCGACCCGGCCTGGGACGGGGTCACGGTCAGCGCCAGCATCCCCGCCTCCTTCGCTCACTACGGTGGAGGCTACCGGCGATCGGGCGCGGAGGTGCGAAGGATGGCGGAGCCGGCCAAGCCGGAGGCGGTGGTGGCGGTGCTGGCGCGGGCCGGCCGCCTGCTGGTCATCCGGCGTGGGGAGCGGGTGCGCAACCCGGGTTACTGGACGCTGCTCAGCGGCCGGATCGAGCCGGGGGAGAGCCCGTCGGCCGCGCTGGTGCGGGAGATCCGGGAGGAGATCGGGCTGGCGGCCAGGCCGGTGGCGAAGATCTGGGAGTGCGAGACCGACGACGGGGCGTTCCGGCTGCACTGGTGGACCGCCCGGCTGGACGCCGGTGACCCGGTCCCGGAGCCCGGTGAGGTGGCCGAGCTGCGGTGGGTAACGGCGGCGGAGTACCGGCGGCTCGCCCCGACCTTCGCCGGCGACCACGAGTTCTTCGACCGGGTGCTGCCCACCCTCGACCTGCCCGGATAGCCGCGGTGCCCGGCAGCCGGGCTCGGCACGGAACGGAGCGGGGAGCCGGAGCGTGTAACAGGCATGGGTGCGTACGTGGACGCCGACACCGCCTATCTGGCGCGCGACTCCCGGCCTGGCCGACGACCTGGCGGCGGTGGAGCCGTTCGAGGCGTTTTACCGGGGGCACCTGGACCGGATCTACCGGGCGCTGGCGGTCACCCTGGCCGACCCGCAGCTGGCCCGGGAGGCGGCGGACGAGGCGATGGCCCGCGCGTACGCCCACTGGCACCGGGTCCGCGGGCTGGACAACCCGGGCTGATCGCGCTGGTGGAGCACGTCATCAAGCTGCGCCAGACCGCCGGTTAATAGGTCGCCTGGCAGCGGCCGGGGTGGTTCCATATCCGGATGGAGCTGACCTGGCTTGACCCCGAGCAGCCCGACCCGGGCGACCTGGCCGGCGCGGTGGCGGTGCTGGAGGCCGCCCGGCCGGTCGACGCCCCGCACCGGTTGCAGGGCACCACCGTCTCCGAGTTCCTGGCCCGGCTCCGGCACGGGTGGGACGGGGAGCCGTCCGAGGCAGCGGTGACTCGGAACCCGGCCGGCCGGGTGGTCGGCGTGCTGACGGTCTACCTGCCGGGGTGGGACAACACCCACCTGGCCAGCCTGCAGGTGGTCGTGGACCCGGTCGAGCGGCGCCAGGGGTGGGGCCGGCAGCTGTTCGAGGCCGGGGTGGCGCGGGCCCGGGCCGCCGGCCGCCGGCTGGTCTGCGCCGCCTGCGTCGACCAGAGCGCCGGAACCCCGTTCCTGAAGGCGATGGGCCTGGACCCGGTGCTGACGGAGGTGTTCCGCCGGCAGCACCTGCTCGGGCTGGACTGGCCCCGGCTGGAGCGGGAGCTCGCCGCGGCGCAGCAGGCCGCCACCGGATACGAGCTGCTCCGGCTGCCCGGTCCTGTGCCGGACGAGCTGCTGCCGGCGGTCGCCAGCATGACCGAGGCGATCAACGACGCGCCGACCGACGACCTGGACTTCGAGGACGAGGTCTTCAGCCCGGAGCGGATCCGGGCCTACGAGGAGGCGCAGCGGGCGTACGGCCGCCGGCTCTACCGGCTGGTCGCCCGGGAGCGGGCCACCGGGGAGCTCGCCGGTCACACGGTGGTCGGGGTGGAGACCGAGCACCCCTGGCTGGCCTGGCAGCACGACACCAGCGTGGTGCGGGCGCACCGCGGCCACCGGCTGGGGCTATTGCTGAAGGTCGGCATGCTGGGCTGGCTCCGGGAGGTGGAGCCGCAGCTGCGGGTCATCGACACCGGCAACGCGGCCTCCAACGCGCACATGATCCGGGTGAACGAGATCCTCGGGTACGAGGTCGTGGCGCGAACGGTCGAGTGGCAGCGGCACTTGAGCTGAGCTAGTCAGGCAGATCTTGACGAGTTTGTGTCGTGATAGCGACACAAAGTCGTCAAGATCTGAGAGCGCGGGTACGAAGGGACGGTGCGAGCGCCGGCCGACGACGCCAGTGAGCTGGACTGGCTCCTGTTTACCCAGCGGAACGTGATCACATCGCGGCAGGCGGTTCGGCTGCTGAGCCCGAGCGCCGTGCGGCACCGGCTCGCCACCGGCCGGTGGCGCCGGGTCTGCCGGGGTGTACTGGTGACCCACCCGGGTCCGCTGACCCGCGGTCAGCACCTGTGGGCGGCCGTGCTGTCGGTCCGCGGCGCCATCCTCGCCGGGGTCGCCGCCGCCCAGGAGTCGGGCCTGCGCGGGTTCCGGCGGGAGCCGATCGACGTCTTGGTGCCGGCCGGCCACACGACGGCGACCGCGATCCGCCGGCTGCATCCGGACCTGCCCGGTGTCCGGGTCCACCGCACCAGCTCGCTTCCCCGCGAGCACTTACAGCGCGGCCACCCGTCCCGGACGACAATCGAGCGTTCGCTGGTGGACGCGGCGCAGTGGGCGGGCAGCGACGACGAGGCGCGGGGACTCGTCGCGGCCGGCTGCCAGCAGCGGCTGGTGCTCCCGGAGGAGGTGCTCGGTGTCGTGGCCGGGCTGCCGCGAGCCCGGCGGCGGGCGCTGGTGATCGAGACCGCCCGCGACGCGCAGGGGGGCGCCACCGCGCTGTCCGAGATCGGCCTGGTGGCGTTGTGCCGGCGGCACCGGCTGCCGGCTCCCGATCTGCAGGAACGCCGTACCGATGCCTCCGGCCGGACCCGCTACCTCGACGCCTACTGGCGCCGGTACCGGCTGCACGTGGAGGTCGACGGCGGCCATCACATGGAGGTCGGACAGTGGGAGCAGGACATGCGCCGCCAGAACGACGTCTGGGTGGCGGGCGATCGGATCCTCCGGTTCTCCGCCTACCAGGTCCGGCACCGTCCACACGAGGTGGTGGAGCAGATCCGGCGGGCGCTGGCGGCGGCCGGCTGGCGGCCGTAACGGGTACGCTGCGGGCGTGGAGGGCTACCTGGGCTCGTACGCGACGCTCGGCCTGCTGCTGCTCGCCGGGGTGCTGTTCCTAGCCGCCGCGTTCGGCGCCAACCGGCTGCTGCGCCCGGCTCGGCCGGCGAACCCGCCGGGCAAGACCGAGGCGTACGAGTGCGGGCTGGACCCGGTCGGCGGCGACTGGGCACAGGCGCAGATCCGCTACTACGTGTACGCGTACCTGTTCGTGATCTTCGCGGTGGAGGCGGTGTTCCTGTTCCCGTGGGCGGTGATCTACGCCGACCCGGGCTTCGGGATAGCCGCGGTCGTGGAGATGGGCATCTTCGTCGGGGTGCTCGCGCTCGGCATCCTGTACGCGTGGCGGCGGCGGGTCCTGCGCTGGACCTGAGCCGGCCGGCCGGTGCGGGGGCGGAGTCGCGGTTCAGAGCGCGGTCTGCCACCATCGGGACGTGACCCAGTTCCTGCTCTTGGTGGCGGTGGCGCTGACCGTGGGGGCGGTGGTGTTCGGGATCACCATGCTGGTCACCGGCGAGGATCAGGGGCTGCGCCCGGTCGAGCCGGACGGGCGGGCGGTCCCGCTGCCCCCGGACCGGCCGTTGACCGAGTCGGATCTGGCGGAGGCCCGGTTCGACGTCGCCCTGCGCGGCTACCGGATGACGCAGGTGGACGCGGCGCTGAGCCGGGCCGCCTACGACATCGGGTACAAGGACGAGCTGGTCACGGTGTTGCGGGCGGAGGTCGACGCGCTGCGGGAGGGTCGGTTGCCGGATGCCGAGGTGCTGCGCCGCGCCCGCGAGGCGGCGGTCGCCCGCGCCGAGCGACCGGCCGCCCACCCCGATCCGCCGGAACTCCTCGACCCGGTCGAGGACGCCGATCCGGTCGAGGATGCCGATCCGGTCGAGGATGCCGATCCGGTCGAGGACGCCGACCCGGTCCTGGCCGACCCCGCACCGGACGGGGACGGCGCGGACGGGGAGCCGGTGGCCAGCGGCGGCGACCCGACCAGGTCGGGGAGCCGGTGACCGGGCCGGGGGACCCGGAGCGGCCCGGCGGGCTCGAGGTCACGGCCACCGTGATCGTGGACGCCCCGGCGGCCACCGTCTTCGCCGGGCTGACCGCGTGGGAGCGGCAGGGAGAGTGGATCCCGTTCACCACCGTGCGAGTGGTCGGCGGTGACGGTGGCGAGGGCAGCGAGATCGAGGCGGTCACGTCGGTCGGTCCGGCCGTCCTGCGGGACCAGATGCGGGTGACCCGGGTGGATCCGCCGTACCAGGTGCAGGTCGTCCATCATGGACGAGTTCTGCGCGGGCCGGGGGTGCTGCGGTGCACGCCGCTGCGCGACGACCGCACCCAGGTGGTGTGGCAAGAGTGGTTCCACCTTCCGGGCGGCCGGGCCGGGCGGCTGGCCGGGCCGGTGCTGTGGCCCGGCTCGAAGGTCGGCCTCCGGCAGGCGCTGCGCCGGTTCGCCCGGCTGGTCGAGACCGGCCGGCTGCCGTGACCGGCCAGCTGCCGTGACCCGCGATCTGGTGGTCGGCCCGGACCGGCTCGCCCGCTGCCGGTGGTCGGCCGGCACCCCGGACTACCAGGCGTACCACGACACCGAGTGGGGTCGGCCGGTGCGCGGCGACGACCCGCTCTACGAGCGACTGACCCTGGAAGCGTTCCAGTCCGGCCTGTCCTGGCTGACCATCCTCCGCAAGCGCCCGGCGTTCCGGGCCGCCTTCGACGGGTTCCGGATCGAGGCGGTGGCCCGGTTCGGTCCGGGTGACGTGGCCCGGCTGCTGGCCGACCCGGGGATCGTGCGGAACCGGGCCAAGATCGAGGCGGCGGTCCAGAACGCCCGGGCCGCGCTCGACCTGCCGGACGGGATCGCCGCCCTGCTGTGGTCGTTCGCCCCGCCGCCCCGGCCGGCCCGCCCCGCCCGGCTCGCCGACGTCCCGGCCACCACCGCGGAGTCGAAGGCGATGGCCAAAGAGCTGAAGCGGCGCGGCTTCCGGTTCGTGGGGCCGACGACCGCGTACGCGTTGATGCAGGCGACCGGGATGGTCGACGACCACCTCGCCGGCTGCCACGTCGGGTCCGGGCGGGAGTCCCCGTGACTGGCCGGCGGACCTGGCTGGTGAGCGTGGACCTGCCGATCGAGGCGGCCTCGCCGGCTGAGGCGGTGGCCGAGTTCTGGGCCTACCTGCGGGAGCTGGGGCCGGACCAGCTGCCCGCGTTCGTGGCCCCGATCGGCGACGAGCTGGCGATGCGGGCCTACCTGGCCGGCGAGCCGCACGACCTGGACCCGGAGGAGGACTGACCCGCCGGGCTTCACCCCTAGCTACCGGTGAAGGTCGGCTTCTGCTTGGCGACGAAGGCGACGGTGGCGGTGCGGTGGTCGGCGGTGGCGCCACAGACCGCCTGCGCCTGCGCCTCCACCGCCAGCGACTCGGCCAGCGTCCCGGCCGCGGCCACCGCCAGCTCCCGCTTGAGCTGGGCGTAGGCGACGGTGGGGCCGGCGGCGAGCCGGGCGGCCAGCGAGTGGGCCGCCGGCAGGACCGCCTCGTCAGTGTCGACCAGTGTCGTGAGCAGGCCCAGCCGGTGCGCCTCCGGCGCCGGCACCCGCTCGGCCAGCATCAGCAGCTCGACCGCCTTGGCGTGGCCGACCAGCCGGGGCAGGGTCCACGACATCCCGGTGTCGGCGGCCAGCCCGACGTTCGCGAACGCCGTCAGGAACCCGGTCCCCGGGCCGCCCACCCGGAAGTCGGCCAGGAACGCCAGCCCGGCCCCGGCGCCCGCGGCCATCCCGTTCACCGCCGCCACCACCGGCTTCGGCATCCCGGCCAGCGCCTGCACGATCGGGGCGTAGTGCACCAGCACCGTGTCCAGCGGCGGTCCCGAGCCGGACTCCAGCTGCGCCACGTGCTCGCGCAGGTCCTGGCCGACGCAGAAGGCCCGGCCGGCACCAGTGAGCACCACCGCACGTACCCGCTGATCGCCGGCGGTGGCCGCCAGCTGCTCGGCCAGCGCCTCCTTGAGCGCCACGTCCAGCGAGTTGAGCGACTCCGGGCGGTTCAGGGTGAGGGTGGTCACCGCGCCGTCGCGGGAAACCAGCAGCGGGTCGGGCATCGGCACTCCTTCGTAGCGATCAGCTGAGGCACTGGTTGACGAACCGGTCTGCGGCCGGGCGAAGCCGGGTGGCGTGCTGGTCGAAGAACGCCGCCGCGGTGGCGCCGGCCCAGCCGGTGGGCAGCAGCGCCGGCGGCAGCTGCGGGTCGCGGAACAGGAACGTCCGCCAGGCATGGACCAGCTGGCAGCGGGCGCGGTAGGCGGCCTCGTCGTCGCCGCGGGCGGGGGCAGGTTCGACCACCGGGGTCAGCTCGGCCACGAAGCTGCGGTACGCGGTGGCCAGCGCCGACAGGTCCCAGGCCCGCCCGACCAGCGACGCGGTCCCGTCGGTGCCGGCGGCGTGGCTGGCGACGAACCGGTCGTAGCGGACCCCGGCCTCGTCGAGCAGCCCGTCCACCTCGTCGCTGGCCCGGGGCGCCACCCACGCCCGGTCCCCGATGCAGCCGTACCCGAGGAACTCCAGGTTCGCGCTCAGCCGGGCCCGGGCCGGGCGGGAGGCGGGCGGATCCAGGACGATCAGGTCGAACCGGGCGTCCCAGGTGACCCGCGACGTGCGGTAGATCCGGCTGGCGGCCTCGTCCAGCCGGCGCGCCGCCTTCGGGGTCAGCGAATAGCCGGGGCCGGCCGGCAGCCGGACCGGGGTGAGCCAGCTCTGCCGCACCATCCGTGACACGGCCGTGCGCACCGCCGGGGCGGCGATCCCCAGCGGCGCGAGCAGCCGGACCAGGGCCGCCACCGGCGCCTGCCCACCTCGGGACCGGAGGTGGTCTCCGTAGAGGTCGAACAGGGCTGACCGTGCCTGCATAGCCGCTCATTGTGACACGATCTCCGGGCCTGGGCCAGGGAGTTGTCACATGAACCCGAGGCCGGTTTGAGCTTCTGTGGCCACATCAGGGAAAATCATGAGTCTGCGCTGCGCACGGCGCGGCCATGAGGCGAAGAGGGGGCGTGGGGCGACCCACCACCCCACATACCCTGAGGGGAGACGAGATGGCGGCTATGAAGCCGCGGACAGGTGACGGTCCGCTGGAGGTCACCAAGGAGGGTCGGGGGATCGTGATGCGGGTCCCGCTGGAGGGCGG
>WHTQ01000108.1 GCA_009377645.1 Micromonosporaceae bacterium | reverse complement strand
GACTGGCGCACCGAGTACAACACCTACCGACCCCACGGCTCGCTACACTGGCACACACCGCAGGCCTTCCACGAACAGTGGATCACCAACCGGCAACCGACACTCTCATAGCCGGTGGACCACCAAACGGGGCCCAGTCACGGTCACCCGGCCGTCGGAGATTACTGGGGCGACGATCAAGCGCATGCTCACCAACCCCACGATAGCCGGGCTACGGGTGCATCGTGGTGAGGTCGTCGGTCGGGGAAACTGGGAGCCGATCCTGGACGAGGTGACCTGGCGGCAGGTGTGCGCTCGGCTGGGTGGCAACCGGACCGTCACCACGGCAAAGGGCGGGAGCTATACGATCGGGCTGAAGCATCGGGGTAAGGCGACTGGTCGGCGGTATCTGCTGACCGGTGGGATCGCGGTGTGCGGGGTGTGCGGGGCGGTGTTGATCGGGTCGGAGAAGCAGTTCCGCAACAAGTCCCGCGGCGTGTACACCCGGCCGTACCTGTTCTGCCATCCCCGCAACGGCGGCAAGGGCTGCGTCGGGATCCTCGGCACCGAGACCGAGGAGTTCGTGGTTGCCGAGCTGCTGGACGAGATCAAGCGCCGCCGTGACCACGAGCTGATCGACGACGGCGCGGCCGGTGCCCGCCGCGACCAGCTGACCATCGAGCTGGCCGGGATCGACGAGCAGCGGCGGGAGCTGGCCCGGATGTGGGCGGCTCGGCTGCTGACCGGGGTGGAGTGGGCGGAGGCCCGCGCCGGCCTGGATGCCGAGCAGCACCGGCTGGAAGCGGAGTTGGCGAGCCTGCCGGCGCCGGAGGAGAAGCGGGACCCGACGGCGATCCTGGCCGACTGGCCGGTCATGACCTTGGACGAGCGCCGCCAGGTGATCCGCGACTACATCACCACGGTCACGATCCACCGCGCCAAGCCCGGCACCCAGGCCTTCGACTCTGACCGGCTCAGCATCGACTGGAGGTAGTCGCAGGCCACCCGGTGCCTTCGCTACGGTTCTTGGTGTGGAGCGCTACGTTCTCCCGGTCGGTCAGCCGACGCCGCTTGAGCGAAGTGGCTTCCTCGCGCTGCCGTCCGCCGACCCGTGGGACCGGCGGGAAGCCACGGTGCCGCGGCCAGTCGCCGATCTATGTTCCGACGGCGTGGGCTTCGTACTGTTGGCTGCGGGCGGGGTCGGCAAGACTACCGTTCTCGAGTGGCTCCGCGGCCAGGAGCCTGTCGGGTTAAGTGTCGATCTTCTCGGGCTGGACCGCCATGGCATGAGAGAAGCTCTAGAGGAGGCGGCCCGCACCGCACGTCCGATCTACGTCGATGCCGTTGACGAGGTGGCGCAGCTCAGCGGCCCGACCAGCGGGCTGTGCACGAATACCAGCACCTCGTCTCCCATGCCGCAGATCCTCTCCCATCCCACGGCGTCCGGGAAGCCCGGTTCGCTGACAGCGTCGGGCCCCTGATGGGACAGGTGACGGTGGTGACCGGCGGCAGCCGGGGATCGGTGCGGCGACCGCGCGCCGGCTGGCGGCGACCGGTCTATGTATGGCGTGGGTCACACCTTGGCCTGCGGTTGTCAGGGCGCTTTGACGTTTCCGCAGGTCAGGAAACTGCGGTCGGTTCTTGGTTCGCGAAACTTGCCCTCAGAGACTGGCTGCAAGATCGATTCGCTAGGCAGCCTCGGCTGGGCGGGATTCACCTGCTCGGCCGGCACGGGGCGGCCCGGGTTCCGGCTCGCCGGGCCAGCTCGAAGCGGCAACGTGCGTCCGGTGCGCAAGCGAGCGCCGCGTCGCGCTCAGGGAGGCGTACCTCAGCTGGTTCCGGCTTCCTGCCGGAGCTGGTGCAGAGTCTTGCCGGACTGGTCGTGGGTCCAGCTCCGCCATCCGTCGACCGAGGTCCCGGTTAGGTCGCCGAGCGCGGGTGAAGGGTAGTCGTATCGACCCTGGTCGGTCTTGATCCGGCCGTCGGGCTCGACGACTGCAGTCCAGGTCTGGCCCTTCCGGACTTGAGCATGGGTCAACGTGTCACCTGCTTTGATGATCCCGCTCGCGATGAGTGGGGCGAGCTTGCCGCGAGGTGAGTGAGTGCTGCCGCCGGCAGAACCGCGCCGCCGCGGCTGGGCGCGGTTCGGCCCGAGAAGTAGCCGCCTGAGGACATCGTTCGGTTCCTCGAAGCCGCGGGCGTTGTCCTCCAGCACCGCGTAGACCTCGTCGTCGACAGAAATCTTGGGCATGTATCCTCCTCGGTCCGGATCTCGCCGTTCTCCCAGCCTCCCAGCCTCCCAGCCTTGCAGATTGGGAGATTAGAGGCAAGCGGCGCTGCCGGGTCGAGGGCCGCCAGGGACCGCCTCGTAGCCCGGCCTTTCAGCGAGCAGCGGGATACCGCGCCGTGCCTGGCGTCACAGCCTTGTGGTCTAGATTCTGGTCAACTAGAATTCAGGTCATGACGATTCTCCCGCTCAACGAGGTCAAGACCCGGTTCTCCGCAATCGCCGACGAGGTCGCGGCCACCCATGACCGGGTCGTAGTGACCCGCAACGGGAAGCCACACGTCATGGTGATCTCCATAGACGAGTTCGAGTCTCTGCAGCTGACCCGGGAGATCCTCGTGACGCCCCGCGCGCTCGAGGATATTCGCCAAGGGGCGAAAGACATCGAGGAGGGGCGCTACCACACGCTCGCCGATACGCGCGCGGCGCTGGAGGCCCGGCGTCGGGACGAGGGTGACGACTTGTGAGTGATCTCTACGAGGTGCGATTGTCGCCCGGGGCGGCGCGCGCGCTGGAGGTCGGACCGCCGCGCGGCCTGCCGGTGGCGGCCGCGTTCGCGGTGTACGAGTTCCTCGAAGGGCCGCTGCGGCAGGACCCGTGGCGGGTGTCGAAACCGTTGCGGGACGAGCTGGAAGGCTTCCGTGGTGCGCGCCGGGGCGAGTACCGGGTCGTTCTCTCTGTTGACGATGAGCGCCGGGTTACTGATGTCGTCCGGATCGACCACCGCGCGAACGCCTACCGATAGCGGTTCTTGGTTCGCCAAACCTGCCCTCCGACACCCGCTGGAAGAACAGCCGCGGCCCCTGCCCGGTCGGGTCCTCGGCCAGGCCCCGCCCAGCCAGGTCATCGTCGGTCAGGCCGGCGGCCGTCAGCTCCCGCCGCAGGTCGTCGGTCCAGGTCTGCTTCTGGTAGCCGAGCGCGGCGGCCCAGAACGTGGCCATCCGGTCCGGGTCGGCGCAGTCGAAGGTGACGTTTCCGATCTTCATTCCGGTGATGGTAGGCCACGCTGCGGACAGGTCCGGTCCGCAGCGGCGAGAGTCGGCCGTTGTAAGCTGGGCCGCCCGTACCCAACGGTTGGAGTCGTCGCTATGTGCTTTCCTCCGGACGCCGAACCACCCCTGCCGCCCGACGCCGGCCAGCTGCGCCCCGGCCAGCTGGTAACGCTGACCGCCGCCGACCGGACCGAGCTGCTCGCCTGGCACGCCACCGCGGCCGAGCCCTCCGGTACCGGAGTGGTGATCCTGCCCGACGTCCGGGGCCTGTTCGGGTTCTACCGCCGGCTGGCCGAGGCGTTCGCCGCGATCGGCGTCGACGCGGTGGCGATCGACTACTTTGGACGTACCGCCGGCACCGGTGAGCGGGACGACGAGTTCGACTTCATGAGCCACGTCAAGCAGACCACGCAGCCGCAGGTGACCACGGACATCGCGGCCGGCGTGGCGCACCTGCGGTCCGGCGGCCGGTGCCAGGCGCTGTTCACGGTCGGGTTCTGCTTCGGCGGCTCGTACTCGTTCCTGCAGGCCGCCAACGGCGACCTCGGGCTGGCCGGGGTGGTCGGCTTCTACGGCGGGATGCGCCCCCGCAGCGAGGGCGGGGACTCGCCGATCACGGTGGCTCCGCTGGCGCAGGTGCCGGTACTGGGCCTGTTCGGGGGAGCGGACCAGTCGATCCCGCCCGAGCAGGTGGAGCAGTTCCGGGCCGGGCTGGCCGGATCCGGTGTCCCGCACGAGGTGCACGTCTACCCGGGCGCACCGCACAGCTTCTTCGACCGTTCGTTCTCGGACCACGCGGGGGAGTGCGCCGACGCCTGGCGGCGGATGCGGGAGTTCCTCACCTCCCACGCCCGGATCCCGCGTTAGTTGACATAAGGTAGATTATCGAACAAGCGGGAGGGGGCGGGGGATGGCTCCGGCCGGAGCCGACGCGGCGGCGCTGGTGTACGTCGACGCCGGCCTGCCCGCACCCGGCCGGAGCTGGTTCGAGACCGCCCCGCGCGAGCTGGTCACCGCCCTGCCGCCGCGAGAGCCCTCGCAGCGGTAAGTCATGACTGGTCGTCGAGTCGTCGAAGGAACTCGCCCCTTCGACGCAGCACACAGAATACCCGTGGGCTTAACGCGGTGTTGTCCACGGCGTGAACTGCCCCTCCTAGGGTTCGGGTCGGGTCGGCGCACGCGCCTGGCCCGGGCCAATCGTCCGAAAGGGAGGGACCCGCGTGTCCAGCGAGCAAACTTCACAGTCACAGACCAGCGCCGACCGCCGTACCGTCCTGCGCGGTGCCGCCGCCACCGGCGCGATGGTGGTCGGGTTCGGTGCCCTCGACGGGCTGGTGCGGACCGCCGCCGCGGCGCCGGCAGCCGCGACGGCGGGTCCCGGCGACGGCGGGTACGGCCCGCTGGTGCCGATCACCCGGCAGGACCCGGAGACCGGCTTCTCGCACGAGCTGCTGCTGCCGGAGGGGTTCGAGTTCGCGATTCTCGGGCTGGCCGGCACCACCATGGCCGACGGGCACGTGACCCCGCTCGGCCACGACGGCATGGCCGCCTTCCGCGGCCCGCGCGGCAGCTACCGGCTGGTGCGCAACCACGAAGAGCGTACCGGTGCCGGGTCGGTGACGCCGTCCGGTGACCCGGCCGACCGGTACGACAGCCTCGGCGGCGGCGGCACCAGCACTCTGCAGGTCCGGTTCCGCCGCGGACAGGTCGAGCTGGAGCGGGTGTGGACCTCGCTGGCCGGCACGATCGTCAACTGCGCCGGCGGCCTGACCCCGTGGGGCTCGTGGCTGACCTGCGAGGAGACCACCGCCGGGCTGGCCGCCGGTTGGCAGAAGCCGCACGGCTACGTGTTCGACGTGGACGCGGCCGCCGACCGGCCGGTGCCACCCACCCCGCTGCCGGCGCTGGGCCGGTTCGTGCACGAGGCGGTCGCGGTGGACCCGGCGACCAGCATCGTCTACCTCACCGAGGACCAGGGCACCGCCGGCTTCTACCGGTTCGTGCCGCAGCGGAGCGGGGACCTGACCGCCGGCCGGCTGCAGATGCTCAAGATCGTCGGTGTGGACGGCTACGACGCCCGTACCGGACAGGAGCAGGGCGCCGCGCTGCCGGTGGAGTGGGTCGACATCGCCGACCCGGACCCGGCCGACGCGGAGTCGGACGCGCTGGCGGTGTTCCGGCAGGGGGCGGCGCTAGGCGGTGCCACGTTCGGCCGGCTGGAGGGCTGCTGGTTCGGCAACCAGTCCGTCTACATCGTCTCCACCGACGGCGGCGAGGTGGGCGAGGGGCAGATCTGGGAGTACCGCCCGAGCCGGTCGCCGGTGCGCGGCGAGGGCACGCTGACGCTGGTGTACGAGTCGACCGACCGGGCGGTGCTGTCGTTCCCGGACAACCTCACCGTCAGCCCGCGCGGGGCGCTGCTGGCCTGCGAGGACACCTCCCGCGGCAACCCGCAGCTGGTCGGCATCACGCTCGACGGCGGCACGTTCCCGTTCGGGGTCAACCCGCGCAACGACGAGTGGTGCGGCGCGACATTCAGCCCGGACGGGAAGGTGCTGTTCGCCAACCTGCAGGGTTCCACGGCCGGCGACCCGAGCCGCCCGGACGCACCGGGGCTGACCGTCGCGATCTGGGGACCCTGGCGCAGCGGCGCGCTGTGAGGCGCAGGCGGTAGGCCCGGTCAGGTCGCGCGGTCCAGGTGCCGCTGCTGCAAGGCGGTCAGCCGGTACGGGTGGCGGCGGCCGGCCGGACGGCCGAGCCGGACCAGCCCCACCTCGACCAGCAGCCCGAGGTGCTTGGCCCACCGCCTGCCGGTGACCCGGCAGGCGGTGGGCCAGCTCGTTGCCGTGACCGCACGACGGTCCGCTCGATCGTGTCGGGAACCATCTCTCCCCCTCTCCCCCTCTTTCGCAACCGTTTGGTTCGTCAACATCCGGCAATCCGGCTGGGGTGTCGGGGTCGACTCCGCCGCGTACTCCTGGTAGGAACGAGATTCAAACGGATGTACGGAGGAGAGGCGACGATGACCACCCGAGGCGCTCCCCGCGGCGGCCTGTCCCCGGCGGACGTCGACCGGATCCGCACCAGCCTGACCGCCGGCCGGCGACCGAAGGTGGTGTTCACCGAGGCGGCCGGGCAGATCGCCGGGCAGGTCGGCCAGGTGGTGAAGCTGACCGACCCGGAGGGGTCGGACGAGTGGCTGGTGGTCCGGTTCGGCCGGGACGAGCTGCCCTTCTCCCCCGCCGACCTGTTCGTGCCGCCGCGCGGCCGGGCCGCCCGACGGGAAGCCGACCGGGCGCCGGCGCAACCCGCTACCCAGGCACCGAAGGCCAGCCAGGCTGCGAAGGCCGCTCCGGCCGTCCCGGCTCCCCGGCCGGCCGCCGCGCCGCCCCCCACGCCCACCCCCTCGGCGACGGCTCCGGACGCTCCCCGGCCCGCCAAGCGGACCACCCGGCCGGCCCGGACCGCCCGGCCCCGCCCGCCGGCCGCGATGACCGTGACCCTGGCCTACCAGGCCGGCGAGTGGACGGTCGCCGCGCACCAGGGCAGCAAGACCCTCGCCAAGCCGTATCTGGTCCGGCCAGCCGAGGCGCTGAAGATGGTGGCGATGCTGGACGTGCCCGGGGTGCACGACGCGGTCGAGCAGATCGTCACCGCCGAGCTGACCGAGGCGCAGCGTCGCGCCGACTCGCTGCGCAACGAGCTGGCTGAGGTGGAGGCCCGGCTCGCCGAGCTGCGCGACGCCGGCTGATGGCCGCCTGATGGCCGGCCCAGGTGGCCCGGCCGGTCCGGGTGGCACAGGTGGCGCGAGTGGCCGGTGGCGCCCGCCGCTGCTGTGGCGGGCCGCCCAGCTCGCCGCCCGCGGGCTGGTCGCGGCGCTGGCCCGGCTGCGAGTCACCGGTGACGTTCCGGCACGCCGGTGGCCGGACCGGTCGGCCCCCGGCCCGCTGATCCTGGCCGCCAACCACATCAGCCCGTTCGACCCGATCGCCCTGACCGCCGCCTGCCGGCGGTGCCGGATCGCGCCCCGGTTCCTGGCCGCCGCCGAGCTGTTCGCCCACCGGGTGCTCGGCCCGGTGATGCGGCACTGGGGCCACATCCCGGTCCACCGAGGCACCCCGACGGCCACCCGGGCGCTGCCGGAGGCGGCCGCGGCGCTGGCCACCGGCTCGGTGGTCGTGCTCTACCCGGAGGGTGGCATCGGCCTGGACCCGGGCCTGTGGCCGCAGCGGGGCCGGAGCGGCGTGGGCCGGCTGGCGCTGGTCACCGGCGCGCCGGTGGTGCCGGTCGCGCTGTGGGGCGCCCACGAGGTGGTGCCCTACACCGCCCCGCGCGGCCTGCTCCGGGCGCTGCCCAGCACGATCCGGCGCCGGCCGGTGGTGCGGGTCCGGTTCGGCGCGCCGGTCGACCTGTCCGGGCTGCGCCCCGACCGGCCCGGCGACGCCCGCCGCGCCACCGACCGGATCGTCGCGGCGATCACCGCCCAGCTGGCACCGTTGCGGGTCAACGAGCCGGACCGGCCACGGCACCTCGACCCGACCCGGCCAAGCCGGCCAAGCCGGGCGGCCCGGGCGGTACCGTCGGGACCGGACCCTCTCGCGCAGGAGTGACGATGTCCCGGTTCGTGCAGCCGATGCCCGACCCCCCGGACCCGTACCAGGGCGACCCGCTGCTGCCCGGCTGGCTGCGTCGCCACCTCGGTGGCGAGGACCGCGCCGCGACCTCCCGGCTGACCGCCCTGTCCGCCGAGGTCGCCGGCCCGCTGCGGGAGGCGCACCGGCAGGCCGAGGCGAACCCGCCGCGGCTGCGGCGCTACGACCCGTGGGGCGAGCGGGTCGACCGGGTGGAGACCCCGGCCGGCTGGCAGACCCACCGCGCGGCGGCCGCCCGGCACGCGCTGGTGGCGCTGCCGTACCTGCCGGGTGCCCGGGCGCAGTGGGGCGCCCGGGCTCGGGTGGTGCAGCACGCGCTGCTGCACCTGTACGCGCCGGAGTCGGCGACCTACTCGTGCCCGGTCGCGATGTCCGACGCCGCCGCCGCGCTGCTGTGCCATCCGGAGGTGGACCCGCCGGTCCGGGAGGCCTGGCTGCCACGACTTGTCAGCACCGACCCGGCGACCGTGCTCACCAGCGGGCAGTGGATGACCGAGACCGCCGGCGGGTCGGACCTGGCCGGCGCCGCGACCACCGCCCGCCCGGCCGGCGACCGGTGGCGGCTGACCGGGGACAAGTGGTTCTGCTCGGCGATCGACGCGGACGTCGCGGTGGCGCTGGCCCGGCCGGACGGGGCCGACGGCGGCAGCCGGACCCTCGCACCGTTCCTGGTCCCCCGGTACGCCGAGGACGGCGGCACCGCCACCGGCATCCGGATCCACCGGCTCAAGGACAAGCTCGGCACCCGGGCGCTTCCGACCGCCGAGGTCAGCCTCGCCGGCGCGTACGGGCAGCCGCTGGGTGACCCGCACCGGGCCGGGCTGGTCCGGATGATGGCGCTGGTCCGGGTGGCCCGGCTACACAACGCCGCGGCGGCGGCCGCCGGGATGCGCCGTGGCCTGGCCTACGCGCACGCGTTCGCCACCGCCCGGCGAGTGGCCGGCGGCCGGCTGGTCGCCTCGCCGTTGCACCGGGCCACGCTGGCCACCCTGGGCGTGGACGCGGCCGGCGCGTTCGCGCTGGCCGGGCACGGGTTCGCACTGCTCGGCCGGGTGGAGGTCGACCAGGACCCGGCCGCGGCAACCGAGCTGCGGATCGTCGCGCCACTGGCCAAGCTGGCCACCGCCCGGCTGGCGGTGGCCGCCGCGGCCGAGCACCTGGAGTGCTTCGGCGGCGCCGGGTACGTGGAGGACACCGGCATCCCGCGGCTGCTCCGCGACGCGCAGGTGCTACCGATCTGGGAGGGCACCACCAACGTGCTGGCGCTGGACGTGCAGCGGGCGGTGGTCCGGGACGGCGCGGGCGCGCCGCTGCTGGCCCGGCTGGACGCGGCCGCGGACCTGGCGCCGGTGGCGGCGCTGGCCGACCCGCTGCGCGCCGCCACCGCCGGGCTGCGGGAGGCACTCGCCGCGCTGACCGCCGACCCGTACGCGGTGCCGGTGGTCGCCGGCGCCCGCGGGCTGGCGCTGCGGCTGGCGTACGCGCTGGCGGCGGCCCTGTTGCTCGAGCAGGCGAGCGCGGGCGGCGACCCGGTGGCCGAGGTGGCGGCGCGGCTGTGGCTGCGGCGGTGGCTGTCCGGCGAGGACATCGCCGCCGAGGCGCACCCACACGCGGACGCGCTCGCCGCCGGCGACCGGACCTAGCCGGCGCCAGCGCTACGGCCGCTGCGCCGGCTGGTCGAGGATCGCGTAGGCCCGGACCGGGAAGCTGCCCAGCTGCGCCACCGCCACCGGCGGTGCGTGGAAGCGGAACCCGGTCGGTGGCAGCTGGCCCAGGTTGCGCAGGTGCTCGATAATCGGGATCCCGTCGCCGAGCAGCACGGTGTGGGCCGGCCGGGTGAGGTCAGCCATGTCGTCGATGTTGACCGAGTCGATCCCCACCACCGCGGGACGCTGCTCGGCCAGCCAGGCGGCGGCCTCGGCGGTGAGGTACGGGTGCCCGGCGGCTCCGTAGCGCGGGGTGCCCCAGTGGCGGTCCCAGCCGGTGCGGATCAGGACCGCCCGGCCGGCGACCCGGTGGCGGGCGAGCAGGTCGAGCCCGACCCCCGGACGGTCGGCGCGGGACGCGTCCACCATCAGCCCGTCGACGTCGACCAGCCGGCCCAGGTCCACTCCGGCCAGATCGACCCCGTCGGCGAACCGGTGGAACGGCGTGTCCAGATAGGTGCCGGTGTTGGCCACCAGGGTGATCCGCCCGATCTGGAACTCGGTGCCGGGCGCGAACCCCTCCCGGGAGGCGGCCCGGGTGAGGTGGTCGCTGATCTCGGGGCCGGGCAGGCCGGGATAGGTGACCATCCCGCGACGGATCACATGCGAGAGCTCGACCAGTCGTCGGCCCGACCGGTCCGGGGCACCACCCGCCGGAGCCGAGGGGCGCGGCTGGCTCATGGCGTACAGGCTAGCCCGGGGTACGGTTTCGGCGTGGACCTGACTGCGCACTCCCCCGACGGCGGGGCCACCCGTTACTACCCGGCCCGGTGGCGGCTGCTGGTGCTGGTGCTCACCTGCGCGTTCCTGGTGGCGGTGTTCCTGCTGCCGGCCCTGAACGCTGGCCCGGTGCTGGCCGGCATCAGCTGGGGCATCGTGTTCCTGCTCGGCGTGGCCGGGCTGGTGCTGCTGTGGCGGGCGGTCCGGCCCGGGCCGAGCATCGTGCTCGACCGCGACGGCATCACCGACCGCACCACGCTGGCCCCGATCGGGCTTGTGCGGTGGGAGGAGATCACCGTGATCCGCAAGAAGGAGATCGGTCGGGGCATGGGTGCCGAGCGGCTCCTGGAGGTCATGCTGGCCGACCCGGACGGGTTCCGCTCCCGGTCGAACGGGTGGCAGCGGCAGGCGACCAACCGCTACCGGGCGGCGCTGCGCCACCCGTTGGTGAGCATCCCGGGCTCGATGGTCTCGGTGCCGATGCAGGTGCTGATGGACGACATCCGGCAACGCCGGCCCGAGCTGCAGGTGCTGGAGGGGCCGCCGCCGGCGCCGTCCAAGTTCCACATGCTGCGCCGCCGGCAGCAGCCGGGGCGCAAACACCCCGAGCTCCCCCGCTGGTAGCGCAGCCGAACCCGGGCCACCGGTCCGCTGTCGGAAACCACGCATCGGGGGAACTTCACGACAACCGGGATAGCACGTTCGCTGGAGGCGGGTACGGCCGGCTACGCTCGTACCGGTGCGTGCGGGGTGGCCCGTGGCCGGGAATCGCCGGCCCGGGCGGCATCGTTGCAGGTAGAGCGACCGTTACCGACCGAGGAGAAGGCTGATCATGGGCGAGCGCATGCTGCGCGGTAGTCGGCTGGGAGCCGTCAGCTACGAGAGTGACCGCAACACCGAGCTGGCACCCCGGCAGACCCGGGAGTACCTGTGCGCTAGGGGCCACCAGTTCGAGGTGCCCTTCGCCGTGGACGCCGAGGTCCCGATAACCTGGGAGTGCAAGTTCGACGGCAGCATCGCACAGCTGGTGGATGGCCTGGAGCCGGAGCAGAAGAAGATCAAGCCGCCACGCACCCACTGGGACATGCTGCTGGAGCGGCGATCCGTGGCCGAGCTGGACGAGATCCTCAACGAGCGGCTCGCGGAGGTCCGCGCCCGCCGCGGCCGCTGACCCGTCCCGCGCACCTCGCCCCGGCTCACCGCTCGTCCACGATCTCGCCCTCGACCACATCGTCTTCCCGCTCCGCTGCGGGCGGCTCCCGCTGGACCCGCACTCGGCGCGGGCCGAACACCTCTCCCGCCTGTGCCGAGGACATCCGCCGCTCGGCGCGCATCTGCACCCGGGAGCGCGCCAGCGCCCGGACCGGCGGGGTGAGCAGCGCCGCCCCGGCCACGCCGGTCACCAGGCCCGGGGTGGCCAGCAGCAGCGCCCCGCCCAGCCCGACCACCCCGTCGGTGACCTGCGGCCCCGGTGGTGCACCTGCGGCGGCCGCCTGCCGGAACCCGCGCCAGGCGCGCAGCCCCTCCCGGCGCACCAGCACCAGGCCGAGCAGGCTGACCACGACCACCAGCAGCAGCGTCAGCCAGGTGCCGATCAGCTGGCTGAGCCCCACGAACGCCATGATCTCGGCGGCTCCGACCAGCAACACCGCGGCCGGCGCCCACCGGGACCTCCTCACGGCCATCGTTCGCTCCGCTCCTCGCGGTTCCGCACCGGGTGGTGCCGGGCGCGTCGCAGCGCGTCCCGGCGGGACCGGACGCCCCACGCCGCCACCCGCCACAGCGCCTCCCGGAAGTTCGCCAGGCTCATCTTGCTCGCCCCCCGCTCCCGGTCCGCGAAGGTGATCGGCACCTCCACCACCCGCAGCCCGTGCCGGTGCGAGCGCCAGGCGAGGTCGATCTGGAAGCAGTATCCCTGGGACCGGACCGAGTCGATGTCGATCTTGTCGAGGACCGGCGTCCGGTAGGCGCGGTAGCCGCCGGTGGCGTCCCGGATCGGCACTCCCAGCGCCAGCCGGGTGTAGAGGTTGGCACCGCGGGAGAGCATCATCCGCCGCCAGGGCCAGTTCACCACCCGCCCGCCGGGCACCCAGCGGGAGCCGAGCACCACGTCGGCCGTACGCAGCGCCGCCAGCAGCCGCGGCAGCTGCTCCGGCGCGTGCGACCCGTCGGCGTCCATCTCCACCACCACGTCGAAGCCGTGCTCCCGGGCCCAGCCGAACCCGGCCACGTACGCCGCCCCGAGCCCCTGCTTGCCGGGCCGGTGCAACACGTGCACGTGCCGGTCGGCGCTGGCCAGCCGGTCGGCGATCGCGCCGGTGCCGTCCGGGCTGGCGTCGTCGGTCACCAGGATCTCCGCGTCCGGAACCGCGGCGCGGACCCGGGCGGTGATCGCGGCCAGGTTCTCGGCCTCGTTGTAGGTGGGGATGACCACCAGCACCCGCCCCACGTCGGTGCCGGCTCCGGGCTGGTCGGATGTCATTGCGACCTCTCAATCGTGGACGTCGGGCGCCGCGCCAGGAACGCCGCCACCAGCATCGCGACCGCACCGCCGGCCAGCACCAGCTCGGGCCAGCCGCCCACGGCCGTGGCCACGGTGCGGTGGTCGGCAACCGACAGGGTACGCACCGGGATGTCTCGGGTGAAGAACCCCGTCGCATCGTAAACCCGACCATCCGCCCCGACGAAGCCGGAGATCCCGACCGTGGAGGCCATCAATGACTCGCGCCCGTGCTCGACCGCGCGGACCCGCACCATTGCCAGCTGCTGCCGCGCCTCGGCCTCGTCGAAGGTGGCGTTGTTGGTCTGCACCACCAGCAGCTGCGCCCCGCCGGTGACCGTGTCCCGCACCAGGTCGTCGTAGGCGACCTCGAAGCAGATCACGTCGCCGACCATCACCGGCCCCATCGCCAGTACCCCCGGCTCCTCGCCCGGGGCGAACCCGGCGACCCGGTCGATCTCGCCGGTGATCGCCTGCCCGATCGGCCGGACCACCGGCTCCAGCGGCAGGTACTCGGCGAACGGCACCGGGTGCTGTTTCGCGTAGACCTCTCCCGGCCCGGTCCCCGGCTGCCAGACCAGGCCGACGTTGCGCGGCCGGTCGTCCGGCCCACGCAGGATCGCGCCGACCAGGATCGGCGCGCCGATCGTGTCGGCGGCCCGGCTGATCTGCTCGCCGGCGTCGGGGTTGGCCAGCGGGTCGATGTCGCTGGAGTTCTCCGGCCAGATCACCAGGTCCGGCGCCGGCCGCTGGCCGGCGGCGACCTGCCGGGCCAGCTCGAGCGTGGCCTCGACGTGGTTGTCCAGCACCGCCCGGCGCTGGGAGTTGAAGCCCAGCCCGAGCCGGGGCACGTTGCCCTGCACCACCGCCACGGTGACCTCCGGGCCGGTCGCGGCCGGCGGCGGCGGGACCGCCAGCCCGGACAGCAGCACCAGCCCGATGGCCGCGAGCAGCCCACCGGCCGCGGCCAGCGCACCCGGCCGCACCGGGCGCCAGCTCCGCCACGCCGCCGTGGCCAGCAGCCCGCCGGCCAGCGCCACCACGAACCCGACCAGCGGCGCCCCGCCCACCGCCGCCCACCCGAGCAGCGGGGAGTCGGCCTGGCTGAAGGCCAGGCGCCCCCACGGGAACCCACCGAACGGAGTACGGGACCGCAGCGCCTCCTGCCCCACCCAGGCCACCGCGGTCAGCAGCGGCCAGCTCCACCGCCACCGGTCGACCACCGGGCTCGCGTACGCGGCAGCCGCGCCGAGCAGCGCCAGGTAGCCGGCCTGCAGCGTGGCCAGCAGCAGCCACGGGACGCTGCCCACCTCGATGTTGGTCCAGCTAAGCAGCGGGACGAAGCAGACCAGGCCGGCTACCGCCCCCAGCCCGGCGCCGGCCCGCAGCGCCCGCCGGTGCACCGAGACCGCCAGCAGCGCCACTCCCACCGGGGCCAGCCACCATTGGTCGTAGGGCGGGAAGGCGAGCAGCAGCGCGAGGCCGCTGCCGGCGGCGGCGGGCAGGGCGATCCGCACCGGCACCGGCCGGGGCGCCGGCCGCGCCGCCGGTGCCGGTGCCGGTGATGCCGCGGCCGCGGCCGGCGACGCGGCCATGGTCGGGACCGCCTCCGGGGTGTCGGGCACCTCCCAAGCCTGCCTGACAAACCTGAGAGTCACCAGAGAAGCGGCCGGGAACAGACCAGGGGCGTGGCCAGTGAGCCACGCCCCTACGCCCACGAGGTTGATGAACCGGCACGGCCTTCGTACCGTCCCCGTCCGGTGGCTGGCGGCCCCGGGCGCGCCGTTCTCTACTGACCGTGCCCACCCCCCTGGGCACGTGAACACCAACCCTCGCCTGGTTGAGCCCCCGACGGTACGCGCCCCACCCCGGCGGCTGTCAAGCCACCCCCCGAGTCGTCTCTGCGGCTATCGAGGTAGCGGCACCACCACGGTGGCGGTGGCGGTGACCGCCACCACCGGCGGATCCAGCACCTCGGCGGCCGACCCGGCGCCCGGCCGGCCGCGGCACACCACCAGGCAGCTGAGCTCGATGGTGCGGCTGCGGGTACCCACCCGGGTGACGCTGCCGGTCACCTCCACCACGTCGCCGGCCCGAACCGGGGCGGTGAACCGCACGTCCGCGTACCCGGCGAGCAGCCCCTCGTCACCGTCGGTGCGGATGCAGATCTCGGTGGCCACGTCGCCGAACAGGCCCAGCGCGTACGCGCCGTCGACCAGGTCGCCGGCGTAGTGGGCGTGCGCGTAGGGCACGTAGCGCCGGTGGACGACCCGCACTCCCAGCCGCGGGTCGCCGCTCACGGCTGCCGCTGCTGGCTCATCGCGTGGACCAGGTAGCTGGCCACCTCACCGGGGGTGGTGCCCCGGCCGAAGATCCGGTCCACCCCCAGCTCGCCGGCCATCCGCTCGTCGAACCGGGGACCGCCGGCCACCAGCAGCGGCCGGGCCGGAGCCGGGAACCGGTCCCGGAACGCGCCCGCCATCTCCCTCACGTTACGCAGGTGCGAGTCGCGCTGGGTCACCACCTGCGAGACCAGCACCGCGTCGGCACGCTCGGCGCGGGCCGCCTCGACCAGCTCCGGCACCGCGACCTGGGCGCCGAGGTTGGTGACCTTCAGCTCCCGGTAGTACTCCAGCCCCTTGTGCCCGGCCACCCCCTTCAGGTTCAGGATCGCGTCGATGCCGACCGTGTGCGCGTCGGTGCCGATACAGGCACCGATCACCGACAGCTTGCGGCGCAGCGTGCGCTTCACCGTCGCGTTGACCTCCTTCGCGCTCAGCAGTGGGAAGTCCCGTTCCCGGACCTCCACTTCGGCCAGGTTCACCAGGTGCCGGGCCCGGCCGTAGACCACGAAGAAGGTGTGGCCGTCCCCGATCTGGCGGGCGTGGACCACCATCGCCGGCTCGATGCCCATTTTGGCCGCCAGCTGCCGGGCCGCCCCCTCGGCGCGCGGGTCGTCCGGCACCGGCAGCGTGAACGAGACCTGCACCATCCCGTCCCCAGTGGTGTCCCCGTACGGCCGGACGATCGTCTGGTCACTCATGCCGCCTCCGCCAGGATTTCGCTCGCCGGGTTGTAGTAGCCGTCCGCCCGCGCGACCACGCCGTCGCGGCCCCGGCCCCGGTCGGCCGGGCGCTTCATGATCCCGAAGGTCCCCTCCCCGATCGCGGTGAGCAGGCCACCCGCCACGATCCGCTCCAGCAGCTCCACCGCCTCGGTGAGCACCTGCTGGGCGCGGCGCTGGATGAACCCGTCCGGCGCCGGCACGAAGTCCTCGTGCAGCGCCCCGGCCGCCTTCCGTACATACTGGACGTTCTGCAGGGCGATGTCCCGGTCCGACAGCCACGGCGTGACCACCGCCTCGGTCATCATCCCGACCAGCAGGATGTCCTGCCGGGTCAGCACCCCGGCCAGGTTGAAGAACCCGTCCAGCAGGTTGCCCCGGAACACGTCGCCGGTCATGTGCCGGGTCGGCGGCATCCACTTCAGCGGGGCGAGCGGGAACAGCTCCCGGGCCAGCAGCGCGTGCGCCAGCTCCAGCCGGAACGACTCCGGCAGATCCGGGTCGACCTCGAACGCGTGCCCGAGGCCGAGCTGGCCGTCGGGCAGCCCCGCCTCGTGCGCGAAGAACTCGTTGAGCAGCTGCGACACGGTCACCGTGTGCGCCTCGTCGACCGCGTCCGCGGTGGTCAGGTAGTTGTCCTCGCCGGTGTTGATGATGATGCCGGCGCGGGCGTGCACCTGCCGGGAGAACCGCTGGTCCACGAACGTGCGCACCGGGTTGATGTCCCGGAACAGGATCCCGTACATCGAGTCGTTGAGCATCATGTCCAGCCGCTCCAGCCCGGCCAGCACCGCGATCTCCGGCAT
>WHTQ01000116.1 GCA_009377645.1 Micromonosporaceae bacterium | reverse complement strand
GATCCTCCGTCTCACCGGCCACCGCCAGATCACCCGCACCCTACAGCGCATCGCCGCCGACCGAACACGAACCCTGTCGATCCTATCCGGCTTCCCCCTCCCCACACCGCCTATGATCAACTAACTTTGAAATCGGGCTGGTTCTGGGTCAGGTCCTCCACCTCACCGTTGCGGGCGGACATGGACTCGATCCGCCGGTGCATCACGCGGGCATCCGCGTACCGCGCCCCGGCGTCGAGCGCGGATTGGACGGCCGCGCTCGCCACCTCGTACTGGCTCATGCCGGAGAGCCTAGACGGGTGTCCTGACCGCTGGTGGCGGCCAGCCCGATGACCGATATATCCGGAATATCAGCTCACTCGCGTCGCGATTAGGTATCGGGTTTATAACAGCAACCCTGCAGGTCTGGTGATCAGAGTCACAAGGTCGCAGGGTGAGAGCTACCTCGCGAGTGAGCCTCGCGGAAACCCCTCTTGAGGAGGCCATATGCGTGCCAGATTTCCCGTGAAGCTGGCGGCGGCCGCGGCGGCTACCGCGCTGCTCGCCACCGCGTCCGCCTGCGCCAGCGACGGCGGAGGCGGTGAGGAGCCGGAGGGCACTACGGGCGGTACTCTCCGGGTCTTCCTGTCCGAGCCGGACTCGCTGATGCCGTCCGGCGCCAACGACAGCGAGTCGAACCAGGTCATCACCGAGATCTACCGGGGCCTGACCAAGAACGTGATCGAGGGCGGCGTCGAGAACATCATCGCCGAGTCGATTGAGAGCGAAGACAACATCACCTGGAACATCCAGCTCAAGGAAGGGTTCACCTTCACCAACGGCGAGCCGGTCGACGCCGACTCGTTCATCCGGGCCTGGAACTACGCCGCCTACGGCCCGAACGCGCAGGACGGCGCTGGGTTCTTCGAGCGGATCGTCGGCTTCGGGGAGATGCAGGCCGACCCGCCGGAGGCGGAGGAGCTGTCCGGGGTGACAAAGGTCGACGACTACTCGTTCACGGTGGAACTCAGCGCCCCGTTCGTCGGCTTCCCACAGACCGTCGCGTACCAGTCGTTCTTGCCGCTGGCCGAGGCGTGCCTGGCCGACGTCGATGCGTGCAACGAGATGCCGATCAGCAACGGACCGTACATGCTGGCCAGTGCGTGGGAGCACGACGTGCAGGTGGCGCTAGTCAAGAACCCGGACTACATCGGCGAGGACACGGTCTTTGCCGACGAGATCATCATGCGGATCTTCGAGAGTTCGGATGCCGCCTACGCGGCGTTCCAGGGCGACGAGCTGGACGTCATCGACCAGATTCCGGCGGAGCGGCTGGCCGAGGCGGAGGCGCAGTTCGCTGACGGCCTGTTCCAGACCGCGAACAACAGCCTCACCTACCTGGGAATCCCGTTCTACGACGAGCGGTTCGAGGACGTGCGGATCCGGCAGGCGTTCTCGCTGGCGATCGACCGGCAGGCGATCATCGATGCGGCGCTCGGCGGCACCCAGCGGGCGGCGTCCGGCTGGGTGAGCCCGCTGTTCGAGGGCCAGCGCGACGCTGCCTGTACGACCTGCGAGTACGACCCGGAGCGGGCGGCCGCGCTGCTGGAGGAGGCCGGTGGCTGGGAAGGCGAGCTGACCCTGACGGCCAACGCCGGTGCCGACCACGAGACCTGGATGCAGGCGCTCGGCGATCAGCTGAACCAGAACCTTGGCATCGAGTACACGCTCGACGTGGGCCAGCAGTTCGCGGAGTACCTGGCCACCCTGGAGAACCAGGATGCGGTCGGGCCGTTCCGGCTCGGCTGGGGCCCGGACTACGCGCTGATGGAGACCTATCTGACCCACCTCTACGCCACTGACCAGTCATCGAACTACGGTTTCTACTCGAACCCGCAGTTCGACGACCTGGTGGCGCAGGGCGACTCGGCCCCGACCGAGCAGGAGGCGATCGCGCTCTATCAGCAGGCCGAGGACATCCTCAATGAGGATATGGTCACGATTCCCCTGTGGTGGGGCACCCAGAGCGTGCTCTACAACCCGGACGTGGTGGCGGAGCTCAACTTCAACCCGATCGACTATGAGGACTATGGCCTGACGACGATGGCGGCCGGGGGCTGACCACGTTTACGGTCAGCGTCGCCTGATCTGAGAGTCCGGGTCGTTGACCGGCCGCCTCGGCGGCAGCGGTGCCCCACCGGGACGCCGCTGCCGCCGGAGCGCACCGACAGGAGGTAGGCCGTGGGGCGCTATGTGATCAGGCGGTTGCTGCAGTTCGTGCCGACCGTGCTCGGCGCGATGTTCGTGCTGCATTACCTCACCTCGGTCGCGATCCAGTTCACCGGCAACCCGGTCCGGGCGATCTTCGGCGACCGCACCCCGCCGCAGTCGGTGCTGGAGAACCTGACCCGGCGGCTCGGGCTGGGGGACCCTTGCCTGGAGCAGCCTTTCAACCCGTGTTTCAGCCTGTTCGGGAAGCGGCTGGACGCGATTTTCTTGCACTTGGACTTCGGCACCGACTTCAATGAGCGGGCGGTCACCGACATCGTGGCCGGCGCGCTGCCGCACACCGCCCGGCTGACCCTGATCGCGATCCTGTTCGAGCTGGTGGTCGGAATCATCGTCGGGGTGCTGGCCGGCCTGCGCAACGGCGGCTTCTGGGACTACCTGGTGAAGGTGTCCACGGTGCTGCTGATCGCCGTCCCGGTGCTGGTGCTCGGGCTGCTGGTGCGGGACTTCGTCAACGTCAAGTTCGGCAACGTGCTGCGAGGCGTCGACGGGATGCCGGAGCTGATATCCCGGGGGTTCTTCGCCCCCACCTGGAGTTCCAACCACCCGTGGGCCAGCCTGCTGATGCCCGGGCTGGTGCTCGGCGCCCTGTCGCTGGCCACCGTCGCCCGGCTGACCCGGGCCAGCCTGCTGGAGAACGTGCGGGCCGACTACGTGCGGACGGCCCGGGCAAAGGGTCTGGCCAGCAATCGGGTGGTCGGAGTGCACACCCTGCGCAACTCGCTGATCCCGGTGGTCACGTTCCTGGGCACCGACCTTGGCGCGCTGATGGGCGGCGCGGTGGTCACCGAAGGCATCTTCAGCGTGCCGGGCATCGGCCGGCAGGTATTCGCCGCGATCTTCACCGGCGAGACCACGGTGGTGATCGGCATCGTGACCATGCTGGTGCTGGTCTACCTGATCGCCAGCCTGGCCGTGGACATGCTGTACGCCGTTCTCGACCCGAGGATCCGCTATGACTGACGTCGTCTCCAGCGGCGCCGCCCGTACCTCCGCGGCCGGTACCTCTCTTGACCACACCCCGCCGTCCGGCGAGGTGACCGGCGGCGAGCCGGGCCAGCAGCCGGAGGCGGGCCTATGGGGTGACGCCCGGCGGCAGCTCATCCGCAAGCCGATGTTCGTGATCCCCACCATCTTCGTGCTGATCATGACATCGCTGGCGGTGGTCCCGTTCCTATGGACCAGCAAGGATCCGCTGGCATGCACGGTCAGCGGCGGGCTGTCCCGCAACCCGCCAAGCGCCGAGCACTGGTTCGGCACCAGCATCCTGGGCTGCGACTACTACGCCCAGGCGATCTACGGCGCCCGCAACTCGCTGCTGATCGCGCTGGTGGGCGCGATCGGGGTGGTGCTGATCGGCGGGGTGATCGGGATGCTGGCCGGGTTCTTCGGCGGCTGGACCGACGCGATCCTGTCCCGGGTCACCGACATCTTCCTGGGCCTGCCGTTCCTGCTCGGGGCGATCGTCTTCCTGACCGTGCTGAAGACCCGCAACCCGTGGACCATCGCTGCGGCCCTGATCATCCTGGGCTGGACGGTGATCGCCCGGATCATGCGTGGCAGCGTGATCGCCGCCAAGCACCTCGACTATGTACAGGCGGCCAAGGCGCTTGGGGCGAGCCGGTCCCGGCTGATGTTCCGGCACATCCTGCCGAACGCGGTCGCCCCGGTGGTGGTCTACGCCACCATCCTGCTGGGCCTGTTCGTCTCCGCCGAGGCGACGCTCACCTTCCTGGGGGTCGGGCTGCAGCCACCATCGGTCTCCTGGGGCATCATGATCACCCAACACGACGGCTACTACCACGAGGACCCGTTCCTGCTGCTGATCCCGGTCGGGTTCGTGGTCGGTACGGTGTTGTCGTTCATCCTGATCGGCGACGCGCTGCGCGACGCCCTGGACCCGAGGCTACGGTGAGGCCGGGATGACCGCGGATGTGACGTTGGACGTCGAGGGCGTGGCGGACCCGAGCCGGACCGGGCCGGCGCTGGAAGTGACCGACCTGCAGGTGGAGTTCCGGACCCGGGCCGGGCTGGCGCACGCGGTCAACGGGGTGACCTTCCACGTCGACGCCGGCGAGACCCTGGCGATCCTGGGCGAGTCCGGGTGCGGCAAGAGCGTGACCGCGCAGGCGGTGATGGGCATCCTGGACTCCCCGCCCGGGTTCGTCACCGGCGGCCAGATCCGTTACCGGGGCAAGGACCTGCTGAAAATGTCCGAGCAGCAGCGGCGGGCGGTCCGGGCGAACCAGATCGCGATGATCTTCCAGGACGCGCTGTCCGCGCTGAACCCGGTGTTCACGGTCGGCTTCCAGCTTGCCGAGCTGTTCCGCAAGCACCGGGGGATGTCCCGGGCCGAGGGCCGCAAGCGGGCGGTTGAGCTGCTGGACCTGGTCCGGATCCCGGCCGCCCGGCAGCGGGTGCGGGACTTCCCGCATCAGTTCTCGGGCGGGATGCGGCAGCGGGTGATGATCGCGATGGCGCTGGCGCTGGACCCGGAGGTGCTGATCGCCGACGAGCCCACCACCGCCCTGGACGTGACCGTCCAGGCGCAGATCATGAGCCTGCTGGCAGAGCTGCAGCGGGAGCGGCAGATGGGGCTGATCCTGATCACCCACGACATGGGGGTGGTTGCGGACGTGGCGGATCGGATCTCGGTGATGTACGCCGGGCGGATGGTCGAGCAGGCCCCAGTGCACGAGGTCTACGCCCGGCCGTCGCACCCGTACACCAAGGCGCTGCTGGAGTCGGTGCCACGGCTGGACCAGAAGGGCCGGCAGCTGTCGGTCATCCAGGGGCTGCCGCCGACCCTGACCGCGATCCCGCCCGGTTGCGCGTTCAACCCGCGCTGCCGCTACGCCCGCGAAGAGTGCCGGCAGCCACCCGTACCGCCCCTGTACGAGGTCGCCGACCGGCACGCCAGTGCCTGTCACTTCTGGCAGGAGGTGCGCCAAGATGACTGAGCCTACAGCTGAGGTGGTGCTGGAGACCCGGGACCTGGTCAAGCATTTCCCGCTGACCAGGGGGGTTGTGTTCAAGCGGCGGGTCGGGGCGGTCCAGGCGGTAGACCATGTGAACCTGCAGCTGCACCGGGGGGAGACCCTCGGGGTGGTGGGCGAGTCCGGCTGCGGCAAGTCCACCCTGGCCAGGTTGCTGGTGGGGCTGGAGCAGCCGACCTCCGGGTCGATCCTGTTGCACGGCCGGGACACCGCCAAGATGTCCGCCTCGCAGATCCGGAAGGCCCGCCGGGACATCCAGCTGGTGATGCAGGACCCGTACACGTCGCTGAACCCGCGGATGACCGTGGCCGACATCGTCGGCGAGCCGTTCGCGATCCACCCGGAGGTGCTGCCGGCCAAGCGCCGCCGGGCGCGGGTGCAGGAGCTGATCGAGCTGGTCGGGCTGAACCCGGACCACATCAACCGCTACCCGCACCAGTTCTCGGGCGGCCAGCGGCAGCGGATCGGGATCGCCCGGGCGCTGGCGCTCAACCCGAAGATCATCCTGTGCGACGAGCCGGTCAGCGCCCTGGACGTGTCGATCCAGGCCCAGGTGATCAACCTGCTGGAGGAGCTGCAGGACGAGCTCGGTCTCTCGTACCTGTTCATCGCCCACGACCTGTCGGTGGTGCGGCACATCGCCGACCGGGTGGCGGTGATGTACCTCGGCAAGGTGGTGGAGATCGGCACCCACGAGGAGATCTACGACCACCCCACCCATCCGTACACGCAGGCGCTGCTGTCAGCGGTGCCGGTGCCGGACCCGACCCTGCGCGGCCAGCGGGACGAGATCGTGCTGGAGGGTGACGTGCCCTCGCCGGCCAACCCGCCGTCCGGCTGCCGGTTCCGCACCCGCTGCTGGAAGGCCGAGGAGATCTGCGCCGAGGAGGAGCCGCCGCTGGTGAGCCGGCAGCAGTCCGCGCATCCGAGCGCCTGCCACTTCGCCGAGGAACGCGACGTCATCCACGCCGTCGGCTGAGCCGGGCCGGCGCACGGGGACGAGATCCGGGCCGGGCATCTGCCTGCGCCGGCCCAGCTGCCCTCCGACGTCGCCCGGTTCACCGGCCGGGTTGCGCAGCTGGAGCAGCTCACCGCGCTGCTGGACGCTCGCGACCGGCCGCCGGAGTCAGTGACCCGGCGTCCTGAGCTGCTCCCGGATCCAGCCTGTGGTGTCCTCGATCGAGGTGGTGTGGGAGACGGTGGTGGCGGAGGGCAGCAGCTCGGCGAGCCGGGCCAGGTCGGCGGCGGTCTCCGGGTCCGGCACCAGCCGGATCGGGCCGACGGGCCCGGTCGGCCCGGGGTCGGCGGCGACCGCGAGCAGGCTGTGGTGCTGGTAGACCTCGGTGCCGTCGTCGGGTGGCCCGAGGTACCGCTGGGCGTACGCGGGGTCGTGGGTGGCCCAGTCGACCACCGGTGCCTCGGCGACCGCGCACCGGAACGTCTCCGGGTGCCGCAGCACCGCGAGCGCCGCCAGCCAGCCCCCGACCCCGTGGCCGCGGATCGCCACCCGATCCAGGTCTAGGTCCGGGTGCTTGCCGGCCAGAGTGGCCAGCGCGTCGGCGAGGTCGGCCAGTGCCAGGTCGCCCAGCCGCCGGTGCACCACCTTCTCGAACGACGGCGCGACGCCGGGGGTGCCGCGATGGTCGACCACCACCACCGCGAAGCCGGTGTCCGCCCAGGCCTGGCGGGGCAGCCAGTCCGCCCGGACCGCCCGTACCCCCTGTGCCAGGCCGGCCGCATCGACCAGCACCGGCAGGCGCCGCCCGGCGACGTGCCAGCGCGGATAGAGCACGCCGGTCGGCAGCCGCCGGTCGGTGACCCGCTGCAGCTGCGGCTGCGGAGCGGCCGCCTGCCCGGGCTGGCCGGGCGGGTCGCTCCCGAGCTGCCCGACCGGTTCGTCGCCCCGCCACACCGTCCAGCGGGTCCCCGGATGGTCCAGCGACTGTGAGCCGACCACCCGGGTGTCGCCGCCGACCGCCGCCCGGTGCCAGCCCGGGAGGGTGGTGATCCGGCGGGCGTCGATCCCGCCCGCGCCGGCCGCGGTGGCCACTCGGAACAGGTGCTGCTCGCTCGGTTCTCCGGCCGAGCCCTCGACCAGGATCTCGGCGCCGCCGGACACCCGCCCGACCACCCGCCGCACGTAGAGCGAGGGTGGCGTGAGCAAGGTGCCGTCGGCGAACAGGCAGCGGGCGTCGTAGCCGTCGTGGGCCAGCTCCCCGCCGACCAGCACCCGCCCGTCGGCGAGGTGGCACGGGGTGCCGGGGATCGGTTCGACCCAGCGCGGGTCGGCCAGCTCGGCGTGCACCTGGGTCTCCCCGGTGCGGGCGTCCACCGCCAGCACCAGCCCGTGCTGCTGTGGGCGGCGCAGCACCGCGATCAGCGGGTCCGCGTGCTCGGACCAGCAGACGCTGACCAGATAGGGGTAGGTCTCCCGATCCCAGTGCACGTCCACCCAGCCGCCGTCCAGGTCCAGCAGGTGCAACGAGACCCCGGCCTGTGCCCTCAGGAGGCCGCTTGACCGCGGGCTCCGCTCCGCTCCGCCCGCTGGCGGCCGGGTCCGGGCCTGGTCGACCCGCGCGGCGAGCACACTGCGGCCGTCCGGCGCCCACCACCAGCCCTGGTCGCGTCCGAAGTGGCGGGCGGCGGTGGGGTCCGGCCGGCCCCAGGTGACGTACGGGTGGCCGCCCCGCGCCGGGTCCGGTTCGCCGGCCAGCACCGAGTCGGTGCCCGTGAGGTGCAGGGCGCCGCCGGCCAGGTAGCCGATCCGCTGCCCGGTCGGGTCCGGCCGGGGGTCACTGGCCGGGCCGGCGGTCGGCACCGCGACCACCGTGCCGGTGACCAGGTCGGCCCGGAACAGCTGCCCGCGCACCGGAAACGCGGCGACCCGGGCCGCCGCGTCGGTCGCGTACCCGGTGATGCCCGGGCCGGGCGGGGCGGCTACCAGCTGCTCGGCGCCGGTCGCCACCTCGTACCCCCAGAGCTGACCGGCGCGCAGGAACACCACCCGGCTGCCGTCAGCGGCGACGACCACCTGCCGGGGGGCGCTGCGCCGGTCCGGCCGGGACCCCCTCTCCACAGTCGCCATCGTGCCCCGCGGCGGAGCGTTCTGCGACCGGTTTGGCGTGTCCGGTAGCCGACCCGACCGGACAAGTACAGTGGCCGGATGGACGGACTGCTGCTGGTGCACGCGCATCCGGACGACGAGACGATCGGCACCGGCGCCACCATGGCGCACTACGCCGCGGCCGGCGTGCAGGTCACGCTGGTGACCTGCACGCTCGGCGAGGAGGGCGAGATCCACGTGCCGGAGCTGGCCGGGCTGGCGCCGGAGGCGGCCGACCAGCTCGGCGGCTACCGGATCGCCGAGCTGGCCGCGGCGTGTGCCGCGCTCGGCGTCAGCGACCACCGGTTCCTCGGCGGGGCCGGACGCTACCGGGACTCCGGGATGATGGACACGCCCGCCAACGCGCACCCGCGCTGCTTCTGGCGGGCCGACCTGGACCAGGCCGCCGGCTACCTGGTCGAGGTGATGCGCGAGGTCCGGCCCCGGGTGCTGGTGACCTACGACCCGAACGGGTTCTACGGGCACCCGGACCACATCCAGGCGCACCGGACCGCGATGCGGGCCGCGGAGCTGGCGGCGGCGGAGGGGTTCGGGCCCGCCAAGATCTACTGGACCGGGGTGCCGAAGTCCGTCCTGGCCGCCGGTCTGGAGGCGTTCGCCGGCTCCGGCGACAACCCGTTCGACGACGCCGAGCACGTCGACCAGCTCCCGTTCGGGACACCGGACGCGGAGATCGCCGCCCGGATCGACGCCCGGGACAGCCAGGCGGCGAAGGCGGCGGCGATCCGCGCGCACGCCACCCAGATCCCGGCCGACTCGTGGCTGCGGTCGCTGGCCGGCGAGCTGGCCTCCGGCTTCCTGGGGGTGGAGTACTACGTCCTGGCCGCCGGTGAGCGTGGACCCGGGGAGGGGCCGGACGGGTGGGAGAGCGACCTGTTCGCCGGCCTGGCGCCGCCGTGAGTGCCCCCGGCGGCGGGGTAGTGGACGGCCTGCTCCGGGTGCTGGGTGGGCTGGTCGGGCTGGTCGGCGGGTTCGTCGCCGGGTTGCTGGCGGTGCTGCTGGTGCCGCTGCGGGTGGGTGACGCCGGTGAGCTGGTCAGCTGGTACGGCGGGCTGGCCGACACCGCTATCGGGTCGGTGCGGGTGCCGGTGGCGGTGGTCGTGGCGGTGGGCGCCAACCTGGTGCTGATCCGGTTCACCGAGCGCGCCACCGGGGTGCGCTGGGGGGTGCTGCTGCCCGGTCTGGGATGGTTTGTGATGGTCGTGGCCACGCTCCAGACGACCGCCGAGCGGGACCGGCTGCTGCTCCCGGATGACTGGGTCGCCGTGCTGACCCTATTCGCCGGCACCACCGTTGTCGTGATCGGCACGGTGCTCGCGCTGATCTCGCCTGACCCGGGCCGGGCCGGCGCTGCCCGCCCCGCCTCCGCCCCGGCCCCGCGTACCGCCATCACCATCCCGGCGGTGCCGCCTCGGGAGGACGGTACGCCGCACCGGCCGGTCGGCTGACCCTGCCCTGTCGTACGGACCGCTTACTATTGGCGTTCGTGAAGCTGCCTCGACCTCCCCGCGCGGTCATCCTGGCCGCGGCTGGGGTGATCCTGCTCCTGAGCTCCGGCCTCGGGCTGACCGCGACCTACGCCTACGCCGGCGAGGTGCCGCGGGGCACCAGCGTGCTCGGGGTCGACCTGGGCGCGAAGAGCCGGGCCGACGCCGCGGCCGCGCTGCGCGCCGGTCTGGCCGGGCACGCCGAGGCGCTGGCCGCCCCGGCCGAGCTGCAGGTCGGTGAGGCGTCCACGCAGGTCGAGCCGGCAGCGGTCGGGCTGGCGGTGGACGTCGACGCGACCGTGGCGAAGGCGGCGGACAGCCCCCGGAACCCGTTCGTGTCGCTGTTCGGCAACCGCCAGGTGACCCCGGTGGTGTCGGTCGACGCGGCGGCGCTCCACGAGGCGCTGCAGGCGGTCGCGAAGGACGTCGGCGAGGCGATGACCATGCCGGAGATCCAGTTCGACGGCACCGAGCCGGTCCCGGTCTACCCGGAGCCCGGGCTCGGCCTCGACCCGGACCGGTCCGCGCAGGCGGTCGCCGCCGCCTGGCCACCGATCGACCCGGACAACGGGCAGCGGCGGTCGCCGGCGCCGATCGCCGTCCCGCTGGTCGGGATCAATCCGGTGACCACCGCGGAGGACGTCGACCGGCTGGTCGCCGAGCTGGCCGAGCCGGCGGTGGCGGCGCCGGTCACGATCCGCACCGACGAGGATGTGGAGGTCGAGGCGCCGCCGGCGGTGATCGCGGCCAGCCTGCGACTGACCGCCGACGAGCGCGGCGAGATCATCCCCGCGGTCGACGGGAAGGCGCTGCGCAAGGCGCTGGGCGACCGGCTGGCGGAGGTGGAGCGGAAGCCGATCGACGCCAAGGTGGTGCTCGGCGGCGACGGGCCCGAGGTGGTGAAGAGCAAGGACGGGATCCGGCTCGACCTGTCGGAGCTGTCCGGCGAACTGCTGGCGGTGCTGCCGGAGCCGGCCCCGCGGGCGGTCACGGCGCAGGTGGACACGACCGAGCCCGAGGTCAGTACGGAGCAGGTGGAGGCGCTCGGCATCGAGCAGCGGGTGTCCACGTTCACCACCTACTTCGAAGGCGGCCTGAGCGTCCCGCGCAACCACAACATCGCGCTGGTGGCGGACCTGGTCGACGGCGCGCTGGTGCCGCCGGGGGAGATGTTCTCGCTGAACGGCCACACCGGCGAGCGCGACTACGACCAGGGGTTCGAGGACGCGCCGGTGATCATCGGCGGCAAGCTGGTGCCGGCGGTCGGTGGCGGGATCTCGCAGTTCACGACCACCCTGTTCAACGCTTCCTACTACGCTGGGCTGGAGGACATCGAGCACCATCCCCACTCGTACCACTACACCCGCTACCCGGCGGTGATCGAGTCGACGATCTTCTACCCGGATCTGGACATGCAGTTCCGCAACAACACGGACTATGGGATCCTGATCGACACCTCGTACGACCAGGGCTCGATCACGGTGTCGATGTGGAGCACCCCGGTGTGGGACGAGGTGACCACCGAGTGGAGCTCCAAGCGGGACATCACCAAGCCGAAGATCGAGTATCTCAAGCCCGGACCGAAGTGCATCGCGACCGAGGGGATCGATGGCTTCACCCAGGACGCCTGGCGGATCCTCATCCGGGACGGCCAGGAGGTCGAGCGAGAGAAGTTCACCTGGCGGTACGATGCGCAGCCAGAGTTCATCTGCGGCGAGAAGCCGGGCGAGGACGACAACTAGGCACGAGGTGATGGCCGGATGAGGAAGCGGTGGCTGCGGATCGGGATCCTGGCCGGTGCCCTGTTCGTGATCAACGTGGCCGGCCGGCTGGTGGTCCGGCTCGGGTCGATAGAGGAGGTGGACAGCCAGGACCGGGTCACCCTGCTGACCTACGCCGCGGTCGGGCTGCTGATGGCGGTGCTCGCGATCTGGTGGGGCCGGCTGCGGCCGCTCGGGGTGGTGGTGGCCGACCTGGCCGGTGCCGCGGTCGCCGCCGGGGTGCTGATCCTGCTGGTCGGCCCGTTCGTGAGCGGCACCTCGCCGGCGGCGGTCGGCGTTGGGGACAGCTTCAACGTGGCCTGGCAGTTCGCCGGGTTCGTCGCCGGTGGGTCGCTGCTCGGCATGCTGTTGCTGATCATGGTGGGTAGGGACTACAAGTCGCGCTCGCTGAAGCAGTTCGCGGAGTCGAAGCTGACCAAGCCACACCGCCCGGTGCGCCGCTAGCCGGGTTGGCCGCTCTCCGGGGGTGGTGCGGGGCTACCCGGGTGGTGCGGGCACCGCGTCCGGGCACGGGCAGGTGCGCTCGGCCGGGAGCGCGGCGAGGCTGGCCAGGAGCAGCCTCCGCATCCGGTCGGTGTTCTCGGCGAAGACCCGGAACACCTCCTCCTGGGTCACGCCCCCGGCCCCGTCCACCCCGGCATCCAAGTCCGTGACCAGCGCGACCGTCGTGTAGCACAGCGCCAGCTCGCGGGCCAGCACGGCCTCCGGATGGCCGGTCATGTTCACACAGGTGCCACCGGCCGCCGCGTACCACCGGGACTCGGCCCGGGTGGAGAACCGCGGCCCCTCGACCACCACCATGGTGCCGCCGTCGGTGACGGGTAGCTGTTGCGCGCGGGCGGTGGCCAGGACCGCGGTACGCCCGGCGGGGCAGTAGGGGTCGGCAAAGGATACGTGGACGGCGCCGGTGTCGTAGAAGGTCTGCGGCCGGGTGTGGGTCCGGTCGATCAGCTGGTCGGGCACGATGAACGAGCCGGCGCCCAGGTCCGGGCGCAGCCCGCCGACCGCGCACGGGGCGAGGATCTGGGTCACGCCCAGCTCGCGCAGCGCCCACAGGTTGGCGCGGTACGGGATCCGGTGCGGCGGGTGCTGGTGGCTCCGGCCATGCCGGGGCAGGAACGCGACCCGCCGTCCGGGCAGCTCGGCCACCTCGGCGACCGTGACCGGGTCGGAGGTCGGGCCGTACGGGGTGTCGATCGTGTGGTCGTCGGCGTGCTCGAGCAGAGCGTAGAGTCCAGAGCCGCCGATCACGGCCAGCTCAGCGGTGGGCGCCACGGGCAGCCGCCTCCGTTCGGGTCGGGTGGTGTGGTCCGGGTGTGCGGGTCGCTGTGGTCCGGTCGCTATGTGTTCCGGCCTTTCGTGCCGGGGAGCATAGCGACACCGGCTGGTTGCAGGCTATCGTTCCGGCATGGCTGGCATGGCGCGCGATCCAGGGGTCCCGCCGGATCCCGGCGCGGAGCCGATGCTGCGCTTCGAGAAGCCGACCGGGTCCCTGGTCGGCTCGCTGCTGGTGGCCACCCCGGCGCTGCGCGATCCCAGCTTCGAGCGCAGCGTGGTGTTGCTGGTCGCGCACGAGTCGGCCGGTGCGATGGGGGTCGTGCTCAACCGCGCCACCGGGGTGCCGGTCTCGGAGGTGCTCGGCGACTGGGGCGGGTTGGCGCAGGACCCGGCGGTGCTGTTCGAGGGCGGCCCGGTGCAGCCGGACTCGGCGATCTGCGTGGCCCGGACCCGCGCCGGGTCGGATGAGCCGGCCGGCTTCCAGCCGTTCTTCGGGGCGCTCGGGACGGTCGATCTGGGCGGCAGACCGGAGCTGGTCCGGGACCGGGTGGACGGGGTCCGGGTCTTCGCCGGCTACGCCGGCTGGTCGCCTGGCCAGCTGGAGGACGAGATCGCCGGCGGGTCGTGGTTCACCTTCGAGGCGCTGCCCGGCGACCCGTTCATGACCCGCCCGGACGACCTGTGGTCGATGGTGCTCCGGCGGCAGGGCGGCCTGCTCGCGGCGGTCGCGCAGTACCCGCCGGACCCAACCCTCAACTGACGGGTACTATTGCCCGGTGCCCGGCGCAGGCCGGGCGCGTGGGGCCGTGGCGCAGCTGGTAGCGCACCACACTGGCAGTGTGGGGGTCAGGGGTTCGAGTCCCCTCGGCTCCACCCGAGACGCGTACCCAAACGCAGCTGTGAACCCGAGAACCGGCAGGTCAGGGGCTTGCCCCGGGTGGTCCGCCGGTTGGGCGTCGGGGTGTGGGGTGACAGGGTAGCCGGCTGCCTCCCAGGCACGCGCGAGTTTCGACTGGAGAACGCCGCTGACCTCTGCTCCCACGCCCAGCTGCGGCGGAACACCTGCCCCCGGCCAGGAACGCCCAGGCGTACCCGCCACCAGCGACCACCTGTGCGAACGTCCGTTCATTACTTCGAGCGGAAGCAGGGGCTTGCTGGGTCCTGATCAGGTGTTGGGTTCCTACCGTGACGCGATTGGGTCTCGAAGCCATGAAGAGCCGCAGAGTCTGCGGCGGCCGCAGATTGGTGCCCTCCACTCGATCGTGGGGTAT
>WHTQ01000030.1 GCA_009377645.1 Micromonosporaceae bacterium | reverse complement strand
GACCAGCAGCCGGCGCCGCACGTCGCCCAGGTAGTCGCCGTCGTCGGCCGGCAGCGGGCGCGGGCCGACCAGCGACATCTCGCCCCGCAGCACGTTGATCAGCTGCGGCAGCTCGTCGATCGAGCTGGCCCGCAGGAACCGACCGAGCGGGAAGATCCGGGGGTCGTCGCGGATCTTGAACAGCTGGCCGTCGGACTCGTTCTGGTCCAGCAGCGCGGCCCGCCGGTCTTCGGCGTCGGAGTACATGGTCCGGAACTTCCACACGTGGAAGGTGTGCCCCTCGTGACCGACCCGGGCCTGCCGGAAGAACACCGGGCCCGCGTCGGACAGCTTGATCGCCACCGTGACCACCGCGAACAGCGGGGTCAGCAGCAGCAGCCCGGTGGCGGCCAGCACCCGGTCCATCACGTTCTTGCCCAGCCAGGCCACCCCGGACAGGGTGGGCTCCTCCACGTGCAGCAGCGGGAGCCCCTCAATCGGCCGGATGTGCACCCGGGGACCGGCGATGTCGGTCAGCTGCGGGGCCACCACCAGGTCCACCCCGGTGCCCTCCAGCTGCCAGGCCAGCCGGCGCAGCTCGCCCGGCTCGGCGCTGACCGAGCCGCAGACCGCGATCGTGTCGGCGGCCAGCTCGCGGATCAGCGGCAGCACGTCGTCCCGGGCCGGGTAGACCGGGACCGGGGTGGGCAGGCCGCGGGTCGCGCTGTACCCGTCGGTGAGGTGGATGCCGACCGGCACCAGTCCGGCCGCCGGGGTGCGGGCGACCGCGGTGCAGATCTCCAGCGCCTCCGGCAGGGTCCCGATCAGCAGCATCCGGTGGCTGGCGAGGCCGTTGCGCCGGCGCACCACGTGCAGCGCCCGGCGGGCGATCGCGCGTACAAACAGGATGTAGACCAGCGCCCCGAGCAGGGCGGTGGCGACCGACAGCCGGGACACGTCGATCTTGGTGGCGAAGGCGGCGAACGATACGGTCGCCACCACCGCCACCGAGGCTCGGGTGACCCGCTTGTACTCCTCGGTGCCCAGCCCCAGGTGTCGCCGCTCGTAGGCGCCGTTCGCCCACAGCATGATCAGCCAGGTCAGGGGGAGGAACAGGTACGCGGTCGGGACGAACCACACGTCCGCGGTGTCCGACCGGAACCCGGCGTCTGCCTGCTCGAAGATCGCGATCGCGGTGTAGCTGGCCAGTGCCGCCGCCCCCCAGTCCAGCAACAGCAGGATCGCGGTGTACGGGCGGTGCCAGCGGGAGGCCCGGCGGCTGCGGCGCCACGAGTTGCGCGGTACCCCGTTGGTGGGCGCGGGACCCGGCAGGATCTCGAAGCTCTCGGTGTCAGGCACACTCTCCCCGCCGTTCGTCGCGTCCGCCGGGGGTGGGTCCCGCCGGGTCCGGGGGATCGGGCGCTGCAGGCTGGTCGTCATGACGTCAGGCAGTCTACGACGGCCGGACCGGTCAGCGTACGAGGCGGGACAGCCGCCGGTCGGCGAGTGGTTTCCCGTCGGTCTGGCAGCCGGGACAGTACTGCAGGCTGGAGCCGGCGAACGACACCTCCCGCACCGTGTCGCCGCAGACCGGGCAGGGCAGGCCGGTCCGGGCGTGGACGGCTAGCCCGGAGCGCTTCTCCGCCTTCAGAGTGGCCGCCTTCTGCCCGACCGATCGGGTCACCGCGTCGGTCAGCACCCGCCGGGTCGCCTCGTACAGGGTGTCGATCTGCGGGTCGGTGAGCCGCCCGGTGAGCGCGAACGGGGACAGCTTGGCCGCGTGCAGGATCTCGTCGGAGTAGGCGTTGCCGACTCCGGCCAACACGTCCTGGCTGGTCAGGACCCCTTTAACCTGGCCGTTGCGGCTGCCCAGTCGGTCGCCGAAGGTGGCCCGGTCGACCGCCAGCGCGTCCGGGCCGAGCCGGGCGACGCCGGGCACCTGAGCCGGGTCGGTGACCAGGTAGGCGGCCAGGCTCTTCTTGGTGCCGGCCTCGGTCAGGTCGAACCCGGAGCCGTCGTCGAGCCGGACCCGCAGCGCGATCGGTCCCTTACCGGGTTTCAGCGGCCCGGCGGTCAGCGCCTCCCGGTAGTGCAGCCAGCCGGCCCGGGCCAGGTGCGCCACCAGGTGCAGCCCGCCGGACAGCTCGAGATCGAGGAACTTGCCGTGCCGGCCGGCGCCGGTCAGCTCCCGGTCGCCGGCGGCAATGATCGGCGGGTCGTAGGTCTTGAGCGCCCCGATCGCCGCCACCTCGACCCGCTCCACCGTGTGGCCGACCGCCCGCTCGCGCAGGTACGCGGCGAGCGCCTCCACTTCTGGCAGCTCCGGCACCCTTGTACGGTAGCCCGGTGAGGGTGGTGGTGGCGCACAACCGGTACCGGTCGGCCCAGCCGTCCGGGGAGAACCGGGTGGTGGACGCCGAGATCGCGCAGCTGACCGACGCCGGGGTGGAGGTGCTGCCGCTGCTGCGCAGCTCCGACGACATCCCGGCGCTGCCGCTGGCCGGGCGGGCGCTGCTGCCGGTCTCGCCGATGTGGAACCCGGCCGCGGCGCGGGAGCTGGCCGGGCTGATCCGGGAGCACCGGCCGGACCTGCTGCACCTGCACAACCCGTACCCGCTGCTGTCCCCCTGGCTGGTCCGGACCGCCCACCGGTACGGGCTGCCGGTGGTGCACACGGTGCACAACTACCGGCAGGTGTGCGCGGCCGGGATCTACTTCCGCGACGGCGGGATCTGCCACGACTGCCGGGGCCGGCGGCTCGGGCTGCCGGCGGTGGTGCACCGGTGCTACCGGGGCTCGCGGGCGCAGAGCGCGGTGATGGCGGTGACGCTGGCCGCGCACCGGCCGACCTGGCGGTCGGTGGACCGGTTCGTCGCGCTCACCGCCGCGATCGCCGAGCACCTGGAGTCGTACGGGGTGCCGGCCGATCGGATCGTGGTGAAGCCGAACGCCGTCGCCGACCCCGGTCCACCGGCCCCGCTCGGGGACGGGTTCCTGTTCGCCTCCGGCCGGCTGGCGCCGGAGAAAGGGCTCGGGCTGCTGCTGGACGCGTGGGCCCGGCACCCGGACGGGGCGCTGGGGCCGTTGCGGATCGCCGGCGACGGCCCGCAGCGGGAGCTGGCCGAGCGGGCGGCCGCCGCCCGGTCCGATGTCGACTATCTCGGCCCGCTGGACGGTCCCGGGGTGGCCGCGGCGCTCCGGGCCGCCGCGGTGGTGGTCGCCACTCCACTGTGGCACGACGTGCTCCCGACCGTGGTGATCGAGGCGCTGGCGGCCGGCCGGCCGGTGCTCGGCACCGGGCTGGGTGGCGTGCCCTACCTGGTCGGCGACGCCGGCTGGGTGGTGGAGCCGGCCGCGGCGGCGCTGGCGGCCGCCCTGCCGGCCGCCGCGGCGCAGGCCCCGGAGCGGGCCGCCGCCGCCCGGGCCCGGTACGAGTCGACCTTCCACCCGGACGTGGTCACCCGCCAGCTCATCGACGTCTACGAGTCGGTCCGGCGCCCGGCGCATCGGGGTGTGTAAAAGGTGCCTTATGAGATATCCTCGACACATGAGGACGATGGTGGAGATCGATGACGACGCGCTCGCCGGCGCGGCCGCCGAGCTGGGCACCACGACCAAGAAAGAAACGATCAACACCGCACTGCGGCTGATCGCCTCCCGGCGGGACCGAGCGGCCCGGGTCGCCGCTGCCACCCATGTGTTCGGCGACCCGCACGGGTGGGACGACCCGGCGGTACGGCAGGAGTCGACCACCGGACGCGGCCGCCAGCGCAGCCGTTGATCGCCGGGCTCTTCCTGGCCGACACTTCCGCGACCGCGGCCGCTCGCAAGGAAGCGCACCTGGCCGGCTGGCTGACGCGGCTGATGGAGGCCGGGCTGCTCGCTACGTGCGTTCCGCTCGACCTGGAGGCGGGGTTCTCGGCCACCTCCCCGACCGATCATCAGCTGATCATGGCGCAGCGCCGCGAGTTCCTGGTTGAGCTACCCCACACCCCGGAAGTGGCGACCCGCGCCCGCGAGGTCCAAGCCGCCCTCGCTGTCGCCGGACAGCACCGGGCGGCCGGCTCGTTCGACGTGCTGGTCGCCGCGTTCGCACTGACCTACCGAGCCACCGTGCTGCATCACGACCGCGACTACGACATCATCGCCTCCGTCACCGAGCTGACCGCTGAGCGGGTGGGCGGCCGGCGGCCGTGAGCCGGGTCTACGACTGGCGGAGGGCGGTGCGGGCGGAGAAGGCGATCGAGGCGAGCAGGAAGCCGCCGTTGACGACCGTGAACGCGGCCACGAACCAGACCATCCCGGCCGGGGCGAACAGCAGGATCAGGCCGGCGACGAAGAACAGCGCGCCCGGGTCGCGGATCAGCTTGGCGATCCGGACCGGGCGGGAGCGGGACGGGACCATGCTGGTCGCGGTCGGGCCGGACTGCAGCGCGGAGGTAACCAGGTTGACCATCCAGGTTCCGGCGAATGCCGCCGGCAGCCAGGTCGGAGTGTCCGGCTGCTGCGCGAGAGTGACCGTCGACAGGGCGGCCACCAGGGCGATCTGGGAGGCCACATCGGACAGGATGTCGGTACGGGCACCGGCGGTGCTGGTCTGGCCGGTGACCCGGGCCAGCTGGCCGTCGGCGCAGTCGAACCCGTACGCGAGCTGCCAGCCGACCAGCGCGACCAGCCCGACCGGCCAGGCCGGCACGGTGCCGTCCGCCACCGGTGCCGCCAGCGCCACCACGGTGACCGAGGTCGCCAGCCCGATCGCCAGGTTCACCAGGGTCAGCACGGTCGGGGCCAGCCCGAGCCGGCGCCCGGTGGCGGCCAGGGCCGCGCCGAGCCACTGTCCGGTCGCCTCGCTGAACAGCCCGCCGCCCTTGTTGACGGCGTAGAAGTCGACCAGCCTAGCCGGCCGGTCCGCCTGGGAGCTGGAGTCGGTCGAGTGCATCGCCGTAGTCTGCCACCCGACCGGCCAGCTCCGCCGGGCTCAGGTCGAGGTGCTCCAGGATGGTGTACCGGTCCGGGCGGGTCCGCGGGGCATGCGCCACCGCCGCCGCGAACTCGGCGTCGGTCAGCGGCAGGTCGGCCGGCCGGACCGGCAGGCCGTGCCGGGACAGGCAGGCCGCCATCGCCGCGAACCGGGGATGGGCCTCCTCACCGCGCAACCAGGTGCAGAACAGCGCCCCGATGCCGACCTGCTCGCCGTGGCTGGCCAACCCCGGGTGCCGGGCGTCCAGCGCGTGCGAGATCTCGTGGCAGCCGCCCGAGCAGGGCCGGGACGACCCGCACACCGACATCGCGATCCCGCCCAGGATCAGCGCCTCCGCGAGTGCGCCGAGCAGGCCGTCGTCGGACAGGCTGCCGGGATGGTGCAGCAGCGCCTCGGCTCCGGTCCGGGCCAGTGCCACCGCCAGCCCGTCCAATTGCTCCCCGCGTACCGTGTGGGCCAGCTCCCAGTCGGCGCAGGCGGACAGGTTGCTGACCGCGTCGCCGATCCCGCCCCGGTTCTGCCCGTCCGGGCAGCTGGCGACGAGCTCCAGGTCGACCACCACCGCGATCGGGATCTGGACGCCGTACGAGCCGTTCCCGCCCTCGTGGTCCAGTGAGGCGACCGGGGAGGCGAGGCCGTCGTGGGCCAGGCTGGTGGCGACGCTGACCATCGGGATGCCGTAGCGGGAAGCTGCCCACTTAGCAGTGTCCAATGTCTTCCCGCCGCCGATCCCGACCACCGCGTCGTAGGAGCGCTGCCGCAGCTTCGCCCCCAGCTCCTGGGCCGCGTCCAGGGTTCCGCCGGCGACCGGGAACAGGTCGGCCGCCCCGAGCTGCGGCCGGACCAGCTCGGCCAGCCGCTCGCCCTGCCCCGGGCCGACCACCACCGCTACGTCCCCGCCGGCCGAGATCCGCCGGTCCGCCAGGATCGTCCCCAGCTCGGCCACCGCCCCGCGGCGCACCTCGATCACCAGCGGCGTGTTCACCGTGCGGGTCAGCAGCGGCATGCGCTGTGACTTCCGCTCGGGCCGCTTGGCCGCTCGGCTCCGCTGCGCTCCGCCTCGCTGACGGCCCTCGCGAGGATGGCCCGGGCCCGGGCCAGGTCGGCGTGATCATCGACCTCCACCCAGTCGACCGCCCCGATCGGGGCGCCCCGCACCCGCCCGCCCCGGTCCGCGTACGCCTGGAAGCCGTCCTCGTAGTACAGTCCCGGGTCGCGCCGCCAGGTCGCCGCCAGCGCCTCGGCCAGCCCGATGGCCGCCGCCGGCTCGATCAGCGCCGCCCCGATGTACTCCCCGTGGGCAGTCTCCGGCTCCAGTCCCTTGTGGATGTGCGTGAGCTGGCCGGTCCGATCGAACCGCACCTTCATCTCCTCGTCGGCCAGCGGCTTGCCGGTGTCGACCGCCAGCAACAGCTCCGGTCCGCGCTGGCGCAGCAGCGTCTGCTCCACGCTCACCGGGTGCACCGTGTCGCCGTTGAGCAGCAGCACTCCGGCGGCGAAAAGCTCCCGGGCCAGCCACAACGAGTAGGCGTTGTTCCACTCCTCGGCCCGGTCGTTCGGGATCAGCGTCAGGGTCACCTGGTGCCGCCGCTGCAGCGTCGCCTGCTGTCGCCGGATCGCGTCGGCCGCGTACCCGACCACCACCGCCACCTCGGTCACCCCGACCTGGGCCAGGTTCCGCAGCGCGATGTCCAGGATCGTGGTCGGTCCGTGCACCGGCAGCAGCGCCTTGGGCAGCGCGTCGGTGTCGGGGCGCAGCCGGCGCCCGGCGCCGGCCGCCAGCACCAGTCCGATCATCAGGCGACGATATCCCGCCCCCGGTCAGGGGAGCGCCGCCAGGTCGGCCAGCAGCGTCAGCCGCTCCTCGGCGGTCAGCACCGCGAACGGGGCGGCGGCGCGCTGGTTCGTCGCCTGCTCGACCGCTCGCCGCTGCGGGCTCCAGTCGGTGCCCCACGGCATCGCCACCATCTCGGCCGCGGTCAGCCCGGCCGCTTGCCAGGCGGCCGCGTGCGCATCCGCCCGGTGGTAGCGCAGGGTGGAGAGGCGGTTCAGCAGCAGTACGCCGGGCGGGGCGTCCGCCGGCTCGTACGGCGGCGCCTGCACCGCCCAGGCCGCGCCGGCGGTCTCCTCGGCGGCGGCCAGCACCCGGGTCAGGACCTGGTTGAGCCGGTCGACCGGCCAGGACTGCGGCCGCCACCGCTCGGTGAGCACCCGGCCGTGCAGCGCGAACAGGTCCCGCAGGAACTCCTGGCCCCGGTCGCCGGCGGCGACCGCGCCGTCTGGCCCCTCCGCCAGCAGCCCGTCCGCGACACCGCCCCGCACCGTCGCGCGTACCTCATCCGGGTTCCGGTAGCGGTAGACCGCGGCCAGGTCGGCCGGGGTGAGCCGGCGACCGGCCGCCAGCGGGTTGCGCAGGTCGATAAGGTAGCCGACCGAGGCGCCACCGTACGAGGTGACCAGGTCCCGCCCCTCGGTGCCGCCGGCCCGCATCCCGGCCACGAAGGTACGGGAGACGGCCGGCGCGACCAGCTCGGCGAACCGGACCGGTGACAGGTCGACCGGCTCACTCATCGGCCGGACCGGTTCGGGCGGCGGTGTCCAGGGCGATCTCGGCCATCCGGGAGAAGCTGCGCTCCCGATCCTCGGCGTCGAGCCGTTCGCCGGTCGGGATGACGTCGCTGACCGTGAGGATGGTCACCGCCCGGGCGCCGTGCTGGGCGGCCACGGTGTAGAGCGCCGCGGTCTCCATCTCCACCGCGAGCACGCCATGCTCGGCCAGCGCGCCGTAGAGGTCCGGCCGCGCGTGGTAGAACGCGTCCGAGGCCAGGACCGGACCGACCCGCAGCTCGACGCCGCGGCCGGCGGCGGCGTCCACGACGTCCCGCAGCAGCCGGAAGTCGGCCACCGGGGCGTAGTCGACCAGCCCGTCGAACCGGATCCGGTTCATCGCCGAGTCGGTCGAGGCGCCGATCGCGGCGATCACATCCTGCAGCCGCAGGGACTCGGTCAGCGCACCGCAGGAGCCGACCCGGATCAGGGTCCGGACCGCGTACTCGGTGATCAGCTCGTGGGCGTAGATGGCTGCGGACGGCATCCCCATGCCGGTGCCCTGGACCGAGACCTCGACCCCCTGGTAGCGGCCGGTGAAGCCGAGCATGTTCCGGACCGTCGAGTAGCAGGTGGGGTCGTCCAGGTACGTCTCGGCGATCCACCTCGCCCGTAGCGGGTCGCCCGGGAGCAGGACCCGGGGTGCGATCTGGCCCGGCTCGGCGCCGATGTGGGTACTCATGGCGCCCGATCATGCCAGGCGGGGCTCCGGCGGTGCCCCCGCCCGGCCGGTGCCATGGCCGGCCGGCCGGTTCCGGTACCCTGGCCGGCGGTGGTGTGTCCGAGTGGCCGAAGGAGCGCGCCTCGAAAGCGCGTGAGGGTTCACGCCCTCCGCGGGTTCGAATCCCGCCGCCACCGCCGTGGCTGACCCGGCGCCTCGGGGCCCGGTGCGCCGGTTCAGCACACCCCGAACTGCTCGTGATGCACGAGCCGGGCGTGCCGGTCGAATCCGATGATCAGTTTCTGCACCAGCTCCTGGTCGTGGAGGAAGAGGTAGGCACGGTCGTCGACGGTGACGATCAGGCCATGGAACTGGAACGGGTCGGCCGGCGCGGGTAGGTCCTCGGCATCCGGGTGGGCTGCCCGGACCGCCGCGACCGGGGAGCCGACCGCCAGCCCGGCCGGGGTGTGCAGAGGCGGGTCGACCCACAGCAGCACCAGCCGGTCGCCCTCGAACACCGGAGACACCGCCGGCTGGTCGGGCAGCCGGGGGGCGCAGTCGCCGGGCTCCTGGATCAGCCCGTGGTCGCGTTCCAGCACCTCGCGGGTGTCCCCGAACCGGATCTCTGCCAGCCCGACCTGGCTGACCAGGTGTGGATCGTGGCTGGGTGAGGCCGCTTCCGGCGCCGGGTCGACCGTTCCGGTGCACCCGGCGAGCCCGGTCAGCCCGGCGAGCAGCGTCGTCAGAAGCTTCATCGCTAGCTGCATGGCTCCCCCTGCCGCCCAGGGTAGGGGCACTGGGGCCGGCGCGGCGGTAACGTCCGGGAAGGCTCATTCTTCCGGGACCGGTGCCGACCGGGGGTGGGTGTGTGGAGACGCTGCCACTCTGCTCGCACGGATGGAGCAGCCGGCTGGCCCGTTCGGGTGCGGCCGGACTCCCGCCGCCCGCCCCGCCACTGTGCTCGCACAGACGAAGCAGAGTGGTAGCGTCCGGACAACCACCCCCTGGCCGGTGGGATGCCGGTGAGATGACGGCGCGATGGCCGTCGACCGGGAGATCATGAGCTGTCTACCGGGCCACTGCGGGCGCTGTACGCCACCCTGGGCCGCCCCGACGAGGGCCCGGTCATCGAGCGGACCCCGGCAGCCGGTGTCAGCGGCGACGACCTCGCCGCGCTGCGCGCACGTGCGCTCGGGTAGCCGCGGTCGCCAGCCGGCACCGCCCGGCCGTGCCACAATGTGAGCAGCGCAGAGGATGTCGAGCGGGGGGAGAGCGTCGATGCCCGAGACCGAACCAACCCCGACGCTGCACGAGGGGTTCAGCGAGCCCGGTGCTACCGCCCGGCCGTGGGCAGAGGTGTCCGAGGTGCTGTCGTCATCGGAGATGTTCTGGCTCTCGACCGTCCGCCGGGACGGGCGACCGCACGTGACCCCGCTTCCGGCGATCTGGCTCGACGGCGCCCTGCACTTCTGCACCGGCGCCGGTGAGCAGAAGGCGAAGAACCTGGAGTCCAACCCTCACTGCATCCTCACCACCGGCACCAACGAGTTCCGGTCCGGCCTGGACGTCGTGGTCGAGGGCGACGCGGTCCGGGTGACCGACGAGCCGCTGCTCCGGCGGCTGGCCGCGCTCTGGGAGTCGAAGCTCGACTGGCGCTTCGACGTCGCCGACGGCGGGTTTCGCGACCCGGACGGCGGCACCGCGCCGCTGGTCTTCGGCGTGGCACCGACCAAGGTGCTCTCGTTCGGCAAGGGTGAGCCGTACAGCCAGACCCGCTACCGCTTCGCAGCCTGACCGCACGACCGTGGGTGCCTGCGCGGAGGATACGAGATTCGAACTCGTGAGGGGTTGCCCCCAACACGCTTTCCAAGCGTGCGCCCTAGGCCGCTAGGCGAATCCTCCGCCGGCCAGGATACGTCAGGCCGTCCGGGGTAGAGTAGGGGCTCGCCCCTCGCGCGGCGTCACCCTGTGAACCTCCCCAGGGCCGGAAGGCAGCAAGGATAAGCGGGCTCTGTCGGGTGCGCGAGGGGTCTCTGCGTCCCCGCCGCCGGGCGGGCGGGGGTCGGCCGCCGGGGGTACGGTGGCCGGCGGAGGAGGTGGAGGCACCGTGGCGCTGGCGCTGTACCGGAAGTATCGGCCCCGGACCTTCGCAGAGGTCATCGGGCAGGAGCACGTCACCGAGCCGCTCAGCCAGGCGCTGCGGGCGGGCCGGCTGCACCATGCGTACCTGTTCTCCGGTCCTCGCGGGACCGGCAAGACCTCCTCGGCCCGGATTTTGGCCCGGTCGCTGAACTGCGAGCGCGGGCCCACCCCGGACCCGTGCGGTGAGTGCGACTCCTGCCGGGCGCTGGGCACCGACGGTTCCGGCTCGATCGACGTGATCGAGATCGACGCGGCCTCGCACGGCGGGGTGGACGACGCCCGGGACCTGCGGGAGCGGGCGTTCTTCACGCCGCTGGCCGGGCGGTTCAAGATCTACGTCATCGACGAGGCCCACATGGTCTCCTCGGCCGGCTTCAACGCGCTGCTGAAGCTGGTCGAGGAGCCGCCCGAGTTCGTGACGTTCGTGTTCGCGACCACCGAGCCGGAGAAGGTGCTGCCGACCATCAAGTCGCGGACCCACCACTACCCGTTCCGGCTGGTCCCGCCCGGCGTGCTCCGTCCGTACCTGGAGCGGCTGTGCGCCGCCGAGGATGTGTCGGTGGAGCCGGCGGTGTTCCCGCTGGTGGTCCGGGCTGGCGGCGGCTCGGTGCGGGACAGCCTGTCGGTGCTCGACCAGCTGATCGCCGGCTCCGGCCCGGACGGGGTGGGGTATGCGCGGGCGGTGGCGCTGCTCGGGGTGACCGACGCGGCGCTGCTGGACGAGCTGTGCGACGCGCTCGCCGCCGGGGACGGTGCGGCGGCGTTCGGGACCATCGACCGGGTCGCCGAGGCCGGGCACGACGCCCGCCGGTTCGCCGCCGACCTGCTGGAGCGGCTCCGGGACCTGATCGTGCTCCAGCAGGTGCCGGACGCGGCGGCCAAGGGCCTGCTGGACGTGCCCGCCGACCAGCTGGACCGGATGGCGGTGCACGCCTCCCAGTTCGGGCTGGCCACGCTGTCCCGCTGCGCCGACCTCGTCCACGACGGGCTGGTCGAGATGCGCGGCACCGCGTCGCCGCGGCTGCTGCTGGAGCTGATCTGTGCCCGGATGCTGCTGCCCGGCGCGGACGACGCCAGTGGGGCGGTGCTGCAGCGGCTGGAGCGGATGGAGCGCCGGCTCGGTGCCGCCGATGCCGCGCCGCCCCCCGCCTCGGCGCCCCCCGCCCCGCCGCCCTCCGAGGCCGCCGAACCCCCGGCCCCCGCCCCGCAACCCGAGGCCGCCGAACCCCCGGCCCCCGCGACGGCCCCCGATCCGGAACCGGCCGCCCCGCCGGCGGACGGGGCCGCACCGACCCTGGACGCGGTGGCGGTCCGGCGGGTCTGGGACGAGATCGTGGCCACCGTCAGCAGGCGCAGCAAGCGCGCCGCGGCGGTAATCCGGGAGGCCAGCGTACGAGAGGTGGACGGCTCCACGATCGTGCTGCTGTTCCAGCACACGGTGCACGCGACGATGCTCGCCAGCGCGCCGCAGCCGCTGCTGGACGCGGTGCACGAGGTGCTGGGTGGCTCCTGGCAGGTGCGCTGCGAGGCGCGCGACGCCGCCCGACCGGCTGACCCGGGCGGTGGCGAGCCGGCCGGCTCCCGACCCGCCGCCAGTGCCGCCACCGGGGCCGGGCGCGAGGCCGGGGACTGGCCCGAGCCCGCCCTCCCGGGTGGCATCCCCGCCGGCGCCGGGCGGGACGAGGTCGACGGGGTTGACGAGGTCGCAGACCCGCGGACCGCCCCGGCTTCCGGCGAGCAGCAGGCGTTGGAGCTGCTCCAGCGGAGCCTGGGCGCGGAGAAGATCGGCGAGGTGGCGCCGTAGGCTGATCCGTGGGGGCACCGCCCCCGGACAGTGTCCCGGCACCGAGGAGGCGGCAACGTGGGGCCCGGTGGAGAGTTCGACCTGCAGCAGCTGATGCAGCAGGCCCAGCAGATGCAGGCCCAGCTCGCCTCGGCGCAGGCGGAGCTGTCCGAGGCCGAGGTGACCGGGTCCGCCGGCGGCGGGCTGGTGACGGCCACTGTGGCCGGATCCGGCGAGGTCCGGGCGGTGAAGATCGACCCGCGGGCGGTCGACCCGGCCGACCTCGAGACCCTGGAGGACCTGATCGTGGCGGCGCTGCATGCCGCCGCCGAGGAGCAGCGCAAGCTCACCGAGCAGAAGCTGGGTCCGCTCACCGCCGGCCTGCCCGGCCTCGGCGGCATCCCGGGCCTGCCGGGCAGCTAGCCGTGTACGAGGGTGCGATCCAGGACCTGATCGACGAGCTCGGACGGCTGCCGGGGGTGGGTCCGAAGAGTGCCCAGCGGATCGCGTTCCACCTGCTGTCCGCCGACCCGGTCGACGTGAACCGGCTCGCGACCACGATGCGTCGGGTCAAGGAGGTGGTGCGGTTCTGCACCACCTGCTTCAACGTTGCCGAGGAAGAGCAGTGCCGGGTGTGCCGGGACACCCGGCGCAGTGACGAGGTGCTCTGCGTGGTGGAGGAGCCCAAGGACGTGGTCGCGATCGAGCGGACCGGCGAGTTCCGGGGCCGCTATCACGTCCTCGGCGGGGCGATCAACCCGCTGGAGGGGATCGGCCCGGACCAGCTGCGGATCCGGGAGCTGATGGCCCGACTGTCTGCGGGCACCGTCAAGGAGCTGATCCTGGCCACCGACCCGAACACCGAGGGCGAGGCGACCGCCACCTACCTGGCCCTGCTGGTCAAGCCGATGGGACTGACCGTGACCAGGCTGGCCAGTGGGCTGCCGGTCGGCGGCGACCTGGAGTACGCGGACGAGATCACCCTCGGCCGGGCGTTCGTGGGCCGGCGCGCCGTCTGACCTGGTCCGGCGCCGGAGTCCGGGTCCGGAGGACACAAATCGGTACCAACTCCTCCGGCTGGGTTTTGCGCCCGACTCAACGACCGCTAAGGTCGGCCGTACCCCATCCACTACGTGGAACGACATCGAGGTGACCCTCATGCGAGTAAATAGGTTCAAGGCCGCGCTCGCGCTCGCGGCCGCTTCGGCGCTGCTGCTGTCCGCCTGCGCCGAGAGTGACCGCGGCGGTGACGACGACGCGGGCGCCAACCCGGACGCGACATTCATCTTTGGTGCCGAAGGTGAGCACACGGCGATGGATCCGATGTACACCAGCGACAGCATCAGCAGCCGGCTCAACGGGCAGATGATTGAGACCCTCGTGACGTACACGCCCGGCACGGTGGATATCGAGGGCGGGCTGGCCGAGAGCTGGGAGCCGGACGAGTCCGGCACCGTCTGGACCTTCCAGCTGCGGGGCGGCGTGACGTTCCACGATGGGACCCCCTTCAACGCCGAGGCGGTCTGCTTCAACTTCGACCGGTGGCACAACCAGCCGCCCGGGATCAACCAGTCGCCGGACATGAGCTACTACTGGCAGCAGTTCTCCGGCGGCTTCGCCGAGAACGAGGAGGGCCGCGACGACCTCGGCGAGCCCAACTACGTATCCTGCGAGGCGACCGACGAGCTGACCGCCGTGATCACGCTGCGGAACCCGACCAGCAAGATGGTGGGCCTGCTGGTGCGGCAGCAGTTCGGCATGCAGAGCCCGACCGCGCTGGAGCAGTACAACGCCGATGAGATCGGCGGGACCCCGGCCGCGCCGGAGTTCTCGGAGTACGCGACCGCCCACCCGACCGGGACCGGCCCGTTCATGTTCGAGTCCTGGGACCAGGCCGCCGGTGAAGTGGTGATGGTTCGCAATGAGGACTACTGGGGTGGGCCGGCGACCATCTCCCGACTGATCTTCCGGGCGATCCCGGACGAGAACGCCCGGCGGCAGGCGCTGCTCTCCGGCGAGATCCACGCCTACGACCAGCCGGCTCCGCCGGACTGGGCAACCTTGGAAGCCGAGGGGATGCGGCTGGAGGTCCGGGACGCGTTGAACCTGCTCTACATCGCGTTCACCCAGGACCACAACGTGGCGCTGGAGGACATCCGGGTCCGGCAGGCGATCGCGCACGCGCTCGACCGGCAGGCGATGGTGGACGCGGTGATGGCCGAGGGGGCCGAGGTGGCGACCCAGTTCATGCCGCCGATCCTGCCCGGCTGGAACTCGGCCGTGCCGACCTATGAGTACGATCCGGAGCGCGCCGCGACCCTGCTGGCCGAGGCCGGATACGAGCCGGGTGAGCTGGAGGTCGACTTCTGGTACCCGACCGACGTGACCCGGCCCTACATGCCGGACCCACAGAGCATCTTCGAGCTGTTCCAGGCCAACCTGGAAGACGCGGGCATCACGGTAAACGCGATCTCCGAGCCGTGGACCCCGCCGTACCTGTCGAACGTCCAGAACGGTGAGGCAGACCTGCACTTCCTCGGCTGGACCGCCGACTACGCCCACGCGAACAACTTCCTCGCGACCTGGTTCCTGCGGCCGCTGCCGCAGTGGGGCTTCGACAACCAGTCCATCTTCGACGGGCTGGCCGAGGCCGACGCCGAGCCGGACGAGGCGGCCCAAACGGCGATGTACGAGCAGCTGAACGCCGAGATCATGGAATACCTGCCGGGGGTCCCGATCTCGCACACGCCGGTGGCGATGGCGTTCGCGCCGAACGTGAGCGGCGTGCCGGTCAGCCCGCTGCTGGACGAGGTGTTCAACACGGCGCAGATCGACGAGTAGCGCACCAGCCGGGTGGGGCCGTGCCTACGCCCCACCCGGCTTTTGACACCTCCTGAATGGTGACCTGCAGATGGCTCGATTCATCGTCCGGCGGCTGCTTCAGCTGATACCGACCTTGGCGGCGTTGTCGGTGCTGCTGTTCATCTGGCTGCGGGCGCTGCCCGGCGGTCCGGAAGCGGCGCTGCTCGGCGAGCGGGCTACTCCGGAGACCCAGGCGGCCATCCGGGAGCGGCTGGGGCTGGACGAGCCGATTCTGGGACAGTACGCCGCGTACGTGCGGCAGCTGCTGCAGCTCGACTTCGGTACTTCTACCCAGACCCGGCAGCCGGTGCTGGAGGAGTTCCTGAACCGGTTCCCGGGCACGATCGAGCTGACGGCCACCGCGATGGTGATCGCGGTCGGGGTGGGCATCCCGCTCGGCTACTTCGCTGCCCGCCGGCGGGGCAGCCTGCTGGACAACCTGACCGTCGGCGGCTCGATGGTCGGCATCTGCACCCCGATCTTCTTCCTGGCGTTCGTCCTTAAGTGGATCTTCGGTGAGAACCTGGGCTGGCTGCCGACTATCGGCCGGCAGAGCCCCGGCGCCGGCGCCACCCACATCACCAACCTGTTCGTGCTGGACGGGATCATCACCCGCGAATGGGACGCCGCCTGGGACGCCTTCCTGCACCTGCTGCTGCCCGGGATCGCGGTGGCCAGCATCCCGTTCGCGATCATCGTGCGGATGACCCGGGCCAGCGTCCTTGAGGTGCTGGGGGAGGACTATGTCCGCACCGCCGAGTCCAAAGGACTCACCCACCGGGTGGTCCGGGGCCGGCACGTCCTGCGCAACGCGCTGTTGCCGGTGGTGACCGCGATCGGAGTGCTGACCGGTGCCCTGCTGTCCGGGGCGGTGCTGACCGAAACCGTCTTCGCCTTCAACGGCATCGGCCTGTTCGTCTACGAGGCGATCCGGAACGCGGACTATCCGGTGCTGATGGGCTTCATCATGTTCATCGCCTTCACATTCGTGATGGTTAACCTGCTGGTCGACATCTCGTACAGCATCATCGATCCTCGGGTGAGAGTGAACTGATGGCCACCGAACCCGCCCAGAAACTGCCGCCGCCCCCGGGTCCGATCGGGCGGTGGCGGGGGGAGCGGCTGGACCAGCTGGCGGAGCTGGCCGCCACCCCGCCGGACGAGCGCGGGGAGAGCCTGACCCGGGAGACCCTGCGGCGGCTGCGCCACAGCCCGATGGCGATGACCGGCGCCGCGGTGGTGTTGGTGTTCGTGGTGGTCGCGCTGGTGGGTCCGTACGTGATCCCTTACTCCCCCACCGCCTTAGTGGGTCTGGACCAGATTCGGCCCGGCCAGATCCCGGGTCCGAGCGCCGACCACTGGCTCGGCCTGGACCACCAGGGCCGGGACGAGTTCAGCCGGCTGCTGTTCGGTGCCCGGCAGACCCTGCTGGTCGGGATCGTCGCCACCCTGATCGGGTTCACCGCCGGGGCGGCGATCGGGGGCCTGGCCGGGGCGGCTAATGCGCTGGGCGGGCGGCTGGGCCGGTGGGTCGACTCGGTGTTGATGCGATTCATCGACCTGCTGCTGGCGATGCCGCCGCTGCTGCTGGCATTCAGCATCGCGGCGGTGCTCGGGCGCAGCCTGCTCGCGGTCATGATCGCGGTCGGAGTGGCCGCCACCCCGATCTTCGCCCGGCTGCTGCGCGGCTCCATGATCGCGCAGGCGCACCGCGACTACGTGCTCGCGGCCACCGCGCTCGGAGTGCGCCGCAACCGGGTGGTGCTCGGGCATGTGCTGCCCAACTCGCTGGCACCGGTGATCGTGCAGGCGACCCTGACCCTCGCTACCGCGATCATCGAGGCAGCCGGGCTGTCCTTCCTCGGCCTCGGCAACCCGGACGCCCGGATCCCGGAGTGGGGTGTGATGCTCGCCCAGGCCCAGGCCCAGCTGTCGTTCCGTCCGATCCTGGCGGTCTACCCGGCGGCCGCGATCATCATCACCGCTCTCGGGTTCACCCTGCTCGGCGAGTCGATGCGTGAGGCCCTCGACCCGAAGCTGCGGAGGTGATAGGCAGCATGACGATGGTGGTGGAACGGCAGGCCGGACCGCTGCTGGAGGTGTCCGACCTCTCGGTCGTGTTCCGCCGCCGCGGCCAGCGGGAGGTACGGGCAGTGGACGGCATCTCGTTCACTGTGGACTCCGGCGAGGTGGTCGGGCTGGTCGGGGAGTCCGGCTGCGGCAAGAGCGTGACCGCGCTGGCGGTGACCGGGCTGCTGCCGCCGCGCGGGGTCGAGGTCGGCGGCCAGGCCCGGTTCGGCGGCACCGACCTGCTCGCGCTGGACCCGCGCACCCGGCGGGACCTGCGCGGTCGCGAGCTCGCGATGGTCTTCCAGGACCCGATCTCGTCCCTGAACCCGGTCGTCCCGATCGGGGTGCAGGTCACCGAGGTGCTGACCCGGCACCGCGAGATGTCGTTGCGGGCGGCCAAGGTGGAGGCAGCGGGGCTGCTCGACCGGGTCGGCATCCCGGACCCGCAGCGGCGGCTGCGAGAGTATCCGCACCAGCTCTCCGGCGGGATGCGGCAACGAGCGTTGATCGCGATGGCGGTCGCCTGCCAGCCCCGGCTGCTGATCGCGGACGAGCCGACCACCGCGCTCGACGTCACGATCCAGGCGCAGATCCTGGAGCTGCTCAAGGAGCTGGTACGCGAGCTGAACACCGCGCTCATCATGATCACGCATGATCTCGGGGTGGTGGCCGGCATGTGCGACCGGATCAACGTCCTGTACGCGGGGAAGGTGGTCGAGTCGGCCGAGCGCCGGGCGCTGTTCGCCGCGCCCCACCACCCGTACACGGTTGGCCTTCTCAAGTCGATCCCCCGGCTGGACGCGGCCCGGGGAGAGCCGCTGCACGCGATCCCCGGCTCGGTGCGGGATGTGCTGCCGTGGCAGGAAGGGTGCGCGTTTACGCCGCGCTGCCCCCGCCGGGTCGAGCAATGCCTGGACGGTCCACCCGAGCTGACCCCGGCCGCGGACGGCCGCGCCTACCGGTGCGTCAACCCGGACCTGACCACCGGGCCGGTGCGCCCGGCGGCGACGGCGGCATCATGAGCGACGAGCAGCCGGCCGACGCCGCGCAGGCACCGCTGGTCGAGGTGCGGGATCTCAAGGTCCACTTCCCGATCACCCGGGGGATCATCTTCAACCATGTAGTCGGGCACGTCCTGGCCGTCGACGGGGTCGACCTGCTGATCAACCGGGGCGAGACGTACGGGCTGGTGGGCGAGTCGGGTTGCGGCAAGTCCACGCTGGGCCGGGCACTGCTGCAGCTGATCCCGCCGACCGCCGGCTCGGTCCAGTTCGACGGTGTCGAGCTGACCGCCCTGACCGGCGAGCAGCTGCGGTCGATGCGGCAGCGGATGCAGATGATCTTCCAGGATCCGGTGTCCAGCCTGGACCCGCGGCAGAACGTCGAGTCCATCCTCACCGAGGGGTTGGAGGCGCACGGGATCGGCGCCGACCGGGCCAAGCGGCGGGAGCTGATCTCCGAAACGCTGGACTCGGTCGGGATGCCCCGGTGGGCGCTGTCCCGTTACCCGCATGAGTTCTCGGGCGGGCAGCGGCAGCGGATCGGGATCGCCCGGGCGCTGGCGCTCGGACCGGAGCTGATCGTCGCCGACGAGCCGGTGTCGGCGCTGGACGTGTCGATCCAGGCGCAGGTGATCAACCTGCTGGACGAGCTGCAGGACTCGTTGGGCTTGACCTACCTGGTGATCGCGCACGACCTGGCGGTGGTGCGGCACATCGCGGATACGGTGGGCGTGATGTATCTTGGCGCGCTGGTGGAGGAGGCACCGTCGGACCTGATCTACGCCGAGCCGCTGCACCCGTACACCCGCTCGCTGATGTCGGCGGTGCCGGTGCCGGACCCGGATGTGGAAGATCGGCGGGAGCGGATCCTGCTCTCCGGTGACCTGCCGTCCCCGGCCAACCCACCGCCGGGCTGCCGGTTCCACACCCGCTGCCCGTGGGCGCAGCCGGAGCGGTGCGCCGACGAGCGGCCGGTGCTGCACGAGGCGCGCCCCGGTCACTGGGTGGCCTGCCACTGGGTGGAGGAGATCGCCGAGGGCCGGATCCGGCCGCACGAGGTGGACGCCGAGCTGGTCCGCCCTCAGGAAGGCGTAGCCGCCGCCCCGGTAGTCCGCGCCCCCCAGGTGCCGTAGCCCGGCCTGGGGTTGCCGTTCTTCACGAAGCTGAGCATAATTGTGCCCATGAGCACCACGTTGCCGTTGGCGGAGGTCCGGGAGCGTCTCTCGCCCATCGTCACGTCGGTCGAGAGCACCCACGAGCGGGTGGTGATCACGAAGAACGGCCGCCCGGCTGCGGTCCTGATCGCTTACGAGGATCTGGAGTCTCTGGACGAGACGCTGGAAATCCTCGCCGATCCCGACGCCGCGGCGGAGATCAGGGAGTCGCTCGCCGACCCCGAGCGGTTCACCATCGATGATGTCCGTCGAGACTTGGAGACCAGGCGAGCTGGCGGCGCGGCGTGACCTACCGGGTGGAGTTCACCTCCGCCGCCCGGCGGGACATCGCGAAGCTCCCTGACCGGGTCGCCAGGGCGATCGTCGAGTTCTGCTCCGGCCCGCTGGCTGAGAACCCTCACCGGGTAGGGAAGCCGCTGGTCGGTGAGCTGACCGGGCTGTACTCGGCCCGGCGGGGCGGGTACCGCGTCGTGTATGCGATCCATGATGATCGCGTGGTTGTGGAGGTCGCGTATGTGCGACACCGCACCGACGCCTACCGTCCTCGCTGAACGTCCTCGTTGCCGCTCACCGCGGTGATCAACTCCTCAGGCGCATGGATACCGGTCTCGGCGAACAGTGTGAGAGCTTCGTGCTGGCGCCGGGTCGACTCCTCTGGCCGACCTGTGGCGTGCGCGAGGCGAACCAGCACAGCGAGCGTTCGCACTTCTCCGAGCCGGTGCCCGGTCGTGCGATGGTTATCAAGCGCCTTACGTGCGTCTACGGCTGTGTCGGCGTGCCGCTCTTGGCTAAGTAGAATCCCGCCAAGGCAAGTCAATGCTCGTCCCTCGAACACGCGATAGCCGGCCCTGCTGGACAGGGCACGACATCTGAGGTGGACGCGGCGCTGGTCCGCCCCGAGGAGGGCGTGGCGGCCGCCCCGGTGTTCCGGGCCCCCCAGGTGCCGTAGCTCGGCGTCTCCCGGGCGGCTGACTGGGGCTCAGCGGTGTCGGTAGGCGGACTTCCGTGGGCGGATGTCGAGGACGATCACTGTCTGCCGGGTCTCGTCGATCTCGCAGAAGATCCGCCAGTCGCGTCCGAGTCGCGCACTGTAGATTCCGGCCAGCTCCTCCTCAAGCGCCTTACCCACCCGCCGTGGGCTGGTCAGGAGCGGACCGGTGATGAACTCGACAGCGGCGGCCGCGACCTCGTGGGGCAGTAGGTCGGCGATTGCCCGACGGGCCGGCCGTGCCGTCCCAAGCTCGTATCTGGACGTCACGCCGGCGGGCGACCGCGGAGCAGCCTCCGGACGGCGTCCACTCCATAGACGACATCCCCTTCCCGCACCGACTCACGCGCCTCCGCGAGTGCTCGCAGCGTGTCGGGGTCGGCCTTCACCTCCGCGGTCTCGCGCACCGCCAGGTAGTTCTCCACCGCGAGCGCGATGGTCTGGTGGACGCTGCGGCGGTCTTCCTCAGCCGCGGCGCGCAGCTCGGCACCGAGCTCATCCGGCAGTCTCAGGGTCATCGCCATACCATCATGGTATCACCATGTACCATAGCGGTGGCATACGCCGGACCGCCCCGGCTGTCCCGGACGGTACGGTGGCTAGCCGCCCGACCGGACAGCCGGCCGGGTCCGGACGTGTACTCCTCGAAGCTTCCGTCCACGCCCTTCAGACACGCCGGCGGTACGGATCCGTGTACCGCACGGCCGGTCCGGGCGCCGGTCAGGGCCAGACCGACAGCTCCGCCAGCCCGGCCAGGGTGTGCGACGGGTCGGCGGTGCGCAGCCGTAGGTGCCGCGCGAGCGGCCGGTCCGGCAGCTCGACCCGGTCGTAGGAGGCCAGCTCGCCGGTGGTGACCGTGGTCCAGGTGACTCCGTCGCCGCTGGTCTCCACCGCCACGTCCGAGCTCACGCTCAGCCCGTGTACGAACACCGCCCCGATCGGACGGGGCGTCCCGAGATCGACCGACACCCAGGTGTTCGCGGTGCACGGCGGTGGCGACGCGTCCGGCCCGGGGGTCGGCGACGGCGCCGGGCAGGACTGGTGGGGGAGCTCGTCGGCGTACCGGCCGTCGGTGACCGGGCACGGATCGAACACCGTCGGCTCCGGACCGTCCACGGTGCAGCTGGCCCCACGGGACAGGGGCGGCCCGGCGGCGCCCTGGACCGCCAGCCGTTGGGTGCTGTACGAGGTTGTGAACCTGACGCCGTCCTGTTCGCGCTGCTCGACCGCGGTGACGTGCACCGCCCCCCGCAGATCGGCGACCGACCGGGCGTCCAGCCGGCCCTCTGGACCGGCCGGCTCGGACCAGACGACGTCGTCTCCCTCGGTCACCACCACCGTGAACTCGGGCCGCCCGTGCTGGTCACGCTCGGCACCCGAGTAGTCGACCCACTGCGGCCCAGTGGCGACCGCCAGGGCCGCCGGCTCCCAGAACGACACCTCCGGAACCGTCAGCTCGACCTGGTCGATCTCGAACCGGGTCTGTACGCCGGGCCCGGCCGCCTGCCCCTGCCCCGCCGGCAGCTCGGCGGCCACCACGAACGAGCCGGGGTTCCCGAAGAACGTCTTGGTGTCCTCGCCCGGCACCGTGAAGGAGAACCGCCCGCCGTCGTCGGCGGTGGTGGTCCGGGCGCCCTGGCAGATCGACACCGACCGGGTCAGGCACAGGGTGCCGATCGACGCCACCGTCACCGCGAACTCGAACAGGATGCTCAGCCCGCTCGGCTCCTTGAGCAGCCCCACCGGCACGCCGGCCGCGGGCGAGCCGTCGGGCAGCCGCACCGTGCCGGCGACCGTCACGTCTACGTCGTCCGGCACGTTGCTGCGGCCACACCCGGCCAGCAGTAGCGCTGCGGTCACCACCACGGCCAGGCCAGCGGTCCACGGACGCATCGGCCCACCATAGGCGATCGGCGCAACCGGTCACCCGGAGTCGGTCACCCGGAGTCGGTCAGCGACGGGCCCGGTTGACGGCGCTGGCGACCGCGTGCAACGAGGCGGTGACGATGTTCGGGTCGATCCCGACTCCCCACACCGTCGCGCCGTCCACATCGCACTCCAGGTACGCGGCGGCCCGCGCGTCGCCACCGGCGGACAGCGCGTGCTCGGCGTAGTCCCGCACCCGGACCGGCACTCCGACGTCGGACAGCGCGTGCGTGAACGCGTCGATCGGACCGTTCCCGACCCCTGTCAGCTCCCGGGGCGCTCCGGCCAGCTCCAACCACACCGCCAGCTCCACCTTTCCGTCCGCCGCCGAGGTCTCGTACCGGTCGATCTGGAGGGTGGGCTCGGGCTGGCTGGCGACTAGGTACTCGCCGGCGAAGACCTCCCACATCCGTTGCGGCGAAACCTCTCCGCCGACCTGGTCGGTGTGCTGCTGGACCACTCCGGACAGCTCGATCTGGAGCCGCCGGGGCAGGTCCAGGTAGTGCTCCTCCTTCATCAGGTACGCCACCCCGCCCTTGCCGGACTGGGAGTTGACCCGGATCACCGCCTCGTAGCTGCGGCCCAGGTCGCGCGGGTCGATCGGCAGGTAGGGCACACCCCACTCGTACTCGTCGACCGGCACCCCGGCGGCCGCGGCGTCCCGCTCCAGCGCCTCGAAGCCCTTCTTGATGGCGTCCTGATGGGACCCGGAGAACGCGGTGTAGACCAGGTCCCCCGCGTACGGGTGGCGCTCCGGCACCGGCAGCTGGTTGCAGTACTCCACCGCCCGCTTGACCTCGTCGATGTCCGAGAAGTCGATCCGCGGGTCGATCCCCTGCGAGAACAGGTTCAGCCCGAGCGTGACCAGGTCCACGTTGCCGGTGCGCTCGCCGTTGCCGAACAGGCACCCCTCGATCCGGTCGGCGCCGGCCAGCAGCCCCAGCTCGGCGGCGGCCACCGCGGTGCCGCGGTCGTTGTGCGGGTGCAGCGACAGCACAGTGGACTCCCGCCGGGGCAGGTGCCGGTGCATCCACTCGATCGAGTCCGCGTACACGTTCGGGGTGGCCATCTCGACGGTCGCCGGCAGGTTGACGATCAGCGGCCGGTCCGGGGTCGGGTCGAGCACGTCGACCACCGCCCCGCACACCTCCAGGGCATAGTCCAGCTCGGTGCCGGTGTACGACTCCGGGGAGTACTCGTAGTAGATCTCGGTGTCCGGAGTGTGGATCTCCGCGTACTTCTGGCACAGCCGGGCCCCGTCGGTCGCGATCGCCGTGATGCCGGCCCGGTCCAGCCCGAACACCACCCGGCGCTGCAGCACCGAGGTGGAGTTGTAGAAGTGGACGACCGCCCGCCGGGCGCCGCGCAGCGACTCGAACGTCCGGTCGATCAGATGCTCCCGGCACTGGGCCAGCACCTGGATGGTCACGTGCTCGGGGATCAGATCCTGCTCGATGAGCTGCCGGACGAAGTCGAAGTCGGCCTGGCTGGCCGACGGGAACCCGACCTCGATCTCCCGGTAGCCCATCCGCACCAGCAGCTGGAACATCCGCTGCTTGCGCTCCGGGGACATCGGGTCGATCAGGGCCTGGTTGCCGTCGCGCAGGTCGACCGCGCACCAGCGGGGCGCGGCGGTGACCTGCCGGCCCGGCCAGGCGCGGTCGGGCAGGTCGACCGGGAAGGCCGACTGGTACGGGCGGTAGCGGTGGAACGGCATCGGGCGGGGACTGGCGGTGGACGCGGGAGGCATCTGGCAACTCCTGAGGTCAATGTGGCGAGTGAGCGAGGCCATCCCGACCGGACGGCGTCGGCCGGCCCGGGGCTGGCGGGCGGGTAAAGGGATCGACCGGCGACGGCGGCGGCTGCGACTAGGCGGGACGCGCGCACTCACACCGCGACGAGGTGCCGGCCTCACGGGCCTCGTCGCGGCGGCGAAGAAGCAGCGCCTGCCACATGACCAGGCCACTCTACCGCAGGCCGCAGGCGGCCGGCCTACCGCCGGCCCCCGCCCACCGGCCGGCGCTCAGCCCAGCAGGAGCGCGGCGGCCGGCTGACGGACCCGTGGCGCGACCTCCCGCGCCCGCAGGTCCTCCGGCAGGCCGGCCGGGTCCCCGAGCCGCCCGACCGCGATCACCACCGCCGGGACGACCCGGTCGGGCAGCTCCAGGACCGAGCGCAGCGCGCCGCCGTCGACCGGGGTGACCTGCCGGACCGACAGCCCCAGCGCGCTCGCCTGCACCGTTAAGTGCGCCACCGCCTGCCCCAGGTCGTAGGCGCCGTGCGGGAGCGGGCTCCCGGTCACCGTCCGGGTCAGGTGCGCGGCCACCAGCAGCAGCGGGGCGCGGGCCGCCCAGCGCTGGTCATCGGCGGGCAGCTCGGCCAGGACCCGCTGGTACGCGCCGTCCTCGCGCCGCCCCACCAGGAACCGCCACGGTTGGCTGTTGCGGTGCGACGGCGCCCAACGCGCCGCCTCCAGCAGCGTGGCCAGCTCCAGCGAGGTCACTTCGATGGACGGGTCGAAGGCGAACGGGCTGCGCCGGGCCGCCAGCAATGGGTGCAGCGGGAGCCCGACGGCCCTGGCCGGGGGTGGGGCCATCTGCCTAACCTATCCCGATCGGTTCCCGGACGCGGTCGACGTCGCGGCCGGTGACCGGGTCGGCGACGGGGTCGGGGTAGCGGTCGGCAGCGGCTCTCCACCGGCCACCACCGGGCCGGGCAGAGCGACCGAGGGCGGCGCCGCCGGGTCGGCGCTGACCAGCGTCAGGTCGCCGAGCCCGAGCTGAGCGCCGGTGAGCGTGCCGTCCGGCTGGTAGCAGTACACGCCGCCGTCCAGCGGCGCCAGCAGCGAGGCCGAGGTCGGCTGGACCGCGAAGCACCGCCCGCCGGTCCCGCCCATCCCGTCCAGCACCGGCACGTGGGCGACCGCCAGCGCCGCCGTCCGGTCGGTGAGCACGTCCAGCCAATCGGTGAAGACGTGCTGCAACCGGGGATCGACCTCGGCGGTCAGCTCGTCGACCGGCACACACCCGCCGCGCTCCGGCGGGGTCGCCAGCGTGCAGTGGAACAGCCCGTCGGCGGTGGCGGCGATCGAGACGTCGACGGTCCCGCCCAGCGCCCCGCCCGGGATGTCCACCCGCCAGCTGCCGTCCGCCGCCCGTACCACCATCACCGTCCGCTCGCCGCCGCCGGCCGCCGGGCTTGAGGAGGGGTCCCCTGCTCCCTCTCCAGCCCCTGCAGGGGTCCCCGCTTGGGCGCCGCCGGGCGGGGTGTGGGTGTAGATGGCGACCCCGACCAGGTCCTTGGCGGCGGCCGCGCGGGCGGCCAGCTCGGTCCGGGCCGCCGGCGTCGGGTCGAGGCCGCCGGAGCGGGTCGGGGACTGCCCCGGCGGCCCGCCGCCGGCCCCGCACCCGGCCAACGTCGCGCCCAGCGCCACACTCACGGCCACGCTCACCGCCAGCGGCGGGACAATCAGTGGTACGCGCACAAGTTCCCATTCTGGTCACGGCGACCAGGCCGTCCGGTGCCCGACACACCTTCGACGTTCAGACCGGTACCCTGGGTGACGCGTTGGGCGTGGTTGTGGAGCTTCGGAGCGAGGAGGGAGGGCTGTCGGTCGTGGCGCTGGTGGTGCAGAAGTATGGCGGGTCCTCGGTCGCCGACGCGGAGCGGATCAAGCGGGTCGCCGAGCTGATCGTCACCACCCGGAAGGCCGGCCACGACATCGTGGTGGTCGTGTCCGCGATGGGCGACACCACCGACGAGCTGCGCGACCTGGCCCACCAGGTGAGCCCGGTGCCACCCGGCCGGGAGCTGGACATGCTGCTCACCGCCGGGGAGCGGATCTCGATGGCGCTGCTCGCGATGGCGATCCACAACCTCGGGTACGAGGCCCGCTCGTACACGGGCAGCCAGGCGGGCGTGATCACCACCTCGGCGCACGGCCGGGCCCGGATCATCGACGTGACCCCGGGCCGGCTCCGGGGGGCGCTGGACGAGGGGGCGATCGTGATCGTCGCCGGGTTCCAGGGGGTGGCGCAGGACACCAAGGACGTCACCACGCTCGGCCGGGGCGCCTCCGACACCACCGCGGTGGCGCTGGCCGACGCCCTGCAGGCCGACATGTGCGAGATCTACACCGACGTGGACGGGGTCTACACGGCCGACCCCCGGATCGTCGAGAACGCCCGACACATCCGGCAGGTCACGTACGAGGAGATGTTGGAGCTGGCGGCGTGCGGGGCTAAGGTTCTGCACCTACGGAGCGTGGAGTACGCGCGCCGCTCGGCGATCCCGATCCATGTGCGCTCGTCATACTCGTCCAGGCCCGGCACCCTGGTCACCGGCTCGATGGAGGATGTCCCCGTGGAACAGGCACTGATCACCGGCGTCGCCCACGACCGCAGCGAGGCGAAGATCACGATCGTGGGGGTGCCGGACGAGCCGGGCGAAGCGGCGCGGATCTTCGACACGATCGCCGACGCCGAGCTGAACCTGGACATGATCGTGCAGAACGTCTCCACCGTCACCACCGACACCGACGGCACCCGGCGGTTCACCGACATCTCGTTCACGCTGCCGCAGGCCGACGGCCCGACCGCGATGGCGGCGCTGTCGAAGGTGCAGGAGAAGGTCGGCTTCCGGGACCTGCTCTACGACGACCACGTCGGCAAGGTCTCGCTGGTCGGGGCGGGGATGCGCTCCCACCCCGGGGTGGCGGCGAAGTTCTTCGCCGCGCTCGGCGACGCCGGGGTCAACATCGAGATGATCTCCAGCTCGGAGATCCGGGTCTCGGTGGTGTGCCGCGACACCGACCTCGACCTGGCGGTCCGGGCGGTCCACCAGGCCTTCGACCTCGGCAGCGCCGAGCCCGCGGTGGTCTACGCCGGGACCGGACGGTGACGCCGATGAGCCAGCAGCTACCCACCCTGGCGGTGGTCGGTGCCACCGGCGCGGTCGGCTCGGTGATGTGCGAGCTGCTGTCCGCCCGCAAGAACCTGTGGGGGGAGATCCGGCTGGTCGCCTCGCCCCGCTCAGCCGGCAAGAAGATCGTGGTACGCGGGGAGGAGCTGGCGGTGCAGGCCCTGGCACCCGAGGTCTTCGACGGTGTCGACGTGGCCATGTTCGACGTACCCGACGAGGTGTCGCAGCAGTGGGCGCCGGTCGCCGCCGCGGCCGGGGCGGTGGCGGTGGACAACTCCGCAGCGTTCCGGATGGATCCGGACGTGCCGCTGGTGGTGCCGGAGATCAACCCGGAGCAGGTCCGGAACCGGCCGAAGGGGATCATCGCCAACGCCAACTGCACCACCCTGGCGATGATCGTGGCGGTCGCCCCGCTGCACCGGGAGTACGGGCTGCGGGAGCTGGTGGTCTCGTCCTACCAGGCGGTCTCCGGGGCCGGCCAGGCCGGGGTGGACGTGCTGCACGACCAGCTCGCGAAGACCGGCGGGGACCGGACGCTCGGGTCCCGGCCGGGCAACGTCCGGCAGGCGGTCGGCGACGACCTCGGCCCGTTCCCGGCGCCGCTGGTGCTGAACGTGGTGCCGTGGGCCGGCTCGCTGGCCGACGGCGGCTGGTCCTCGGAGGAGCTGAAGCTGCGCAACGAGACCCGTAAGATCCTCGGGCTGCCGGACCTGAAGGTGTCCGCGACCTGCGTACGGGTGCCGGTGGTGACCGGGCACTCGGTGGCGGTGCACGCGGTGTTCGGCACCGAGGTGGAGGCGGACGCGGCCCGGGACGTGCTGCGGCATGCACACGGAGTGATCGTGGTCGATGATCCGGCGGCCGGGGAGTTCCCGATGCCGATCGACGCGGTCGGCACCGACCCGACCTGGGTGGGCCGGATCCGGCGGTCGTTCGACGACCCGCGGGCACTGGACCTGTTCGTCACCGGGGACAACCTGCGCAAGGGCGCCGCCCTGAACACCGCCCAGATCGCCGAGCTGCTCGCCCCCGAGCTGACCCGCAGCTGACCCGCGCCTGACCCGCCGCTGCTCTCGACCCTCGACGGAAGGGAGTCAGGACGGCGGCGCAGCCGGCGGGTCCTCCTGGCGCTGGGTCCGGCCCTGCTCCTTCTCCCAGCGGGACAGCTGCTGCTCCAGCGCCTTCATGATCTCCCAGATCTGCTCCGGCCGGATCCGCACCCGGGCTACCATCCGGGCCGGAACGTTCACCACCCGCTGCCCTTCGACCTCGACCACCTGGGGCGGGTTGGTGTGAACGGAGAAGTCCAGCACGAACAGGTGCGGCTGGTGCCAGACGCTGACGAAGTCCGCGTACACCCCCGCTTCGACGTCCGGAGTGGCGCTGACGCTGAGCCGTCGAGGCAGCGGCGAGGGCTGGTTCATGCCGCCAGGCTATCCGCCGGTGCCCGCCGGCCCGGAACCCAGCCGAGCCGGCTACGTGAAGACGCTTACTCCGCCGGGCCCGACCAGCAGCCCGACGATGATCAGCATGATCCCCCAGAGCAGCTGGCGACGGAACAGGGCCACGATGCCGGCCACCACGAGCACGACCGCCAGAATCCACAGCAGGAACTCCATGCCGGGTCCATACCCTGAACCCGTGGCCCGGAAACTCAGAAGTCAGCCGCCGGACCGGGTGAGGTCCGGGCTGCGCCAGTCCGGGCGGGCGAAGTACTCCCGGCTGCCCTGGACCACCAGCAGCGACAGCAGCAGCAGCCCGACCAGGTTCGGCAGCGCCATCAGGCCGTTCATGATGTCCGCGAACGTCCAGACGGTGGTCAGCTCGGTGACCGAGCCGAGGAAGATGGCGGCCACGAACACCAGCCGGTACGGGGTCACCAGCGCGCGCCCGAACAGCCGGTCCATGCACCGCTCGCCGTAGTACGCCCAGCCCAGCAGGGTGGAGAACGCGAAGAAGACCACTCCCAGCGAGACCACCACCCCGCCCTGGTCACCGGGCAGGCCGACCCGGAACGCGGTGGCGGTCAGGGTCGCGCCGGTCAGCGCGTCGCCGGCCTCGTCGACGAAGGTCCAGGCGCCGCTGACGACGATGGTCAGGCCGGTGAACGTGACCACCACCAGGGTGTCGAGGAACGTCTGGGTCATCGAGACCAGCGCCTGCCGTACCTCGTGGGTGGTCTTAGCGGCCGCGGCGGCGATGCCGCCGGTGCCCAGGCCGGACTCGTTGGAGAAGATCCCGCGGGCGACCCCGTAGCGCAGGGCCGCCAGGAACGCGACCCCGACGAACCCGCCGGTGGCGGCGGTGCCGGTGAAGGCGTTGCTGAAGATCGTGCCGAGCGCCCCCGGGATCTCGCCCGCGTTGCGGACCAGCACCACGCTGGCGGCCAGCACGTAGAAGATCGCCATGAACGGCACGAACCCGGCGGTGAACCGGCCGATCACCCGGATCCCGCCGAGGATGACCGCCCCGGCCACCAGCATGAGCACCAGCCCGGTGAGCGCGTGCGGGACGTCCCACTCGCTGTTCAGCGCGTCGGCCACGCTGTTCGACTGCACCATGTTGCCGATGCCGAAGGCGGCGATCGCGCCCAGCACCGCGTACCCGATCGCCAGCCCGGTGCCGAGCGTGCCCACCCGGCCGCCGAACCGGCGCTTCAGCCCTTCGCTCAGGTAGAACATCGGGCCGCCGCTCTGCTCACCCTTGGCATCCACCCGGCGATACTTGACGCCGAGGAACGCCTCGGCGTACTTGGTCGCCATGCCGACCAGGCCGGTGATCCACATCCAGAACAGCGCACCCGGGCCGCCGAGCGCGATCGCGGTGCCGACGCCGGCGATGTTGCCGACACCGACCGTGGCCGCGAGCGCTACCGTCAGCGCCTGGTAGTGGCTGATGTCGCCCTCGCCACCGGGCTCCTTGCGCTTGATCAGCGCCAGCCAGAAGGCGGCCCCGAGCCGGGTGAACTGCAACCCCCGGAGCACCACCGTCAGGTAGAGGCCGGTACCGAGCAACAGCGGAATCAGCAGCCAGGGGCCCCAGATCCCGTCGTCGAGCCGTACCAGGATGTCATTGAGAAGGTCCATAGTGCTCTCCAGGCGCGCCTAGCCAAGTTTCCGGCAGTGTACCCTCACCCATCGGTGTATGCAGCCTGACGAGGATGGTTCGTGTTTCGGCGGGGTCACCCTCCCCGGGCCTGGCCGAATCGGTGATGTCACCAGTCTTTGCGCTGATGCCGGGCCGGTCAGCAGGGCTCCCTCCGGGGTGTGACCGGCATCCCCCCGGCGAGGGAGGGTAGAGGTGGGTGGCCGGCTCGACACTGGTCACATGGAGACCGCGCGCCTCGACCATCGCGACCTACCCACCACCCGACCGGCCCAGCGGCGGCTGCACGACCTGCTGATGATGTCCCGGCCCCGGTTCTGGCTGCTCTCGGTCGCGGCCATGCAGCTCGGGTTCGTCCTCGCCACCCACCGGGTCCTGCCGCGCGGAACCGAGCTAGTGAGCCTGCTCCACGCGATGCTGGTCACCGGCCCGCTGCTGTGGCTGGCAGTGCTGTCGGTCAACGACGCGTACGACCTCGACAGCGACCGGAACAACCCCCGCAAGGCCGCCTCCCCGCTGGTCCGGGGCAGCATCACCCCGCGGGCGGCGGTCGGAGTCGGCGCCGCGGCCAGCCTGGCGGCGGTGCTCGGCGCGGTACCGCTGGGCGGCCAGTTCGCCCTCGGCACCGCGCTGACGTTGGTTCTCGGGTGGGCGTACAGCGCGCCCCCGCTGCGGTTGAAGGCCAGAGCCGGAGCGGACGTGTTGGCCAACGCGTTCGCGCTCGGCGTGCTCGGACCGCTCGGCGGGTGGGTGGCGATGACCGGGACGGTCGACCGGTTCCCGTGGCCGATCTCGGCCGTCGGGTTCATGGCGGTGGCGGCGCTCTACCTCCCCACGACGCTGGTCGATCACGACCCGGACCGCCGGGTCGGGATCCGGACCACGGCGGTGGCGCTGGGAAGGCGCGCCACCTTCGAGCTTGGATTCGCCCTGTGGGCGGGCAGCGCTGCGCTCACGTTCGGGTTGGCCGCGGCCGGCGTGGTCATCGACCGGTCGCTGCTGCCGTTGCACCTGCTCCTGACCCCGGTGCTGCTGGTGCTCTACCGGGTCCTGTTGCGGGACCGGCCGTCGTTCCCGGCGGTGGTGGTGGTTGCCGGCGCGTACGCCCTGCCGTGTACCGCGTTCGTGCTGACCTACGTCGAGTCGATCTGACCCGGGCGGGGGCGGGGCGGGTCGCCTGAGTAAGTCCGGGACGGCGGATTGCACCAACGTTGTGCCATGCTGTGACAAGCAAGGGAAGCTGCGGTCACTCCGCAACCTCGGCCTCACCCGGCGAAAATCGCAGACGCTGCCGGGGAGATCCGCAAGGAGTTCGGGACTGAGTACGGTCTAGCCAACCGACGCATCGCCACCGACGGCGTCGACGTGTTCGTCCACTACCTGGAAACCGACGAGATGGCTCGGGCAGGTGACCACCAGACCCCGATCCGCATGGTGATCAACGACTTCCTGCGGTACATCCGATGGACAGACGAGGACGACTTCCCAGTCCGCCTGACCCTGCGCAGGTACGCCCCAGACCTCGCCGAGGTCGTGATCGACCCACGGTTCGCCTGGGTGCCCCCATCATCGAACCGGCCCACGTCCCGGTGAGCGCCGTCCTCGGCATGTGGAGAGCCGGAGAGTCCCCTGATGTTGTCGCTGACGAGTACGGCCTAGACGTTGAGCAGGTCCGGACGCTCGTCCGCGTAGCCTGAGTTCTTCGCCGACCGATGCCTGGGCAGAGGCGCACCCCGCCTGCTGGTGAGCTGGGGTGGACGGTGTACGTCCTCGGGGACCACTTCCCCGACGACGGCTGAGGCCGGGGGTCGTCGATACCCGCTGGAGCCGACCCTCGCCGAGGGTGTAGGCATCGAAGTGGGCTCCCCATTGCCGTATCGACGCCTGGGCGAGGGTCCAGTCACGCTGTCTTGGGTGAGCGGTTCGGGGCGCGCAGGTGCCGCCGGAGGAGGCGAGGTGCAGCTCGTTGGGTCCACAGAGGTCTCTCGCAGTCGCTACAGCGGTCGGCGGAGGGTTGCCGAATTAGAGTCCGGAGAGCCAGAACCACTGTGGCGACCTGCAGAAGCGCAGGTCACGACTTCTCTGTCTGGACCGAATCCATCGCTCTATGTCACAGCGGAGGTTGGTCACTGCTTCGTGCAGGTGAGCACCAGAGCAGCGTCGGCCGGCACCTCCCGCCCGGGTTCGGGCGCAACCTCCACCACGGTCCAGTTCGGGGGGAGGAGCACCACCGTGTCATCCACATCTGTGGAGGCGAACTGCACATTGGTGAACCCGAGCCGGTGCAGTTCGTCCTCCGCCACCGCCGCGTTCTGACCGACTAAGTCGTCGGGGATGGCCAGAATCTTCACCTCGCTAGGCTCCGGACTCGGCGCGCCGCTGCCTTCGGTAGCGGGCGTCGTCACCTCGGCCACGGCAGGGCTCGGCGGCAGGGCGTCGGACGGGCCGTCGTTCGAGGGAAGGTTCGCCACCGCCAGGCCCCCGAGGCAACCGGCCAGGAACGTCCCGCTTGCGATCCCGACAACGGCCAGCACCGGCAGGCCAGTCGGTCGTGCCGGGGTTGGCCGGGGAGGTGGTGGGGGTGGGGGTGGGGGACCCTGCGGGACGCCGTACACGCTCACGAGCTGTTACTTCCTTGGTTGTAGTCTGGTTGTAGTCACCCCGTGCGACCACGGCAGTGTGCACCTCGGCTGAGGTGGAGCGGACCGGAGAGTCGTTGATCTGACAGCTACCCGGAGGCTCGACGCTCCCGCGGGACCTGCCTATCCAGCTCGACCGGCTCGAAACTAGCAAGACCACGATCAAGACAGTACAGCTGGCGCTGCGTTCTCAGGGCTGGATCGTGGGCCAGCAGGGCAAGGCGGTGTACGTCGCAGAGAACCCGCCGATCGACCAGGTGCCAGGCGACGATCAAGGCTGACGGACCGGCTCTGTCCAGGCTACGAACCGGTCCCACAGCTCCGCCACCGGCGTGTCGGGCAGCTCCTTAGCCGCCAGCTCTAGCATCTCGTACCCGATCCGGCCGAGCTTGCCGGTCTCCTGGTGCACCGCCGCCAGCCGCACCCGCGCCTGCGGGCAGGGGCACGGCTGGCCGCAGGCGCGGCAGATCCACTCCGGGCGGGTGGCGAGGTGCTGCGGGATCATCGGGCACCGCCAGGCCGCCGCCCGCCGTTGCCCCGCCACTGCTGGCCGCGGGTCATCAGCGGCCGTGGGAGGATCTGTGTCGGCTCGGTCAGCGCATCCCGGCCGGAACTGTCAGCCCGGTAGCCGGGGAGCAGGTCCAGCCAGGCGCCACCATGCTCGGCCGGCTCCGGCCGCCGTGCCGGGTCGGGTAGCCGGGCGGGTGGTCCCGGCCAGCCCGCCGGGTCGCCGGGTCGCCGGGTTCCGGCTCCGGTCGCCGCCGTCGCCACCGCATCGTCGCTCCTCCGGCTCGTCTGGGGACGCGGCGACGGTCCTCCGTTTGGGACTTCCGGAGCCACCGCCACCGCGTCCGTCTACCGTGGGCCGACCCGGTCTTCCTGACCATTAGGGGCAGTCCGGCGCCGAACCGGCCCACACCGGTAGCCTCACGGCGGCCGTGCGTGATCGGAAGGGCATCGGTGTCCACCACTGTCCACCAGAGCGGGTGCGACGGCTACTGACTGGGCCGGTGAACCTCGTACACCTCACGCAGGTCGGCCGCCTGCCGCACTCCCAGCCGCTCCACCCCGGCGAGCACTTCGGCCGCCCGCCACCAGTTGGACGGCACCACTCGTCCGGAGGAGATCGCGTTGGTCGCCTCCGCCGCGCCTTCCTCTGGCTCCCCGGCGGCCAGTAGCGCCAGCGCCAGGTCCAGCCGCGCTGATGCGACCCGCCGCGGACGGGGCGTGCCGTTGCCGGGGTTTTCGAGCTGCCGGATCAGAGTGCGCGTGAACCCTTCAGCGGCCGGGTCGCCAGCCCACGCCAATGTGGTCGCGGTGTAGGACAGGGCCTTGTCCGGGTCGTACCGGTAGTGGTGCTCGGGCCGGTCCGGGACGGCCAGGGTGGAGGCCATCCGCGCCACCCGGTCCAACGCGTCGCGGGTTTCGGCCTGCCGTCCCATCCGCGCCCACGCCCGGCCCTCCTGGGCGGTGGCTTGGATCAGCGCGGAGCTTCCCTGGGGTGCGGTGGCCTGTGCCTGCCGGGACAGGTCGACCGCAGCGGGGTAGTCGCCGCCGGTGAGCACATCCCACGCCCGGGTTTCCAGGCACCAGGCTGCGATCTCTGGGTGATCAGATTGCCCGGCCAGCTCCGCGCCAGTGCCGAGCCGGGCCTCCGCGGCGGCAGACTGCCGCAGGTCGATGTGGATCGTGGCGGCGAGCAGCGACAGCCACCCGCCCGCGACCAGAAGCCGACGCTGCCCGGACAGGGTGGTCCGCGCGTCGAGCAGCCGCCGCACCAGGCTGAGCGACTGCCGCACCTGCTGCAGCAGCTCCTGCGGTGGGGTGGCCGCGTACAGCGTGGCGAGATCATCCACCTGCCGTTCCAGCCGGGTCAGGGTCTCCTCACCCACATCGCTGGCAACCGCCCGCCGGGCCAGCTCCAGCGCCTCCAGCTCGTCGCCGCCGCCCGGCAGGCCCTCGACCGCCACGAGCGCCGCTAGTTGACCCCCGGCGCCCATCACATCATCGAGCCGGCGGGCAATGTCCACTGTCGGCGCCTTGACGCCGGTGGCCAGGGCGTGGATGTAGCTCTTGGAGTAGTAGGTGCGGGCCGCCAACGCCCGGAACGAGATGCCGGACTCGCCCAGCAGCTCGCGCAGCCGCGGGGCGAGCCGCGGGTCCACAACGGTGCGGCGAGGCATTCGACTGTGCTCCCCTGCTAGCGGTCAGGGATGGCGGGCCACCGGCCGCTAGCCCAGCGGCCCGCCCTCGCAGACGAGCCTACCGCCGGCGGCGACCAACTCGGCCAGCCAGACCACGATCATGGTCTTCGCCCCATCGGCTGCCCGAGGGCAGCGCAGCAGCCCGTAGCAGCACGCCACGGGGATCGCCTCCGGCCAGCCGACCTCGGGCTGAGCGGCCCACCAGCCGGCTGCGCCGGCGGTCCCAGCGAGCCAGGTCAGGGCACGCCACGGCACCCGGCGCAGCAGGTTCCGGCGACGCCACCGCCGGGGCGGCTCCACCGGGTGGTAGGCGCTCAACCGCCGGCGTCTGCATCATCGCCGTCTGCCACCTGCGAGCAACTCGGGACCAGCACCGGCAGGATCTGGCCCGGGTGCACCTGCACATCCATGACGCCGTAGCCGAAGGTGTGGGAGAGCTGCGGAACCAGACGGCCGCTATCACCGGCGGCCTGGCGACCATCGCCGAGTTATCGGAGCAGATCCGGGACCGGGTCGACCCGTCAGGGCAAGACGTACGCCGCCATGGTGGGTCAGATCCTCTCCGGCCAGGCCGAGCTGGGGGAGCGCGTGCTCGCGGCCGAACGGGACCGGGCGGAGTTGCAGAACCGGCTCGGGCAGCAGACGTCGTCAACCGGGATCTGCTGTACCAGGGGGCCGGGTCAACGCCGCAGTCCAGAACCTGGCCGAGCAGGTCGAGGCCGGGGCGGCGCAGTCTCGCAGCGGGTGGCAGCGGTAGAGCGCGATCGGGTACGGCTGGCCAAGGAACACATCGGGGTTCGCCCGGCTGGTCCTGGAGGAGCTGCGGGGGGTCAACGCCGGAGTGGGCCAAGTCGTTGGCCAGCTCGGCGAGCTTCGCGAACGCGTGGAGGCGGTCGACCTGGTCGTGTCGCAGGTCCAAGTCATCCACGTTGAGTCCGGCCATCTCGGATACCCGGGGGGAGCCGGGCCCCAGCCACAGCCGGATGACCGCCGTGTCGCGGTGGGCATCGGAGTCCACATCGGCGCACGCCTTCAGCAGTGCTCGGATCGCGTCGTCAGGCACCGGCGGCGGCTGGTCGGTGACCTTCGGCTCGCCCATCCCGGCCATCGGCGACTTGGTTGTGATCTCCTCCCGGGCGGTCCAGTTGCAGAACGCGCGGAGCATGCGGAAGTGGATCGCGACCGAGCTGGCTTCCTGGCGTTCCAGCATCCCACGAAGTAGTCGCTCAGCTGGGCCGTGGTCCAGGTCGGTCACGTCGGCGGTGGGGTGCGCCTTGGCGAGCTGGCCGATGCGATACAAGTAGTCGTGGATGGTCTTTGGTGAGCGGTTCAGCGCCGCCGGTGCCGCGGGTAGGGCGAGGTACAGCTCGTTGGGGTCCACAGAGGTCTCTCACATTCGCTACAGCGGTTGGCGGAGGGCGTCGAATAGTCCGCTGTGGCAAAGCTGTAGCGACCTTAACCTGGTCAAGTCGATCAACCTAGGGCACGTTTCCGCAGGCGAGAGTTGGTGGGGTAGGCCGCCTGGGACTCGAACCCAGAACCTATGGATTAAAAGCCCACAGCTCGCGTCCGCTCGCACGCTCCTGAGCAGGGGATACGCGCGTCGCGTAGGAATAGAACCAGGCTGATGTGCTCGTCGTGTGCTCGGCCGACCTGCCGCGGTGCCGCGGCGGCCGGCGTTCAGGCTCGTCCCCAGCTGACGTCGGCAGAACGGTCGGCCTGACCGAGTCCCGGCGCGGCACGTTACGGCGATGTCGAGCTGCGGTCGGTCCCGGGGGGCGGCCACCACGACCGAGGGCCAATGGGGCGAACTGACCACCGCGAGCGCCTCAGCGGGCTACGCCGGTTCAGGTGCGGCGTAGGTGGCGGATGGCGAGTTGGGTGCGGGAGGCGGCACCGGTCTTGGCGAGCAGTCGCCTGGTGCTACTGCGGCGCGCAGTCGACCGGCTACGCAGGACGGGGACGATGGGCTATGCCTGAGCTGGTGGCCGCTCCGGTGCGGGTGATCCGGTACAGCACCTACAACGCGTGGGTCGACATGTGGGCGATGTACTCTCCGCTCGGGTGGGCGGTTGGCTGGATGAGCCGGGCAATGCTCCAAGTGGTGTTCTTCGCGATCATCGGGTTGCTGCTGGACTCTCCGGACGCGGTGCGCTTCCTGTTCATTGGCGTCGCCGTCATGATCGCGGCGACCGAGGCGCTGACCAGCACCGCCACCACCACCTGGGAACGGCGCCAGGGCACGATGCCGCTTCTCGTGGCGGCCCCAACCCGGCTGTGGCCAGTCTTCGTCGGGCGCAGCGTCCAGTGGATACCCAGCGGCGTCCTGACCGCCTCCGTGGCGCTGTTCGGCCTCGGACCGTTCTTCGGGGTCACCTTCAGCCCGATACGGGCGGTGGCGGTACTCGGCTGCCTCATCGTGGCCAGCGTGACCACCTACTTCCTGGCGATGGTGCTCGGCGCGATCGTCCTGAACGCGATGAGCCTGCGCAATGTCGTGGCCAACGTCGCGCAGGTGGGCACGACATTGACCTGCGGCGTGACCGTGCCCGTGACGTTCTGGCCAGAGTGGGTCCCGGCCACCGTGCAAGCGGTGCCGCTGACACACGCACTGGCGGCCGTGCGCACACTGGCCGACACACCCGCCGGAACCCCGGTAGCCGCTGAGGTGATCACGGAGCTCGGCCTAGCGCTGGCGGTCGGGGTGGGGTGGCTCCTGCTGGCGGCGCTGATCCTTGAGTGGCTTGCCACGTCCGGAAGGCGCACCGGCAGCATCGAGTTCTCCGACTGACACCACCCGGCCCCACCTCAAGGCGCATCTGCCGCAGCGGGCCCACGTCATCACCCATTCGGGCGCTTCGCCGCGCCCTCGCCCAAGCCGTGAAGGCCCCGCACCCATCGAAGGCTGTCCTGATCGAAAGCACGTTACGAAACAGCCTCCGCAACGCGCGGTTCTTCCACCAGTCACCGACACTGTGGGTCGGCGTCACGGACCGGTGGCTGCTCAGGAGGTTGCGGTAGGACTGTTCGACCTCGCCGGCGCGGGAGCTGCACAGGCTGATGGGAGGCCCGGAGATCTGTAGGTCTGCCTGTCGTGTGGAGGCTGGCAGGTTGTGCGGATGGGGTGGTGAGGTGGTGTCCGCCGGCTGCCCACCATCTGGCGATCATGGCGGCCAGTGCGTTCACGGCCTGCTGGTGCTGTTGCTCGGTACCCATATGCAGACATACCGGGCATCATGCGCGAGGGCGACCCGACCAAGAGCGGACATCCGCGCCGCTGCCCCAGGAAACGGTTTGCATAGGAAAGTATGCATGTTATCCGACGGCGTGATCCGGGCTCGGATTCGCCGGCTGCATCAGGACGTTCAGGCTGGTCAGCGACCTGCGACGGCCAGCTCCCGATATGTCTGGAATGCGTGGTGGGCCGCCAGGGACTCGAACCCTGAACCTACTGATTAAAAGTCAGCAGCTCTGCCGATTGAGCTAACGGCCCGTGCGTCGTTTTCCCAGGTTACCCGCTGTGCGGTGCCAGGCGGTGGTGGGCATCGGGTCGGCTGGGCGGCTGAGCTCGAGCACACGAGGAGCACACGGCTCTGTGCGATCCGGGCTGTCAACGGCGGCCGAATTTTGGCTCTGGCACAAGTTCCGTGATCATGTACGCCAGCGCCGTTGGGTCGAACGCCTGGCTGCGGAGCATGGAGTGCAGGTACTGGAGAGCTTGCCCGACCTAGTCGACGTTCTCCGCGACGTGCCCGGGCTGCACCGCCATGATCGCGTTACGCACGACCCGCCCGAACCATCTCGCCGCCACACTCGTGCGTCTGCCGCGGTCAGATCGCGTAGATGGCCGCCTGCGGTTTCCGCGGATCCGAACTCGCCGACTGGGGGCACGCCTGGGATCGGTGGTTGAAGGTCGGTGGTAGATCTCTGGTTCGGCGGGAAAGTAGCCCAGCAGGTGATCGTCGTGGCCGATGATGAGCCACCGCCCGCTCGTGATCGCAACGATTCGGGGCATCGCAGCGACGTGCATGCCGGCTGGTCGGGCAGCCTCGCTCGGCCCAGCGGCGCCCGGCCCGGCTACCCGTGGACGCCGATGAGCTGCTGCGGGCAAGGCTGCGGCGGATCGCGGCCGAGCATCCCCGGTGGGGATGGCGCAAAGCGCATGCCATCGCTGCCCGGGAAGGGCTGGTGGTCAACCGCAAACGCACCCGGCGGCTGTGGCTGGCCGAAGGGGTTGAAACGCCCGGTCCGGGTGGTCAAGGGCAGCGCATCGGCCCCGGGCGGCACCAGCGGATGCGGGCGGTGCGGCCGGATCAGATGTGGGCGTTGGACTTCCAAGTCGATGTGACCGTCGACGGCAGGCAGATCCGGTTTCTGAACATCATCGACGAGTTCACCCGGGTGGCGTTGGCCACCCGCGCGGCCCGCTCGTTCACCGCCGATGCCACCATCGCCGTGCTTGACCAGCTGGTCACCGACCTGGGGCGGCGCCCGGAGCACATCCGCATGGACAACGGCCCCGAGCTGACCGCCCGGGCACTGGCCGACTGGTGCCGCTACCGCGGTGTGGACCCCGCCTACATCGACCCGGGCTCCCCTGGCAGAACGGGGTGTGCGAGTCGTTCAACGCCGCTTCCGTGACGAGTTCCTGGCCTGCGAACAGTTCCACACCCATGCTGGAAGTCCAGGTCCTGGCCGAGGACTGGCGCACCGAGTACAACACCTACCGACCCCACGGCTCGCTCCACTGGCTGACACCCGAGGCCTTCCACGAGCAGTGGATCACCAACCGGCAACCAACACTCTCATAGCCGGTGGACCACCAAACGGGCCCGCCGTCCGGCGGGACGTTCTCGAGCACCGCGGCGTTGTTCCGCACTGCCAGCCGCCGACCGTTGTCGACGTTGACGATCGCGTAGCGCTCGTGGTTGCTGGTACCGCTGGTCAGCTTCTCCACCGACCAGAGCTGGTCGGCGCGGTTCGGGTCGGTGGTACGGGTGACCACCCCCGGTCGCGTCGCCGGAGGGCGCCAGCGACCGGCCGCTCGAGGTTCGCCGGCGGTGAAAGTCCGCGCGCGGTGCCCGCCCCGGTGCGATAGTCACCGTACCCTGGACCGGTACCTGGAGGGCGGTGGCGCTTGTGACCCGATCTGTGGACGGTGCCTCCCGGGCGCCCGGAGCCGGCCGGACGTGGCGTTACCCGCCGGCCGACCGGGACGACGTGGTGGAGACCCGGCACGGCACCCCGGTCGCAGACCCGTACCGCTGGCTGGAGGAGCCCGGCGCGGTGCGGACCCGGCGGTGGGTGGCGGCGCAGCGCGAGCTCGTCGACGGCTACCTGGCCGGGCTGGCGGCGCGACCGTGGTTCACCGCCTGCCTGGACCGGATCCTGGGTACGCCGCGGGCCGGGGTGCCCGAGCAGCGGGGCGGGCGCTACCTGCTCAGCCGCAACGACGGCACCGGCGAGCAGGACTACTGGCAGGTGGCGGAGGATCTCGCCACCCTGGTGGACGGGGGCGGGCAGACGCTGCTCGACCCGACCGAGTTCGACCCAGGCGGCCGGGTCTCGGTCACCGGGGTCACGCTGAGCCCGGACGGCCGGTGGCTGGCGTACGGGCTGAACGAGGCGGGCAGCGACTGGACCACCTGGCGGGTGCGGGACGCGGTCACCGGCATCGACCTCGACGACCGGGTCACCCACGCCAAGTTCGGCTCCCCGCGGTGGCTCCCCGGATCCAGCGGGTTCCTCTACTGGGGCTTCCCGGCGGCCGCGCGCACCAGTGGGGACGACCCCACCGCCCTGCCCAACGGGTCGCTGCGGTGCCACCGGCTGGGCACTCCCGAGCAGGACGACCAGGTGGTGCACCGCCCGGCCAACCCCCGCGAGGTGGCTCTCGGCCAGGTCACCGACGACGGCCGGTGGCTGGTGCTGAGCCTCGCGGACGGGATCGCCCGGCGGAATCGGGTGGCGGTCCAGCGGATCGGCGCCGGCGACGTGCTCGGACCGCGGCTGGACGTGGTGGGCGAGGCGTACGCCCGGTTCGAGCTGGCCGGCAGCGACGGGGACCTGCTCTACCTGCGCACCGACCACGACGCGGACCGGGGCCGGCTGCTGGCGGTGGACCTGGCGGCGCTGGCGGCCGGCGGCGACCGGCCGGGTGCCGCCTGGCAGGAGCTGGTCCCGGAGCGCGCGATGGTGCTGGAGCAGGCGGTCCGGGCCGGGGACGGGTTCCTGGCGGTGTACCTGGACGACGCCTCCCACCGGGTGTACCGGCTGGCCGCGGATGGGACCGAGCGGGGCGAGCTCGCCCTTGACGGCCCGGTCGCGGTGGCGGCGGTCCACGGCCGGGCCGGCGATCCCGAGGCGTTCGTCGGGATCACCGCGTTCGTGCACGACACTCGCTGCTACCGGCTGGACCTGGCCACCGGCGCGCAGGAGGAGCTGCCGCTGGTCACCCGACCGGCCGGGACCGTGGCCCGGGTGGAGACCCGGCGCGGGCAGGCCACCAGCGCCGACGGCACCCCCGTGCGGTACTTCCTGGTGCGGCGCGCCGACCAGCCGGCCGGCATCCCGGCCCCGACCCTCCTGTTCGGGTACGGGGCGCACCAGATCGCCATGACCCCGATCTTCCGGCCGGCCTGGCCGGCCTGGGTGGAGGCGGGCGGGGTGCTGGTGGTGGCGAACCTGCGCGGTGGCGGGGAGTACGGGCGCAGCTGGTACGAGAGCGCCAGCCGGGACCGCAAACAGAATGTCTTCGACGACTACATCGCGGTGGCCGAGGACCTGGTCGCCACCGGGGTCACCACCCGGGAGCAGCTGGCGCTGCACGGGCGTAGCCACGGAGGGCTGCTGGTCTCGGCAGTGCTGACCCAGCGGCCGGACCTGGCCGCGGTCACCCTGCCGATGGTCGGGATCATGGACATGCTCCGGTTCCACCGGTTCACGATCGGATGGGCGTGGACGCCCGACCACGGGGACCCGGAGGTGCCCGAGGACTTCGCGGTGCTGCGCGCCTACTCACCGCTGCACCAAGTCCGGGAGGGTACGGACTACCCGGCCGTGCTGGTGCTCACCGGTGACCACGACGACCGGGCGGTGCCGGCGCACAGCTACAAGTTCACCGCCGCGCTGCAGCACGCCAGCGCCGGGTCGCGGCCGGTGCTGCTCCGGATCGACCCGGCCACCGGGCACGGAGGCACCGGAGCGGCGAGCAAGCCGCGCGGGGCGCTGGTGGCCGAGACCGCCGACCTGCTCGCGTTCGCCGCCACCTACACCGGCCTGGTGCTGGCGACACCCACGGTTTAGGCCGCACGAACTCCTTCGACTACGCCGACGGCCTCCGCCAGCATTTGCGCGAGAGCGCCGACGGCAAGGAAACTAGGGCGGTATGTCTGACCTCGCCGGCCGGCAACCAGTCGGTACGCGGGATGCTGCTGCGGGTCCTGCCGGAGGCCACCGCCGGGCGGGTGTGGCTGCTGGTCGCGGTGGCGCTGGTGGCGATCGGCACCTACCAGGCCTGGCGGTGCGAGCGGCAGGGCAACCGGCTGGCCGCGGTCGGCGTGCTGGCCGCGCTGTCGGTGGCGATCTCTCCGATCTCCTGGGTCCACCACCTGGTGTGGCTGGCGCTGCCGATCGCGGCGCTCGCCGCGGCCGGGCGGTTCCGGCTGGTAGCGGGTTGGTTTCTGGGGCTGGTCATCAGCTTCCCCAGCCTCGGCCATGGCTCGGCTCCACCGTCGCGACGGCGCCGTTGCTGTCCGAGCTGGTGATCGACTTGCAGGGCCTGACCGCGGTCGCCGCGGTGCTGCTGCTGCCGGCGCTGGTCCTCCGGCGCCCGTCGAGGTACCAGAAAGGGTACGAGGAAGGGTACGAGGAGCCGGCGCCCGACCGCGCCCGTACGCTGCCCGGACCGGTGCGCCGGTGCTGACCCAACGGCTGCGGTGGCTGACCTTCCTGCACTGGCGATATCCGGCCGAGGTGGTGCAGTCCCGGCTGCCGGCCGGCCTGACGGTGGAGACCTTCGACGGCACCGCCTGGGTCGGGCTTGTCCCGCTGCTGATCGAGGAGGTACGGGTGGCACGGCTGCCGGCGCTGCCCTGGCTGTCCCGGTTCCCGCAGATCAACCTGCGCACCTACGTACGCGGGCCGGATGGCGGCACCGGGGTCTGGTTCCTGTCCCTGGACGCGGCCCGGCTGGCGGCGGTGGTCGGCGGGCGCCTGGGATACGGGCTGCCGTACTTCTGGTCCTCGATGTCGGTGCGGCGCACCGGCGCCGAGCTGAGCTACCGGTTCCGGCGGCGCTGGCCGGGTCCGGGCGGGGCGGGCGGCGGGATCGAGGTGGTGCTGGGCGGGCCCCGGGACCACGCAGCGCTCACGCCGCTGGACCAGTTTCTGACCGACCGGCACCGGCTGTACTCGGCGCTGGCCGGCCGGCTCGTCGTCGCCGAGCTGGCGCACCCGCCCTGGCCGCTGCGGCAGGTGCGGCTGCGGCAGTTGCGGCAGGACCTGGTCACCGCCGCCGGCCTGGCGGCACCCGACCACGACCCGGTGCTGCATGGCTCCGACGGCGTTCCGGTGCGGGTGGGTAGATGGCGGCCGGTCAGCGACCAGAGCTCCTGACCGGTCGGGTGAGGGATCCTTGGGGCGGGGCTACCTCACCGAGCCGGCGGACGGACGCCAGCGTGAGGACGGTGATCTCGCTGGGTGCGAAGATCCGCAGCGGCGGACCCCAGAAGCCGGTGCCCCGGCTGGTGTAGAGCTGGGTCCGCTCGCCGTGCCGGCTCAGGCCCTGGACGGTGGGCTGGTCGAGCCGGACCAGCAGGTGGAACGGCCAGATCTGGCCGCCATGGGTGTGCCCGGACAGCTGCAGGTCGGCGCCGTGCGCGAGCGCGGCGGCCGGGTCGGCACGGTGGCCGTGGTGGCCCGACCCGGCGGCGGTCGCGTCGTCGATCCCGGCGAGTGGCTGGACGTCACGGCCGCGGCCGGCACCACGAATCTGCGCAGGCTTGACGTCGACCACCGGCGCCACGCTCGCCGCCTCCCCCTGAACGCCTTGGTCACCATCCGTGAACGGCAGTCCGTGCCCGAACGACCAGCACACTCAAGATGATCTTGGCGGTCCTGGGCGCTACCTCACTGCGGCGAGGTCGAAGTCGAACGCCGCTGTCGCGTCGACGTCCGCGTAGACGTCGGCCGCGTCTGCGTTACGGCCCGCCGTGAGCCCGGTGACGCTGTAAAGCGTCGCGTCCTTGACCGGCCGGTCGGGCCCGAAGCCGAAGGGGAGCCGGACGTCGATCGTGATCGTCTTGCCCTCGACGCTCCCCTCGGCCTGGAACTCGCTCGGGTACTGGACGACCTTGCAGTTCTCCGGCGTCGTGGTCGTGCAGCCGTTGCCGGGGACCTCCTCCTGGGCGGACTCGCCGCTGCCGGCGAAGAAGGTCAGCGGGCCGCCGCCGACCGACTCGGCCCCGACATAGAAGATCCGGAACGCCTCCTCTGGCCCTTCCAGCGGGAGGCCGTCGCCGATCGAGAGCGCCTGGAAGCGCGTGAGCCAGACCGCCGCGTCCTTCCCCAGGGGCGGCGTCCGGTTGAGCGCGTTCTCCGGGCTCGAGGCGAGGGTCATCTCGACGCGGAGCGTCTCTTCGTCCGGCTGGCTCAGGCGCAGTCCGGTGAGGTCGAGGTGCGAGAGGTTCGGGCCTGGCCCTGCCGGCGAGTAGTGCGGCGACTGGGCGTCACCGGTCGGGTCGGAGACCGGGTTGGTCGGTGCCTCCCCTCGTAGCCTGCCACCCAGCAAGCCGAGGCCCTGGAGCTGGCGCGTCTCGGCCAAGTGCGCGCCGTGGTGCTGGCTGGTCGTGTCGTTGTAGACGACACGGATGGCGCCGTCACGGTCGAGCGCGATGGCGAAGAAGTCCGCCATCGTACGGTCGCCGCCCGTGAGCGTGCAGCCGAGGCCACCGTTGCAGATCTGGCCGTAGTGCATCGGCTTGTCGGTGAAGCGCTGCTGGGCGATGCGTGGGTCCGCGCTGTCTGCGTCTCGCACCACGGCCGCGTAGCCGAACCACTCGAAGGCGGTCGCGGCGCGGCGGTCGTTGTACCAGGAGGGCATCTGGTCCGAGTCGAGGAAGGTGTCGTTCCCGTACCAGGCGATGGCGAGCCGTCCCTCGGCGCCCGCGACCGCCCACGGGAAGACATTCGTGTTCGCGGGGCGCCCGTTCACCTGGACGGCGGGGCCGAAGGTCTCGCCCGCGTCGCCCGAGGCCGCGTAGTAGACGTTGTGGTCTGACTCGTCCACCCAGATGACGTAGAGGTTGCCGGCGTCGTCGACGGTCACGCCGGGGAAGATGTCGCCGACCGGCCCCCCGCCTGGGGAGGCCGGAGCCTGCACGTTCCGGTACTCGATCCCGGTGCGCTGGCCCGGGTCCACATGCCCCACGGTGACCTCCACGTGGTCACCGGCCGAGCACGGGTAGTAGAGGTTGCGCCGCACCGGGTCGAAGGCGAGCCGGCCGCACGGAGCCCCGGTCGAGACGGGTGTCCTGGGCGTCGCCGAAGAGTCCGTGTAGACCAACCCGCCGACCGGGTCGGCGGGTCCGGTCGAGCCCGGCGACGAGAGGATGAACGACCCGAGCGGGACCTGCCGGTAGGCAAGGAAGACCGTATTATCGCCGGCCGCCGCGGTCGTACCGTTGTCGATGGCGTACCACTGGCGGTCGTCGATCGTGTCCTGAGTGGCGATCGCGTTCTTGCGCCAGCTGTTGCCGTCGTCGTTCGAGACGGCTACGCCGAGGTTGACGAGGCCCTCGAGGTCGACGAAGTAGGCGTTCTGCTGGTCGTCGGTCACCACGTCGGTGTCGCCTCCACCCGGAGGCGGATCCGGCCGCAGCCCGATCGGGCTCACGATGTTGAACTGGTCGCCGCCGTCGACGGAGCGGTGGACGAACGACTGCGCCGTGCTGAAGCCCCATGGACCCGACTCCCAGTAGTTGCCCTCCTGGTCGATCCAGTTGAGCGGCTCGCCCTCCGTCCGCTGGGCGTCGATCACGGTCGCCGGGCCGAAGCGGAGACCGCCGGTGGGATGGCGCGGGTTGACCGGCACCTCTGACTCGGTGAAGGTCGCGGTCCCCCCGTAAGCGGAGTCGGTGACCAGGAACGGGTTCACGCGCACTTCGTACGTGCTCGTCGTGGCGTTCTGGAAGGTCGCCCGCTCGGATGTCGTCCCACCCTGGGCGGAGGAGGCGACGAGCGCCCCCGTGTCGTCGAAGACCGAAAGGTCGAAGTCGTTGTCGGCGCTCGGCCACGAGATCTCGACCACAACCTCGCCGGCGCCCTCCACGGTAAGGAAGAAGTGGTCGCAGAGCGCGTTGGCCGGGTCGGCCTCCGGCGGACACAGGTCGGGAAACAGCGTCGCGGCGGCCGCGTACTGCTGACCCTCCCAGGCCACCTGCGGCTCGGTTGGCCCGATCGTGCCGGACGACGGTTCGGCCGCAACGGCCGGCGCGGAGGCACCGGCCACGGAAGTAAGCGCGACGGTCAGAAACACGATGGTCGCGGCGGCGGGTAACGCGCGCATCGATGGCCTCCTAGGCATGCCGCCGAGAGGTTTTGGCATTACTCGGGTATCGAAGCGACAGCTGGTTTCGCAACAGGGCGAGTACGCCCGGAACCACTCAACGTGGGCGGCTGGTAGACAGCGCGGTCCTGCCGGGACCCTTGAAGTCCCTGATCACGGACACGCCGTCGATCATCTGGTCGCCGCCGGATTCCTCGGCGAAGGCCGGCAGGCGGTGGCACCTAGGCGTGACCAGGCTTGCTACCTGGCGTCATCGACTGGGTGGTGGCCGCAATCGATCGCCCAGACCATCGGATGGCCGGAGCAGACCGGTAGGCTCAGCGGTCGATGAACCTCGTACCCAGCGGGTGGCGGCTGCGCCGCGCCGCCCGGCGCCACTTCGGGTGGGGCTCGCTGCGCGCTGGTCAGTTGCCGGCCATGAAGGCCCTACTGAAGGGGCGCGACTCGCTTGTCGTACTCCCCACCGGCGGCGGAAAGTCAGCGGTCTACCAAGTCAGCGGCGCGGTCTTGGATGGACCAACGGTGGTGGTATCGCCGTTGCTGGCGTTGCAGCAGGACCAGCTCGCGGGGCTCAACGCCCGCGCGGACGTTGGCGTGGCAGCGGTGCGGGTCAGCTCCGCACAGAGTGCCAAGCAGCAACGAGAAGCGCTGGACGCCTTGCGCGCCAAGCAGGCCCACTTCCTGTTCATCACACCTGAGCAGTTGGCCAGCCCGCAACGGCGGGCTGAGGTGCGCGCGCTCAAGCCGGCGCTGGTCGCTGTCGATGAGGCGCACTGCGTGTCCGCGTGGGGATACGACTTCCGGCCCGACTACCTGCAACTGGGCCACCTCATCCAGGAGCTCGGCCGCCCGCCCGTCGTCGCGCTGACTGCCACCGCTTCACCACCGGTACGCGCCGACATCATCGACGTGCTCAGGCTGCGCGACCCGTACGTGGTCGTCGCCGGGCTGGACCGACCAAATCTTCACCTGGCGGCGGTGCGCTGCGCCAGCGACGAGCAGCGCTGGCAGCGGCTACTGGCGCGGATACGCGCGGAAGATCGCCCGGGCATCGTGTATGCGCCTACCCGCGCGGCCACGGAGCATCTGACCGGGCGCCTGCGCGAGGCGGGGATCGAGGCGGTCGCGTTCCATGCCGGGCTAGCCGCCGGTGAGCGGGATCGGCGCTACACGGACTTCATGGCCGACCGGACGCCGGTGATGGTAGCCACCAGCGCCTTCGGCATGGGCGTGGACAAACCCAACATCCGCTGGGTGTTCCACACCGCACTGCCCAACTCACCCGACAGCTATCTGCAGGAGATCGGGCGCGCCGGCCGCGACGGGGCGCCCGCGCGTACT
>WHTQ01000115.1 GCA_009377645.1 Micromonosporaceae bacterium | reverse complement strand
TCCGGAAACCGGTCGCGCACCCGGTGTGCCCAGTGCACCGCCAGCGCGGTCTTCCCGATCCCGGCAGTCCCGGCAATCGCGGAGATCACCACCGGAGCTAGTGAGCCATCCACCGGGCCAGCCAGGAGCCCATCCAGCGCCTTCAGCGCGTCGCCGCGGCCGGTGAACCCAGCCACGTCCGCCGGCAGCTCTCGCGGAACCACCGACCGGCCAGGGTCGGCCGGCTTCACCCGCACCGGATCAGCCGGCAGGTCGAGCTCCGGGTCGCGGTTGAGGATCGCCTGGTGCAGCCGCTGCAGCTCCGGTCCGGGGTCCAGCCCCAGCTCGTCGGCCAGCAGCGTACGGGCACGCCGGTAGGCGGACAGCGCATCGGCCTGCCGGCCGGTCCGGTAGAGCACCAGCATCAGCGCCCGGTGCAGGCCCTCCCGGTGCGGATGCTGACCAACCAGCTCGGTCAACTCGGCGACGACCTCCCGGCTGCGCCCCAGCGAGAGCTCGGCCTCGATACACTCCTCCGCCGCCTGCAGGTGTTCCTCGTCCAACCCAGCCGCCGCGTGCCGGATGACGTCGCTGTCCATGCCGTCGAGCGCCCGGCCGCGCCACAGGTCCAGGGCAGCCCGGTAGAGTTCGCGCCCCTCGTCCGGCTTCCCGCTCGTGACCGCGGCCCGGGCCTGGTTCCGCAGCCCGCGAAACTGCGCGAGATCAAGGCTCTGCGGGTCGACCCGGGCGCGATATCCGGCCGGGTCGGTAACGATGATCTCGCTGGACCCGCCCGCTGCCGCCAGCCTTTTGCGTAGCCGGTAGACACTCGAGTGGACCTGCCCGGTCGAGTCCGCCGGTGGCCGGTCACCCCAGATCGCATCGACTACCCGCTCCAGGCTGACGGTCCGGTTGGCATGCAACAACAAGACTGCCAGCAGGATCCGCTCCCGCCGTGCGATCTGGAACTCGACTGGCCCGACGCTGACCAGCAGTGGGCCGAGTATCCCGAGCTTCATGAGCAGGTCATTTCAGTCAGCCTCAGAAGTGATGTGACAGCCATCGAACATCGTACGGATAGTCCTGCCTGCCATGCTGCCCGTAACCGGCGGCCGACCGGTCGGATCGTCGATCTCCGGTGTCTGGTCGGGTGGGTCAAGGGGGGACCAGCAGATGGCAGAGCAGTCATCGCCGAGCGGGGCGAACGCTGCTGTCCCACATCCGGAACGGCTGCTCCGGTTCGCTCGCATGATGGGCGCCGGGCCCGAGTCCGAGAACGTGGTCCACGAAGCCTTGCGGGCGGTCGCCGGGGACGAAAGCTCGGACGCGCAACGAGTCTGGTCGCTGCTGGCAGCCATCCTCGCCGAGCGGGTGGCCGACCGCTACCGGCAGATCGCCCGAGCGCAGATCCTCATCCGACACCGCGCGCTCGTGCCGACTCGTCCATCGGTCACGCACGCCCTCGCCGACCGTACGGAACCAACTTGGACCGCCCAGCAGCTCGTGAGATTGCTCCCGCGGGACGTCCTCGACCTCCTCTGGAGCCACCATGTTGGCGACGCCACCTGGGCAGAGCTCGCCGCACACCAGCAGGTTTCGGCCGAGGTGCTGAAGCAGCGAGTCGACCGGGCCGTACGCGCCGCGCTACGGCGCATCGTGCTGTCGCGAAGGTGACCAGGAGGTCGTGCCACATCCGACGCACCCGGACGACGTACCAGAGTGCAGGTCGCCACCGACCATGGGCGGTTCCGTAACGACCGAGACCCTCGATCGGCCCCGACCGACCGGGCGCCCGTAGGTCAGCCGAACAGCCCCTTCCCGCCCTGGCTGACCAGCCAAGCAGCCTTCCGAAGATTGCGCGACCGCCCTATGCTCGGGTCCGACTCGTCGACGAGGACGATCGACCATTCCGGGGAGCAAAACGCCGATGCGCGCGAACATCGACCAGCGGGTGCACGAACTGTTCGCGACACAGGTGGCACAGACCCCCGAGGCGGTCGCGCTCCGGGTCGGCGATCGCCGGATCAGCTACCGCGAGCTGGCCGCCCGCGCCAACGGGATCGCTGACCGGCTGGCCGCGGATGGCGTCTCGACCGGCTCCCTGGTCGGGGTGTGCCTGGACCGCGACGAGCACCTGGTCGCCGCCCTGCTCGGCGTGCTCCAGTCCGGCGCCGCGTACGTGCCGCTGGACCCCGCCTACCCCCCGGACCGGCTGCGGTTCATCGCCGCGGACACCGGGCTGCGGTGGGTGCTGACCACCCCGCAGACCAGCGCCGCCGCGACCGGCGCCGTCCCGCTCTACGTCGACCAGGTCCCGCCCGTCGACCACGCCCCTACGGTCCCCGGCGCCCCGACCGACCCCGCGTACGTGCTCTACACCTCGGGCTCGACCGGCACCCCCAAGGGGGTGGTGATCGAGCACCGCAGCGTGGTCAACCTGCTGGCCTGGGCCCGGCAGGCGTTCTCGACCGGCGAGCTGGCCGGGATGCTGGCGGCCACCTCGGTCTGCTTCGACGTCTCGGTGGTGGAGCTGTTCGCGCCGCTCACCACAGGCGGCACGGTGATCCTGGCGGAGAACCTGCTCGCGCTGCCGACGCTGCTGGCTCGCGACCAGGTGCGGGTGGTCTGCGGGGTGCCGTCGGCGCTGTCGGCGCTGGTGCGGCTGCCGGTCCCGGCCGGGGTGCGGACCGTCGCCCCGGCCGGCGAGGCGCTGTCGCGGGCGCTGGCCGACCGGCTGTACGCGCTGGCCGGGGTGGAGCGGGTCGTCAACTGCTTCGGCCCGACCGAGTGCACGGTCTACTGCGCCGCCCACGAGATCCCGCGCGACGACCGGGCCGAACCGCCGATCGGCACGTCGGTCGCCGGCGCCGTGCTGTCGGTTCGGGACACGGACACCGGCCAGCCCGCCGACCAGGGTGAGCTGTGGGTGGCCGGCCCCGGAGTGGCCCGCGGCTACCTGAACCGGCCGGAGCTGACCGCGGAGCGGTTCGTCAGCACCCCGGACGGCCAGCGCTGGTACCGCACCGGCGACCTGGTCCGGTTCGACGGATCAGTCCACCACTACCTGGGCCGGCTGGACGACCAGGTAAAGGTCCGCGGCCACCGGGTGGAGCTCGGGGAGGTGCGGGCCGCACTGGCCAGCCACCCGGCGGTGCAGGCCGCGGCCGTGCTGGCGCCGGCCGACGACGACGGCACCCGCCGGCTGGTCGGCTACGTCGAACCGGCGCCGACCGCCGCCCCCCGCGAGGCGGAGCTGCGCGGCTGGCTGCGGAACCGGCTGCCCGGCTACCTGCTGCCGTCGCAGCTGATGGTGCTCGACCGGCTGCCGCTCGGACCCTCCGGCAAAGTGGACCGGGCGGCGCTGCCGGTCCCCCGGCCGGACCGGGACCGGGTGACGCCGTTCGTCGCCGCCCGCACCCCGCTGGAGGCCCGGGTCGCCGAGGTGGTCGCAGACGCGCTCGGGCTACCCGAGGTCGGGGTCGACGACCGGTTCGGCGACCTCGGCGGGCACTCGCTGGCGGCGGTCCGGGTGGTCGCCCGGCTGGCCGAGGAGCTCAGCCGGCCGGTCCCGTTGGGCTGGTTCCTGTCCGAGCCGACCGTCGCCGCCCTGGCCGACCGCCTCACCACCCCGGCGCCGGAGCGGGCCACTGACCCAGGCCCGGTCCGGCATCCGGGGCAGCGGATCCACCCGCTCACCGACCTGCAGCGGGAGTTCTGGACCGCCCGCCGGGTGTATCCGGCGGCCTCCACCACCATCGCGGTCCGGTTGCGGCTGACCGGGGTCACCGACCCGGACCGGGTACGGGCGGCGCTCGCCGACCTGGTGCGCCGGCACGAGGTGCTGCGCACGACGTTCGAGGAGTGGGACGACGGGCCGGTGGCGGTCGTCGGGCCGCCGGTGCCGGTGCCGGTCCACGAGGTCGACCTGACCGGTCTCCCGGCGACCGACCGCCCGGCCCGGCTGGCCGAGCTCGCGGACGCCGCCGCCGGTCACGTCTTCGACCTGGCCACGGACCGGCCACTGGTCCGGGCCACGCTGATCCACACCTCCACCAGCATCGCCGAGCTGGCAGTGACCGTGGACCATACCGCCTTCGACGGCTGGTCGGTCGGCATCCTGCTGACCGAGCTGGCCGCGGCGCTGGCCGGCCGGCCGGAGACCGATCCGCCGGTCCAGGTCGGCGACGTCGCCCGGTTCGAGCGGGCGCTGGCCGACGACCCGGCGGCCACCGAGCGGCTCCGGGCGGCCTGGCGGGAGCGGCTGGCCGCGGCCGTCCCGCCGGTGGAGCTGGCCGGGCGGCGGGGCGATCGGCGGGTCGCCCGCGGCGCCCGGGTGGTGCGGCGGCTGGACCCGGCACTGGTCCGGTCGATCGACGACACCGCCCGCGCCGGCGGCGTCTCCGAGTACGCGGTCTACGCCGCCGCGCTGCTGGTGGTGCTGCACCGGCTGACCGGCGAGCCGGAGCTGGTGCTCGGCACCGCGGCGGCGCTGCGAGACCGGCCCGGGCTGGACCGGGTGATCGGTCCGCTGGTCCGGACCCTGCCGACGCCGGTGTCGGTGGCCGGCGAGCCGACGTTCCGGGAGCTGGCCGGGCGGGTGGCGGCGGCCGCCACCTGGGCGCTGGCCCACCCGGACCTGACCGCCGAGGAGCTGACCCGGTGCGCCGGCTTCGACCGGCCGCGCGGCGCCGACCTGTGCCCGGTGCTCCTATCCATGCAGCCGGAGGGCATGCCGGTGGTCGCCGAGGCCGGGCCGGCGCGGGTCGAGCTGGTCGCCGAGCTGGCGACCGGGATGGCGGTCACCGACCTCACCTGGTTCGTCAACCAGGTGGCCACCGGCATCGAGGTCCACGTGGAGTACGACGTCGGGCTCTACCAGCGGGCCGAGGTCGAGACCCTGCTGGACCTGTGGCTGCGGATGCTGCGGGACGCGGTAGCCGACCCGGGGCGCCCGGTCGCCAGCTGGGAGCTGCTGGAACCGGGGCAGCGGGAAGCGCTGGTCCGGCAGGGGCGGGGCGCGCCGCTGCCCACCCCCCGCCCGGCCACGGTGGTCGAGGCGATCGCCGGGCAGGCCCGGTCCCGGCCGGGCGCGGTGGCGGTGACCGGGCACGACGGCGAGCTGACCTACGCCCAACTGGTCGAGGAGTCGGCCCGGGTGGCGGCGGCGCTGGCCGGCGCCGGGGTGGCGCGCGGCGACCGGGTCGGGGTGTGCGTGCCCCGGGACCGGCTGCTGCCGGCGACGCTGCTGGGGGTGCTACGCACCTGCGCCGCCTACGTCCCGCTGGACGTCGAGCATCCAGGCGACCGGCTGGCCTGGCAGGCCGCCGACTGTCAGGCCCGGGTGGTGCTGTCCCGCGGCGCCGCGCTGCCGACCGCCCGGCAGATCCCGGGCGTGACCGTGCTGGACCTGGACCAGCTGCCGGTAGCGGGCGGGGGCGCGGCACCGCCGCCACCCGAGCCGGCCGACCTCGCGTACATCCTCTACACCTCCGGCTCGACCGGCCGCCCCAAGGGGGTGGAGATCAGCCACGCCGGCCTGGCCGACCACACCACCGCGGTCCGGGCGGTGCCCGGGATCGCCGACGACGACTCCGTGCTGGCGGTCGCGCCGCTCACCTTCGACCTGGTGGGCAGCGAGATCTGGGCGGCACTGGCGGCCGGGGCCCGGTGCGTGGTGGTGGAGCGGGACCGGGTGCTCGACGGCGCCGCCCTGGCCGACCGGGTCGCCGGCAGCGGGGCGACCGTGGCGGTCCTGCCGCCCACCCTGCTGCGGATCCTGCTGGCGGCCGGTTGGAAGGGCGACCCGGCGCTGCGGGTGTGGTGCGCCGGCGAGGCGCTGGACCCGGCGCTGGTGCAGGAGATCGCCCCGCTGGTCGGTCAGGTGTGGAACGGCTACGGCCCGACCGAGACGACCACCCTGTCGACGGTCCACCAGGTAGTCGGCGCCGGCGCCAGCGTGCCGATCGGCACCCCGTTGCCGGGCGAGCACGTGTACGTGATGGACCGGCGCGGTGACCTGGTGCCGCCGGGGGTGGTGGGCGAGCTGTGGATCGGCGGTACCGGGGTGGCGCGCGGCTACTGGCGGCGGCCGGAGCTGACCGCCGCCGGGTTCGTGCTCGACCCGTACGCGCCGCTCGGCCGGTGCTACCGCACCGGCGACCTGGTGCGGTGGAACGCCGACGGGCGGCTGGAGTATCTGGGCCGGGCCGACCACCAGGTGAAGATCCGCGGACAGCGGATCGAGCTCGGTGAGATCGAGGCGGTGCTGCACGAGCACCCGGACGTGACCCAGGCGGTGGTGGCGGTACGCGGGAGCGGCCCGGATGCGTCGCTGGTCGGCTATCTGGTGCCGGAGCCGGTGAACACCGCAGCCGTGGCCAGGTTCCTGCGCGAGCGGCTGCCCGAGTCGATGGTCCCCGGCCGGTGGGTGACTCTCCCGCACCTGCCGACCACCTCCAGCGGCAAGATCGACCGGCGCGGGCTGCCGGATCCGGTGCCACGCGACGATCCGGCCGAGCCACCCCGGTCGGAGCTGGAGCGGTTCGTGGCCGAGGTCTGGAGCCAGACCCTGCCCGACCCGGGCACCGTGGGACGGCGCAGCGACTTCTTCGCACTCGGCGGCAACTCGTTCGCCGCGACCCGGGTGGCGGCCCGGCTGCGAGCGGTGCTGGCCTGCGACATCCCGGTCGAGCTGCTGTTCAACCGGCCGGTGCTGGCCGATCTCGCGGCGGAGGTGGAGCGGATCGCGCTCGACCAGCTCGCCGAGGATCCAGCCGCCGGGGATCCAGTCGCCGGGGATCCGGCCGGGCGGCCGGCATGACCGGGAGCGCCGTCGACCCAGCGCGAGAGCGGCTGGCGACCCTGCTGGCCAGCCGCGCCACCACCACCCGGTCCGACACCGGACCGGTCAGCCAGATCCCGCGCCGCCCGGAGCCGGACGCCCCGGTGCCGCTGTCGCCGATCCAGCGCCGGCTGTGGTTCCTCTGGCAGCTCGAGCCGGACAGTCTCGCGTACGTGATGCCGCTGGTGGTCCGGCTGTGCGGGCCGGTCGACCCGGAGGCGCTGGTCGCCGCGGTGCGCGACCTGGTCGCCGACCATCCGGTTCTGCGCAGCGTCGTGACCGTCCACGATGGTGAGCCGTACGCCGAACCGGTGGCCCCGTCGGCGGTGCCGGTCGAGGTCGAGGAGCTGGACCCGGCCGGGCCGGCACTGGCCGACCGGCTGGCCGCGGCCGCCCGCCGCCCGTTCGCGCTCGACGCCGAGCCGCCGGTGCGGGCGCTGCTGCTCCGGAGCGCACCCGACGAGTACGCGCTCGCCCTGACCCTGCACCACATCGCCAGCGACGGCCGGTCCCAGCAGCTGCTGCTGCGCGGGCTGGCCGACCGGTACGCCGCCCGGCTCGGGCTGCGGACCGCTCCGGGACGCCCGACCCTGCAGTACGCGGATGTGGCGGCGTGGCAGGACGCCCAGCGGGACCCGGCCCGCGAGGCCGCCCAGCTGGAGTGGTGGGAGGCCGAGCTGGCCGGGCTGGCGCCGGTGCTGGAGCTGCCCGCCGATCGGCCCCGGCCGAGCCAGCCGAGCTGGTCCTCCCGGCTGCTTCCGGTGGAGCTGCCCGACCGGCTGGTCGAGACGGTACGGGCGACCGCGGCGGCCACCGGCGGCACGCCGTTCATGGTGTTGATGGCGGGGCTGCAGGCGCTGCTGTCCCGGCTGGCCGGCACCGATGACGTGGCGGTCGGGATGCCCGAAGCCGGCCGCCGGCACCCGGAGACCGAGGACGTACTTGGCTGCTTCCTCAACACCCTGGTGGTCCGCGGTGACCTGTCCGGGGACCCGACCGGGCGGGAGCTGCTGGGCCGGGTCCGGGACCAGGTGCTGGGCGCGCTCGCCCACGCGGATGTGCCGTTCGAGCGGATCGTCGAGCGGGTGCGCCCCGACCGCAGCCTCGGCGTCACCCCGATCTACCAGGTGCAGCTGAACCTGTACGAGGACCAGCCGGCGCCGCGGTTCCCGGGGCTGCCGACCGAGGTCAGCTACACCCCGGTCGGCGAGGCCAAGTTCGACCTGGCCTTCGAGCTGACCGACGCCGGGCCGGGCGGGCCGGTGCGGGGCACCCTGGAGTACCGCACCGAGCTGTTCGACCCGGCCACCGCCGCCCGGATCCGGGACTGGTACCTGACCCTGCTCACCGGCCTGCTGGCCGACCTGGACCGGCCGGTCGCAAGCGTGCCGCTGGCGCCGGTGACCGGCCCGGTGCTGCGCGGCCCGATCCGGGACCGGCCAGCTACCGCCACCCTGCCGGGGCTGTTCGGCCGGTGGGCGGCGAGCCGGCCGGACGCGGTCGCGGTGGTCGGGCCGGACGGCCGGGCCAGCTACCGGGAGCTGGCGGAGCGGGCGAACCGGATCGCGCACCGGCTGATCGCGGCCGGGGTGGCACCGGACGAGCCGGTGGGGGTGCTGCTGGAGCCCGGCGTCGACCTGGCGGCGGCGATCCTGGGCGTGCTTACCGCCGGCGCCGGCTACCTCCCGATCGACACCTCCTACCCGGCCCGCCGGGTGGCCGGGATGCTCGCCACCGCCGGGGCCCGGATCGTGCTCACCGACCGGGAGCTGGCGCCCCGGGTGGCGCCCCGGCTGGCGCTGCCGCTGGACGACCCGGACACGCTGGCCGGCGCCCCGGACCACCGGCCGGAGGTGGCGGTCGGGCCGGACCAGCTCGCCCACGTGATCTTCACCTCCGGCTCGACCGGGGCGCCGAAGGGTGTGGCGGTGACCCACCGCGGCATCGTCAACTGCGTCACCGGCATGCTGGAGCGCACGCCGTGGCTGGCCGGCCGGTCGTTCGCGGTGGTCTCCACGATCGCCGCCGACCTCGGCCTGGCCTCGTTCTACGGGGCGCTGCTGTCCGGCGGCACCCTGCACCTGCTCGCCCGGGAGACCGCCACCGACCCGCGCGCCTACGCCGGCTACCTGGCCGCTCACGAGGTGGACGTGGTCAAGCTGGTGCCGAGCCACCTCGGGCTGCTGGCGGCCCACGGAGAGCTGGCCGCGGTGCTGCCCCGCCGGCTGCTCATCCTCGGGGGCGAGGCGGTGCCGTGGGAGCTGGTGGACCGGGTCCGCGCGATCCGGCCCGACCTGGCGGTGCACACCCACTACGGTCCCACCGAGAGTTCGATGTTCTCGCTGGTCTGCGACGTCGACCAGGTGCCGCCGGCGGACCGGGGCGAGCTGGTGCCGCTGGGCACGGTCCTGCCGGAGATCGGCGTCCACGTGCTGGACCGGGCCGGCCGGCCACTGCCGGCCGGGGTTCCCGGGGAGCTGGCGCTGGTCGGTCCCGGGGTCTCCCGCGGCTACCTGAGCCAGCCCGAGCTGACCGCCCGGCGGTTCGGCCCGGACCCGAGCGACCCGGGCGGCCGCTGCTACCGCACCGGGGACCTGGTCCGCATCCATCCGGAAACCGGCGCGGTCGATTTCCTCGGCCGGGCCGACGACCAGGTGAAGATCCGCGGCCACCGGGTGGAGCTGGCCGAGGTGGCGATCGCCTGCCGGGCGTTCCCGGGCGTCGACGACGCCTGCGTGCTGCCGGTCGGCGCCGGGCACGAGCGGCGGCTGGTCGCCTGGCTGGCGGCACCGTCCGGAGTGGACGGGGCGGCGCTGCGGGCGCGGCTGCGCGAGACCCTGACCGACTACCTGATGCCGGCGGCCCTGGTCGTGCTCGACCGGCTGCCGCTCACCCCGAACGGCAAAGTGGACCGAGCCGCGCTGCCCCGCCCGGATCTGGCCCGGGCGGGCTCGGCCCGGCAGCGGGTGGCGCCCCGCACCGCGACCGAGGCGGCGGTGGCGCGGGCCTGGTCGGAGGTGCTCGGGCTGGCCGAGGTGGGCGCCGAGGACGACTTCTTCGCGCTGGGCGGGCACTCGTTCGCGGCCACCCGGGTGGTGGGCCGGCTGCGGCGCGAGCTCGGCCGGGAGGTGCCGCTGCGGCTGCTGTTCGAGCGGCCGGTGCTGGCCGGGTTGGCCGCGACCCTGGACCGGACCAGCGCCCAGGAGACCGCCGCCGGCGGCGACGGCCGGATCCCGCCCCGGAACCCGGACCGGGTCACTCCACTGTCGCCGGTGCAGGCAAGGCTGTGGTTCCTGGCCCAGCTGGAGCCGGACAGCTCCGCGTACCACATCCCGGTGCTGCTGCGGCTGCGCGACGACCTGGACCCGGCGGCCCTGGCCGGGGCGGTGCGGGACCTGGCCGAGCACCACGAGGTGCTCCGCAGCGTGATCCGGGAGCGGGCGGGCGGCGAGCTGAGTGCGGTGGCACTGCCGGCCGACGCGGTGGCACTGGAGACAGTGGACACCACCGAGCTCGGGCTGGCGGCCGCCGCCCGAGCCGCCGCGCAGCGGCCGTTCCGGCTCGACCAGGACCCGCCGCTGCGGGCGGTGCTGTTCCGGATCTCCGGCAGCTCCGGCGGCGGGTTCGCGCTCGGCCTTACCTTCCACCACATCGCCGCCGACGCTTGGTCGGTCGACCTGGCCGGGGCCGGGCTCACCGCCCACTACGCCGCCCGGCTGTCGGGGGACCGGTCACCGGCCGTGCCGCCGGTGCAGTACGGCGACTACGCGGCCTGGCTCGGCACCGGCGAGAACGCGGCCCGGGCCGAGGCGGCGGTCCAGTGGTGGGTGGACCAGCTGGCCGGTGCGCCGGCGCTGCTGGAGCTGCCCACCGACCGGTCCCGCCCGGCGGTCGCCACCCCGGCCGGCGCCAGCGTGCCGCTGGAGCTGCCCGGCCCGCTGGTGGCGCGGCTGCGGGAGGTGGCGGCCCAGGCCGGCGGCACCCCGTTCATGGTGCTGCTCGCCACCTGGCAGGCGTTCCTGGGCCGGCTGGCCGGCACCGACCAGGTGGTGGTCGGGGTGCCCGAGGCGGGCCGGCGACACCCCGACACCGAGGCCGTGATCGGGTGCTTCATCAACCAGCTGGCGGTGCGCACCGACCTGTCCGGCAACCCGACCGGCCGGGAGCTGCTGGCCCGGGTACGGGCGGTGGCGCTGGACGGGTTCGCGCACGCCGACGCCCCGTTCGACCGGATCGTGGAGCGCCTGCAGCCGGAGCGGGACCCGTCCAGCACGCCGGTGTTCCAGGTGCAGCTGAACGTGATCGAGGACGGGGACCCGGCGCCCGCCTTCCCGGGCCTGGCCACCGGGGTGCTCGACCGGCCCGAGCCGGCCAGCAAGTACGACCTCACGCTGACGCTGGTCGGGGACCGCGGCACCTACCAGGGTTCGCTGACGTTCCGTACCGACCTGTTCGACCGGGACACGATCGACCGGTGGGCGGGCTGGTTCCGGTCGCTGCTGACGGCGGTGCTGGCCGACCCGGACCGGCCGGTCGGCGAGATCCCGCTGGCGCCGGTGACCGGCCCGCTGCTGGCCGGGCCGCCGCTTCCCCGGCCGGCGACCGAGCCGCCGTTCCGGGCGATCGAGCGGTGCGTGGACCGGCACCCGGACGCGCCGGCGGTGGTCGGCCCGGACGGCCGGCTCAGCTACCGGGAGCTGGACCGGCGCGCCAACCGGGTGGCGCACGCGCTGGCGCAGGCCGGGGTGGGCCGGCAGGAGCCGGTCGGGGTGCTGCTGGAGCCCGGCTGCGACCTGGTGGTGGCGCTGCTCGGCATCCACAAGGCCGGCGCCACCTACCTGCCGTTCGACGCCTCCCACCCGGACGGCCGGATCGAAGCGATGTGCGCCGCCGCCGGTGCCCGGGTGGTGCTGACGGTCACCGAGTTCGCCGGCCGGATCGGGGGCAGGGCGCTGCCGCTGGATGCGCCGGGCCGGCTGGACCGGCTGCCGGACACCCGGCCGGAGGTGCCGGTCGGGCCCACCGACCTAGCACACATCGTGTTCACGTCCGGCTCCACCGGCGTACCCAAGGGGGTCGCGGTGGAGCACCACAGCGTGGCCCAGTACCTGGCCAGCGCGCTGCCGCGGCTGGGCGTGGGGGCGGCCGGCGGCTCGTACGCGATGGTCTCCACCCCGGCGGCCGACCTCGGCCTGACCGCGATCTTCGCCCCGCTGACCACCGGCGGCGTCGCCCACCTGCTGGCCCGGGAGGTGGCTACCGACCCGGAGGCGTTCGCCGGCTACCTGGCACAGCACCCGGTCGACGTGCTGAAGCTGGTGCCCAGCCACCTGGAGCTGCTGGCCGCACACGGCGAGCTGGCCGCGGTGCTGCCCCGCCGGCTGCTGATCCTGACCGGCGAGGCGCTGTCCTGGGACCTGGTGACCCGGGTGCGGGCGGCCCGGCCGGGGCTGGCGGTCCAGAACCACTACGGCCACACCGAGACCACCCTCAGCTCAATGATCTGCGACGTGGACGAGGTGCCGGAGCAGCACCGGCACGGCACGGTGCCGCTCGGCCGGCCGCTGCCCGGGGTCCGGGTCTACCTCGCCGACCGGGCCGGCCGGCCGGTCCCGCCCGGCGTACCGGGGGAGCTGTGGCTGGCCGGGCCGGGGGTCTCCCGCGGCTACGTTGGCGACCCGGCCCTGACCGACCAGCGGTTCCGGCCGGACCCGGTCGACGGCGAGGTCCGTTGCTACCGCAGCGGTGACGTGCTGCGGGTGCGGCCGGACGGCACGGTCGAGTACCACGGGCGGGGCGACGACCAGGTGAAGATCCGCGGCCACCGGGTGGAGCTGGGCGAGGTGGTGGCGGCGCTGCGTGGCCTGCCCGGCGTGGCCGAGGCGGTGGTGCTGCCGGTCGGCGAGCACCACCGGCGCACGCTGGCCGCCTGGTTTGTGCCGCAGGCCACCGGACCGCAGGCCACCGGACCGCAGGCCGGCGGGGCGCAGTCCGGCAACGGAGCCGCGCCTGACCCGGCCGGGCTGCGGGCCGCGCTGCGGGAACGGCTGCCCGACCACCAGGTGCCCACCTCGATCATGCGGCTGGACCGGCTGCCGCTGAACCCGAACGGGAAGCTGGACCGGGCGGCGCTGCCCCGGCCGGAGACCACCGTGGCCGGTTCCGAGCCGCCGGCCACCCCGACCGAGCAGCGGGTCGCCGAGGTCTGGCAGCAGGTGCTGGAGGCGGAACGGGTCGGCCGGGACGACGACTTCTTCGCGCTCGGCGGCGACTCGTTCGCGGCGGTGCGGGCGGTCCGGGCGATCGACCCGGCGCTGCGCGTGATCGACCTGTTCACCCACCCGACCCTGCGCGACCTGGCCGGCTACCTGGACGCCCGGTCCGGCCCGGACGGCGGCCCCGACCAGGACGGCGCCCTGCTGCACCGGCTCTCGGCCGCGACCGCGGCCCCGGAGCTGACCGTGGTCTGCATCCCGTACGGCGGCGGCTCGGCGGCGGCGTTCCAGCCGCTGGCGACCGCGTTCGCCGCCACCGCACCCGGGGTGGCGGTGCTCGCCGCCGAGCTGCCCGGCCACGACTCGGCCCGCCCCACCGAGCAGCTGCGGCCGCTGCCGGAGCTGGTGGACGTGCTCGCGGCGGAGCTCGCGGAGACGGCCACCGGGCCGGTCGTCCTCTACGGACACTGCGTGGGCACCGCCCTGGCGATCGCGCTCGCGCGGCGGCTGGAGGCGAGCGGGACCACGGTGGCCGGAGTGGTGCTGGCCGGCGCCTTCCCGTCGGCCCGGCTGCCCGGGCGGGTCCCGTCGTTCTTCAACCGGGTGCTCGGCACCGACCGGTGGGCGTCCAACCGCACCTTCCGGGACGCGCTGCGGACCATGGGCGGGCTGCTCGACGACATGGACGAGGCGACCACCCGGACCATGCTGAACAGCATGCGGCACGACAGCCGGCAGGCGCGGGCCTGGTTCACCCAGGAGCTGGCCGACCCGGGTCCCCGGCTGCGGGCGCCGGTGCTCTGCCTGGTCGGCGAGCGGGACCAGGTCACCGAGTTCTACCAGGAACGGTTCCAGGAGTGGGGCGCGTTCGCCGAGCGGGTCGGGCTGGCCGTGATCCCACGCGCCGGGCACTACTTCCTGCGGCACCAGGCCGAGCTGGTCGCCACCGTGATCGGCCGGGCGGTGGCCGGCTGGCGGGACGGCCGGCTGCCGGACCGGATAGACGCCGACCAGGTGCCGGTCACCGGCGCGCAGGCGCGCTCCTCGCTGCGCTCGTTCTACCTGCTCGCCACCGGCCAGCTGGTAGCCCTGGTGGGCTGGGCACTGAGCAACTTCGCGCTCGGCTTCTGGGCATTCCAGGAAAGCGGCCGGGTGACCGACTATGCCCTGGTGGTCATGCTGGCACTGGTGCCGACCGCCCTGCTGTCCCCGCTCGGGGGCGCGGTCGCGGACCGGTTCGACCGGCGCAAGGTGATGATGACCTCGTACGCGATCTCCGGGCTGGTGATGGTCGTGCTGGTGGCGCTGCTGGCCACCGGCTCGCTGTCACTGTGGAGCGTCAGCGTGGTCGTGGGGGTGACCTCTGTCCTCACCGCGTTCCACCAACCCGCGTTCCTGGCGGCGATCGCGCAGCTGGTGCCGAAGCCCTACCTGCCGCAGGCCAACGCGGTGGCGCAGCTCGGGTTCAGCGTCAGCCAGCTGGCGGCGCCGGTGGCCGGCGGGGC
>WHTQ01000051.1 GCA_009377645.1 Micromonosporaceae bacterium | reverse complement strand
TGTACGTCTAGCCTTGACGCTGGCACGGAATCCGTGCCATTCTCGCGCTATGAGTGACGACCAGACGCTGAACGGCTACGCCGCCGGAGAGGTCCGCGCCATGATGGCGCGCAAGCGTGTGACCGGGCGCCAGCTCGCGCAGCAGCTTGAGGTGTCCCACATGTGGGTGTCCTACCGGCTCACGGAGACCACGCCGATACAGCTAGACGATCTCCAGAAGATCGCCACCGCGCTCGGGGTGGAAATCACCGAGCTGTTACCGCCGGCATCCCGGAAGGTGGATAGGTTAGCCTACCCAGCCCGGCCCGCACGGTCCGCTCCCCGCTCCACGCGGCTGGTGCTCGCCTCCCCCCACACGGCGAACGGCCCCACCCCGAACGGCCGACCCCACCCCGATCTGCCCCCCGCAGCCACGGCAGGCGTCCGGCGCCCAACCATCCGGGCGTACCGGCACGACGGAGTGACAGCGTGAACCAGCCCGGTCACGATTCGCTGATGCTCCACACGCAGCTACTGGACCAGTACCTCCGACGCATCTTTGCCCAGCACTCCCCCGGCACTGCCCGGCTCTACGAATCCGTCCTACGCCGTGCTCACCAGGAGATTCCCGTCGGCGTCATTGCCGCCGGGGAGGACGAGCTGGAAGCCTGGCTGCTCCGCCCCGGCTGGTCAGCGAAGACCCGCGACACCTACCGCTGCCCGATCGTCGGCCTCCACGCCTGGCTCCATCGCCGCGGGATCACCAGCTACGACGCGTCGGCACTGCTGCCGGAAATCCGAGTCGGGCGGACCCTGCCCCGTCCCACCACCGACCGGGAGACCGAGCGCATCCTCTACACCGCGGCCCACCCGGTGCGGCTGTGGGCGTGGATCGCCGCCTATTCCGGCGCCCGGGTGATCGAACTGACCCGACTCGACCGGGAGGACATGCAGCCGGAGGGGATCCGGCTCCACGGCAAGGGCGACAAGGACCGGGTGGTGCCCATGCACCCGACGCTGTGGGCAGTCCTCGCCGAGCTGCCGCCGGGGCCGGTGGTGGTCGGCCGGTTCCGCGACCCGCGGCAGCTGTCCACCCGCTGCTGTGTCGAGTTCCGGGCGCTCGGAATCGCCGGTGGCATCCACCGGCTGCGGCACTGGTTCGCCACCCGCGTGCTGGACAAGCACGGCAACCTGCGCACCGTGCAGGAGCTGCTGGGGCACAGCTCGGTGGCGACCACCCAGATCTACACCCAGGTCACCAACGCGTCCATGCGGGATGCGGTCGCCGGGCTGCCTACCCTGGCAGGTGAATCGTCGGACGGCGCAGCCCGGAACCCGGCGGGACGAGCTCATCCATCGCCGCCAGCCGTGGAACTCGGTCCGGCGGAAGGTGCGCCTCCGACGCGTGAAGCCCCACCTGGTAATGGCCGGAGGCGAGCAGGTTGACCAGCTCGTGCCAGTCCCGTGTGTAACCGCCGACGTGCCAGCCTTGGCCCTGGCCGCAGGCGGTCAACGCGGCCAGCCATCGCCACAGCTCAACGCCTTGTGGCACGTACAGCACGCTGCGGATCATGCGTGTCTCCCCGGCTGAACTGGCGACTGCCCGCCAACAGCCGCCGTGAAGACCCCCGCACATGGAATAACGAACGTGATCCGGTGAGTGAAACCGGATATTCGGTCTACCCCGAACGGGTGATCTCAGGCCGGGTGGTCCTCCCGGACCCGGACGCCTACACCCGGCTCCCCCTCGATCCACCCCTCGGTGCGGAGCACCGCCATCGCCATCCGGATCGTGCCGTAGCTGGTGCTGTGCTGCTCGCCCAGCAGTCGGTAGCTGGGCAGCATGTCACCGGTGGTGAGCTGGCCGGAGCGGATCTGGTCACGGATCTCATCAGCGATCCGCTGCCATCGTGGCTGCATCGTGTTCTCCCTGGGTCGCACCGGGGAGACTACCGCATCCTGGTCAACAAGATCAGCCGAAGGGACCATATTGACATGGTAGCTGATGTCCCTGTACCGTCCGCGGAGTCCCCCTGGGTCGCACCTGGGGGCACAGGGGGCCGGTCGCCTCTCGCGTACAGCGTGCATGAGGTGCTGGGCGGCCGGCCCCACCTGGAGAGGCCCCGGTTCCCCACCGGACACCGACGCCGGAGGGGGGCTGGGGCACACCCCCACAGGAGGGCACGTGAAGACGCTGAAGGTGTGGATCACCCACCCCGAGGTGGGCGAGGTCATCTACGCGGTCCGGTTCGGGCTGCTCGCGTTCGCGGTGACGTTCCTGAGCCTGATCATGCTGGGTCCCCGATGACCGCCATGCACCAGCCGCCCCACACCAGCGCCCGCATCTGCACCGCCTGCGGCGGGGACCTCCTGACGGACGTGGAGTGGAACGTCGAGCTGTGCGACCACTGCGCCCCGAAGGTCCGCCGCGACCCCGGCGATCCGGGGCCGGCCGCACACATGGACCCGCGGGTTTCCAGCATCATCTACGAACTGCGGGACCGGGGCGTGCGGGACCAGGCCGAGGTGGTGCGCATGCTGAACGACAGGCTGGGCGCCGGGCTGGTCCCGGCGCAGACCGCCGCGGTGATGTCGGCTTTCCGGCAGCCGCTGGTCGGTCCGGACGACAAGGAACCGCCCGGCGCGTCCTGGGCGGGCAACACCGACTGGTACGCAGACCACTAAAAACTCCCGGCCGTCGCGGTTACAGACAGCGCGGCGGCCGGGTCAACCCTCACTGTCTGACTGTCTGAGAGGACCTGACCATGACCGAGCACAACCAGGGACCGGCGTACACGCCACCCACCGCGCCCGTCCCGGGCGCCATCTACGGCCACCCGCAGCCGACCCCGTACGGCCAGCCGGCCGCCCCGCAGCAGCCGGCGAAGAAGAAAGCACCGGGTTGGCTGGTCGCCGTCGTCGCCGGCCTGTTCGGGCTGTGCGGTATCGGCGCGGTGGCCGCGATCGCCACCAGCGACGACGAGCCGGTCGGCAGTACGGCACCAGTCGAGACGGGCGACGCCCCGGCCGCCCCCGCGGCGGACAAGCCGGAACCGCCCGCAGCGCCCGAGCCGGACGGCACGACTTCCGGCAGCTGTGACCTGTTGCTGTTCACCGGGCCGAACGACCAATCCGAGTTCGCGGCATCGGTCGACGTGGAGAACACGGGCAATATCGGCATCAAGGTCAAGGTGATCGTTTCGTTCGACCAGCTGGGCCGGGACGACTATGTGCTGAAGGACACCGTCAAGGTCAAGCCGGGGGATGTCGAGTCCGTCAATCTGTCGGAGTTCATCACGCACGATGAGGTCGCCCGCCATCAGGACGGTGGCTACGAGTGCCGCATTGACGGGGAGTTGGTCGATACCTTCGGCGAAGTGCAGGCCCGCTCATGACTGTGATCTTGGGCGGCGTCGTCGCGGTCGTGTGGCAGGTGCTCATGGTCGTCGTCGCCCTGGCTCCGATCGCGCTAGTGAGCTGGTTGATCACCCGCAAGGTCCGGCGGCGCAGCAAACGCTAGGCTCCCGGCCGCCGCTGACCTTCCCGGGGGGCGGCGGCCGGGTCACAGGGGGACCCGCCGGCACGGTGCCGGCGGCATGACAGGAGGAACGCAGTGAGGATCAGCAGATGGGGAGGCGCCGCAGTCATCGCGACCGCGGTGGGGCTGGCACTCGCCGGCCCGGCATGGGCACAGGCGGACTGGTCGGCCAACGGCGACTCCGCCGTGGTGGACCACAACATGGTACGGCTGCAGGGCGACAACACCTCGGTCGAGACGGCCGCGCTCGGGATCAACGTCGACGAGGGCACGGAGGTCAGCTTCGACTACGAGCTCGTAGACGGAGCGCTGTGTGAGGCCGGGGCGCCGCGGGTGTTCCTGATCGTCAACGGGACTGTCAGCAAGTCCGACGCCTGCGACGGGACCGGGCTGACCGAGACCAGCGGCACGATCACCTTCGCCACGGGCGACGCTGGTCTGGTCACCGGTGCCGGGGTCGTGTACGACAGCGGCCGCCCGGGGCATGTGCTGGTGAGTAACCTGACCATCGGCGGCGAGCCGGTGCTGTTCCAGGCGCCGCCCGCGCCGGACCCGGACCCGACCAAGCCGGCCGATCCGCCGGCCGACCCGCCCGCCGGCGACGATCTGAACTGCGACGACTTCGCCACCCAGGAGGAGGCGCAGGCCGAGCTCGACGCCGACCCGTCCGACCCGTCCGGGTTGGACCGGGACAAGGACGGGATCGCCTGCGAAACCCTACCCTCCGGTGCCGGCGGTGGCGGCAGTGACGACGGTGACGACGACAAGCCGGGGCTGCCAGTCACCGGCTCGTCCCTGCCGCTGCTACTCGGCGGTGGCGCGGTGCTGGCCGGGCTGGGCGGCGGCGTGCTGTGGCTGACCCGCCGGCGGGGGGTGTCCTTCACCGCCTGACCCGCACGGCGAAGTGGCGCTCCGGCCGAGCTGGCCGGGGCGCCTTTCGTATCGATACTGGACAGATACTGTGTAGCGGGCTACGCTGTCCGGGTGGATGAGGTGATAGAGGTGCGGCGGGCCGCCCGGGCCAAGCAGCGGGCCGAGCGGGCCGAGCAGCAGGCGCGGGAGAGGCTGGCCGCGGCGGTGCGGGCGGCACTGTCGGCGCAGGTCAGTGTGGCGGTGCTGGTGGCCGAGACGGGGCTGTCGCGGGGACGGATCTACCAGATCCGGGACGGCCGTCGGTAAAGATCTTGTGCAGCACGCTTGACAGTGGTCGTGTAGCGCGCTACACTTGAGGCATGACACAGCACACCGAAACCCTCACCAGCCTCCGCGAGCACTACCAGGACGCGGTCAACCGCGGCGACACCGACCGGGCCATCGACATCGCCTCCACCTACCGGAAGCTCACCGACCGGCTGATCTCCGAGGACATCGACCCGGAGCCGCCGGTGTCCGACAACCCTGCGCCGTGGCTGGCCTGGCGCCACCGGCAGATGATGGGCGCCGCGATCATCGTCTGACCCCGCACACGCCGAATGGCCCGGGACCGAAGTCCCGGGCCGCTCTATCCACCACCCCACCGACCACGCCACCCGCGAGGACGCCTCTACTCCGCCGGCTTCGCCCGCCGATGCTTGCGCCAGTAGCGGATCCCGAAGTGCCCGAACAGCCACACCAGCCCGCCGCCACCGACGAACAGCGCCAGCTCCCACGGCACGTGCCGCACGGTCAGATCGGTGTACGGGTCGGTGGTCGGGTCGCCATCGGTCGCGGCCCGGATCTCCATGCCGATCACCAGCGCGGTCAGCGCCAGGAACGCGGTGCGCCAGCGGGTGGCCCGGTCGGTGCGAAGCGAGCGCCAGAACCGGCTCATCGGGTCTCCCTCTCGAACGTCACCGCACACCAGCCCTCAGCCGTCGGCTCCACGCTGATCTTCGGGAAGCCGTGGCGCATCCCGACCAGCTCGACCTGCTGACCAAGCCCGGCGTGGACCATCGGGAAGTGGACCACGGCAACGGCCATGTCGGCCGCGGTGTGTAGCGTCCGGTCGATCTCGCCACCCTGCCAGCCGGCCGCGAACGCCTCGTCGTCGTACTGCCCGCCCTGCGAGCGGCAGGCCACGAACGGCATCACCAGGTCGTAGCCGTCGGCCTCGGGCTGGTCCAGGTCGTCGCCGCTCACCGGGTCTCCCGCTGTTCGGCCTTGCGCGCCAGCTCGAGCAGCTCATCCGCCGACAGATGCGGCAGCTCGAAACCACCGGTGTCGACCAGGCTGGCCGATGCGCGGCTGCCCTTCAGCGTCGACGCCATCGATGTCAGGTAGGACAGGACGGCGCCGCCGGCCGCCACCCCACCGGCGGCCTGCCAGTCTGCGGTCCATGCGTTCAGCAGCCCGTCGCCGACCGCCCAGAACGCCAGCGCCGCCTGCGCCGCGGTCTTCGCCGCGCGTTCGGTGGCGTCCTTCCACCATTGCCTAGTCCACATGATCACTCCTCCGCTTCGGCACAGGTGTATGTCGGTGCGTTCGGGTCGAACGGTTCGTCCCGCACGCACCGATGTGTGGTCGGCTGCCCGAGCACGTCGGTGGTGGTGAACGTCCACGACAGCGGCGGCTCACCCGCCGGGCCAGGAACGGTCGAGTCAGCACCCGGGGCGCCGTCCTCACCGTCCTCGCCGTCCTCACCTGGTTCACCGGTGGGCCCGGCGGGCGGCGGATTGGCGAGCAGGAACGCAGCCACCGCGTTGGTGATCTGTTCCCGAGTCGGAGCCGGGCCCCGCTCACCCCGCTGCGGCGGGTTCGCGGCCAGATGGATCGCCACCGCGTCCGCGATTTCCTGCATGGTCGGCGGCCGGCCCCGCTCCGGCGGGTTGGTGGCCAGGATCAGCGCCACCGCCTCGGCCACCTGCTCATCGGAGGGTGGCGGCCCGGGCGGTCCCGCCGGCCCCTCCTCACCGCGCAGATCGGCCGGGTCGACCACACACAGCCCACCCAACGTCTCCACCTGGGCGCACAGTTGGTCGGCGGCGGACACCGCCCGATCGGTTTCCCGCTCCCTCTCGTTGCCGGCATGCACGAAGCTGCCGATGGCGTAGAACAGCAGCGCCGAAGCCACGAACGTGATCAGCACGACGATCCACGCCCGCCGCTTCTGCTTACGGTGCAGACCGTTCAACTCATGTGTGGTTTCGTTAGTCATCGCGACTCCGCATGGCGGTCAGCGGCGCGGCGGGCTTCATCGACCATCCGCCACGCGGCCTGGGTGCGTTCCTCGGCCGCGTTAGCGCGGGCCTCGGCCCGATCGATCGCATCCTCGTACTGCCCCCGGTCCCGATGCATCGCCCGCAGTAGGTAGCCGATGACAACAACCAACGCGGTGAAGACACCGCCGCCGGCCAGGAGCGGCGCCAGCTCATCCACACTCCGACTGCACCCTTCCTACTCGGCCGCAACCACGTCGCCACTGATGGCGATCTTGGTCGGGGTCTTCCCCGGCGGACCGGGCGGCCCAGCCGGGCCACGCTCGCCGGTACCAGCCGGGCCAGCAGGACCAGCGGGACCAGCGGGACCGGCAACGCCAGCTGATCCACGGTCACCGTCCTGGCCGGCGTGCTTGCGCAGCAGGTGCCCGGACAGCTGGTCGTAGCCCCACGCGTCATACACATCCCCGGACGTCGCCGATGACCCGGCGGCCTTCCGCATGGCCAGCAGCGCGGCCGCCGTGGCCGGGCCGTAGTCGCCGTCGGCCTCACCCGGGTCGAACCCGGCCCGGCGCAGCTGCAGCTGCAGCGCCCGCACCGCGTTGCCCTTGTCGCCCTTCCTACAGAACATGTCCTCGATCCCTCCGCTCGACCCGCCACCGGCCTGCCATTGCGCCAACGTCTCGCCCCGCAGTACGGACAGCACCGGCGCCAGCTCCGCCCAGACGTCCACGTACGCCCTGAACAGGCTGACGTGGATGTGCCAAAGGTGCGAGCTGTCGGCGCTGCTGGTCGACCACGCCCCGGTGCGGCTGGACTTGGTCCGGCCAAACACCGCGGAGCTGTTGACGGTGCCATAGAACTCCCGCACCGCCGCCAGCCGCGGATCCCGCCGGGCGACCGCGTCCCGCAGGAAGCCGGTCCGCTTGCGCATCTCCGCGTCGCTCATGGTGTAGTCGATCGCGGCTGCCTTGTCCGACGGGCCTTGCTTGTCCAGGGTCAGCCGCACCGAGTAGTTGGTGGAGCTGTTCGCGGCGCGTGTGTTGTGGTAGCCGGACTTGTTGGCGTAGATGCCGCCGAGCCGCCAGCCGGCGACCGGCCGGTCCTCCCACAGCCGCCACATCGGCGCGGTGATCCGGGCCGGGTTCGGGTTGGCGGCCATCAGGCCAGCCCCTGCGGCAGCCACACCGGGTCGCTGCGCAGCCGGTCGAACGCCACGTCGTCCAGCTCGACCGTGCGGCCGGCCCGGCGGACCTCCCACCGGTTGGCACGCAGCCGGTTGGTTGCCTGCCGCACCGTCAGGCCACGCTCGGCGTCGAATGTGTGCCAGTCGTGCTTGGCAGCGGCCATCAGCGCAACATCCTCCCCTTACTCAACTACCCCTGCCCCCCGGAAGCCGCTCTATGTGGCTCTCAGGGCGTTTTTGCTGGTCAGCGTATGAAGTCCACGTACAGGTAGGCCGGGCGGGTGGTCGCCGCCTCCAGCCGGTCTGTGCCTGCGCCGGACACCCGCCGGCCGGTGACCACGAACGTCTTGTTGCCGGTGGCGGTGGCGGTGTACTCCGCCTCGAACCCGAACACGCCACCGGCCACCCCGCTCTGGATGTCGGCCACCTGCCCGGTCATCTCTGTCCCACTGACGCTGTCCTCACGCAGCAGCCCGCCCGCGGTGTCTCCGCTGCTGCCGCCGAACCGGCCGTGGAACTTGACCCGGTAGATGCGGCCAGTCACGAGCGGCGCCACTACTGTCATGACAACAATCTCGGATATGAACCCGGCCGAGTCGGCGGTGACCACGGTGGTGGCGATCCGCGACCCGGGCACGGTGGGGACGGTGATGATGTCACCGGCTAGCGGCATAGCTCACTCCCGTCGCAAAGCTGACACAGCGAAGACCGGACTCACAGCGCGTACCGTGCCGGCTTCCATAGGTGGACCTGCACGCCGTCCGGATGCTCCTTCACCACGCCGTTGATCGAGCGGATCACGGTGAACGTCTGGAAGCTCCCGGTCGGGGCGGCGATGTTCGTGACCCGCATCCGTTCGCCACCGACAAGGATGTCGAACGGCAGCGCCGCCGGGTCGGTGGTCCAGAAGGGACCTTGGGTGATAGTGAATGCGATGGAGGTTCCCGTGGCGTTTATGGGCCCTATCGTGCGGAACGTGCCGTCGCTGCTGTACCGCTTCGGCTCGTCCGGGCCTGGGGTTTCCCCCACGTCCGCATACACCCCGACCGTGTACGGCCCGGCCGGGGAGCAGTTCACCTCCGCCCCCCAGGAGTGCGGCCGGATCGTCTCCGCGTAGCCCTGCGCGAGCAGCGCCACCACGTTGGTCGGGTGCTGCGGCGGCAGGTTCGATACCGGGATCACGTCACCGACGTCCAGCACTTCCCAGGCGGGCACGATGCCGGCGCGAACATCCAACGCGGGCGAGACGGCAGGGTAGCGCATCCCCGGCCAGGTCCCCAGGTGCAGCAGCCACCCGGCCACGTCCGGCAACTGCAGGAACGACAGCACGTTGATCTGCCGCTGGTCCTCGTACCGGCCACGCCGCGCCACATTCGCCTCGTCCACGACGCTAAACGAGTTACCTTCCGGGTGTTCCACCGTGACGGCGTTCCGCACCGCCTGATCATCCTGGACCGGCAGGAACGGGTTGACTATGTCCCCCTCACCGCCGGCGCCCGCGTCCAAGCTCAGCCGCGGCAGCTGGTTGTACAGGCTGGCCAGGGTGCGGTAGCCCAGCCCGATAGTTTGCCGTGGCTCGTACAGGATGCCCTGGTCCGCCGCCTCGCACTCGCGCAGGTTCTCTAGTAGCGTGGCGACCGGCTGCGGCCCCATGAGCGCGGTCTGGTCCAGGTCCCCCACCGGGCGGAAGACGATTCCCTGCTCACCACAGAGCCGCTCCATGCGGCGCCCGGCGGTCTCGCCGGCCCAGCCTGAGCCGGCACGCAGCGTCGCCGCTGCGATGGCGGCGTCGCCCTGCCAGGTGACAGCCTGGCCGACGGCGACATGCGACACGTACACGTCGCGTCCCGTAGTCGTCGCCCCGAAGGTTGCACCGTTGGTGACCACCACCCCGCCGAGGTTGACAAGCGACGGCTGCGCCAGGCCGAGCACCACCAGGTGCACGCTCTGGCCGGTGTTGAGCAGGTTCACGTCGGCCGTGACCTGCGACCCGTTGGCCGCGCAGAAGAACGTGACCAGCGCGGGCCCATCGGGCACGATAGTGTCGGTGTCGCTGCCGATCGAGAACCCCGCCTCGTCCTGCAAAAACAGGCCGATGGTGCCGTCGGTCTCCCAGCTCAGCAGGACGTCGCCCTCAACTAGGGGGCTGATGGCCCAGCTGCCGCTGTCGCCGTCGAGCGCGGACTCTCCCGGTGTCAACCAGAGCTGCACCGCCCAGCCGGCGGCCGCCGAGGCATCGAAACGAACCTCGTGCGTGGGACGCATCAGCAGCGACCGGGGGGTTCCCGGCGGGCCGGCGTCGGCGCCGAACGTCGGCCGCGGACCAAACTCCGGCACAACATCGATGGCCAACAGCCGCATGTTCCGCTCCGGGATGCCCTCCCGGGTGGCGTCATTTTCCAGCGGCCAGCGGCGGACCAGCGACGGCAGGTCAGCGGTGAACCGTGCCAGCGCGGACGGGACCGGCGGTTGTCCCTGGCCCAGCCGGCGCAGGATGCCGGCCGCGTCGACCGCCACCCGGGACTCGCCCCGCCGGGCGTCCGGGTCCTCCAGGTCAGCCAGGTCGGCCAGGTCGGCCAGGTCGCCATGCGGCCAGCTCGGCCCCCACGCCCCGACCTCCATCATCGCGCGGATCGACCAGTCGTCCACGCCGGACAGCACGTACAGGTGGCCGTGGTTGTCCATGCTGGTGGACGTGTCTTCGCCTACGAAGGTGATGGCGTGCGCACCGTCGTGGGTCACCCTGCGCGCCCACGCCCGCATCCGGGTGCTCTTACCTGGCAGGGTGTCGCTGTCACCGAGCAGCACCCACCCGCCCTCGCTGTCCTGCGGGCTGTCGGGGATGAACCGGTTCTCCTGGGTGGCGATGACACCGTAGTACTGGACCGCCACCAGCCACTGACCGGCCACGGTCGACGGTGCGGTGGTCAAAGTCAGGTTCTTAGTCGCGTTGGCGGCGGTCCGCACACCGGAGAGCACCTCCGCGACGGTTACCGTGTCGCCGTGCAGGCCGATGGTGGTGGCCACCCAGGCCGAGGCCAGGTTGGTCGTGGCGACCCGGGTGCCGGTCGCGCCCGCCGCAGGCAGAACCTCGATTGCGGACATCATGGTCGAGTCGTTGCCGTCGACCTCGGCCTGCTCCGTCATGCTCACCGGTGCGGTGTAGTCCCGGGCCGCAGAGGTGGACGCCCAGGCACAGATCAGCAGCCCAGCCTTACCCATGGTCACACCCGGCGCGACGTGGGAGGTGGACTGGGTCAGGTCCTTCAGCCCCGCCCCGACGTGAGGGCGACCGACGGAAACCCGCAGCGGCACACCCTCCACCACGTCCGGGTAGTGCGGTGACAGCGGCTGGTCCGGGGTGTAGTGCCCGTGCGGGTTGTCCAGCGACAGGGTGCATTCGCCCGGTCCGACCTGGCTGGCCTCGTCCTGCCGGCCCCGCTCGATGCTGATCGGGTCTGCCAGCCTGTCCCCGGACACGTCCGTCCACTGCCAGCCCGCGGAGCTGGCGCCCGGCTGCGCACCGAACGCCACCTCCACCCGCACATCCGCACGCAGGTCGGGGAAAGTCACCGCGCCACTCCGTAGGCGAACTGGACGCTGCCGCCGCCCTTGATACGCACGGCACCACGCAGCCACTGGTCAAGCCCACGGGGTAGTCCGGTGGGGTCGATCAGCACCGTCGCTCCTGCTGGGGCGGCCGCGTCGCCACCGACCGGTGACCCGGACAGCCGCCGCGCGACGTCGTCGGCCACCGCGGTGAGCGTCGACTCCAGGGCGGGCATCTGGTCCTCGATGCCGGTCTGGAAGCCCTGCATCACCGCCACCCCGGCGCCACGCAGAATCCGCCGGTCCCGCTGCTCCGGCCCCTTCCACGACGGCAGCAGGTCGGTCAGCCGGCCGAGCAGGTCCCGCACCGCCTGGAACCGGGAGGAGATCCCGTTGAGCAGGCCCTGGATCAGGTTGCGGCCGGCCTGCCACAGGGCGCTGCCCAGCCCGCCTACGGCGTTGCGAAGCCGGGTGGGTAGATCATGCAGCCAGGTCCGGACCGAGTTGTACCGCTCGGTGATGCCGTTGCGCAGACCCTGCAGCAGGTTGCGGCCGCGGGAGGCGAGCGTGCCGGTGAGGCTCCCCACCGCGTCCCGCACTCGGCCGGGAAGGCCGCGCAGCCACGTCCGGACGTCCCGGTACCGCTGGGTGACCCCGTTGAACAGGCCGGTCACCAGGTCGCGGCCCTTGCGCAGCAGCGTCCCAACCGTCGCCCCGACCGCGGTGGCGACCGTGCCGGGCAGTGCCCGGAACCAGGTGAACACGTCGGCGAAGAAGCCAGTCACCGCCTGCCAGGCGGTGCTGAATGCGTCGCCAATTGCCGAGCCGATGCCCGCCCAGTCGACGCCGCCGAGGAACCGAAAGAATCCGATAACAGCATCGGCCGGCGCCTTGAGAAGCTGGAGGCCGAGGGTGAACTGCTGGACAGCACCATTGATGGCCAGCAGCCCGATGACCGGCGCGGACGCGAATAGGCCCACCAGGTCGACCAGGAACGGGATCAGCGGCATCAGCTCCCTGGCCATCTCGGCGAACGAGTTGGCCAGCAGGATGCCCGCCGCCGCCAGCTCAGGAAGCTGTGGGGCGAGCTGCTGCAGGGCGCCGGTGGCGAACTCCTCGATCAGCGGGGCGAACGCGGTGGCGAACGTAGCGAGCGCGGTCGCTGCCGCGGTGAGGCTGTTGGCCAGCGCCTGCCCCAGCACCGGCAGCAGCGGCGCCAGCGCGGTCAGGAGTGCACCGAGCGCCTCGCCGACCGGCCGGGCAGTGGGGGCCAGGATGGTCAGCGCGTCGGCGAGGGCGAGCAGGAACACCTCGATGCCCGGGGCGGCGCCGACCACGAGACCGGACAGGATCCGGGCAACCGGCTCCAGTACGTTCCCCAGGGCTGCAACAGCGGGTCCGAGGGCGATGAACGCTGGGGCAAGCAGGCTCAGCGCCCGCGCCAGGTCGCCGATGAACAGCTCCAGGAACGGGGCCGTCTCCACCGCGATGTCGCCGATGGCCCGAGCCACCACCCCGATACCCCGACCCAGCGCGAGCAGCACCGGCATCAGCGCGTCCCCGATCCGGCCCAGCTCGGAGAAGAAGCGGGTCAGCGCCTCCTGGCCGGCGATCGAGTTGACCGTCTCATTCAGCCGGTCCAGGAAGCCGAAAATCCCGCCGCCGCCGGCCTCACCGGCCGCAGCGAAGATCCCCTTGAAGATCCCACCGATGTCGAGCAGCGCCCCGCCGAGCAGCTTGAGCGCGTCCAGCCCGTCGAGGATCAGCCGTTTCAGCTCACCGGTCTGGGCCATCTGGGAGATGCGTTCGCCGAACTGCGCCAGCGCTTTACCGGCCGGGCCGGCGAGCTGGTCGACCACCTCGGCCCCAACAGCCGAGAGGTCCAGCAGTGCGACAAGCAACGGCTCGACCGCCACGGCCAGCTTGTCAAGCGCGCTAGCGGCCGAGTCGAAGATCTGACCGAGCCGAAGCTGACTCGACTCGGTTGCCAGAGTCCGCAGGCCGGTCTTCATGGCCCCGTTGAGCACCCCGGCAACGCCGACCAGCCCCTCGCGGAGCACCGGCAGCTGCGCGTCGGCCAGGTTCCGCACCTCGGCGGCCACCCCGGCCCACAGGGTCTGCTGCACGTCCAGCCGTAGCGCGTCCCACGCCGGCTTCAGCGCCAGCAGAGTCCGCACGAGCTCCTGAGCCGCCGGCGCCAGCGCTGCCATCGCCGCCGCGGCCGCACCACTCGAGGCCGCACCCTTGGCCTGCGCGTCGGTCAGGTCCTGCTGCGCCTGGGTCAGGTTGAACTGGGCGTCGGCCACGGCCAGGTGCGCGGCCCGCAGCTCATGCTGGGCGTCGGCAACCGCCAGGTTGGCCTGCGCCACATCATGCTGGGCGTCGGCGACGGCCACCGCCGCGTCCCGCTGTTCCTGCAGCGCCGACCGGACCCCGTCCGCGCCCTCAACCCCGGCGGCCGCCGCGGCGGCCTGCTCTTCGGTGACGTCGCCGAGCCGCTCCCGCACCTCGGCCAGGGTCTGCACGGACTCGCGGTAGGCCAGGTCGAGCCGGGCGATGTCATCCGGCGTGGTCTCCTGGGCGGCGTGGGCGGCGTTCAGCTCCCGCAGCGCATCCTCAACGCCGAAGATCGCCGCCTCTTCGTCCAGCCGGGCCCGGGCCAGCGACAGGCTCAGATCTTCGAGGTCCTCCCGGGCCTCCTCGCGCGCCCGGTTGAGATCCTCCTGCGCCCGGCGGGACGCCCGCTGCGCGTCGGCCAAGCTGCGCTCGGCCAGCGTCACCCCACGCGCGGCGTCAGCAAGCCCCCGCTCCGTCAGCGTCACCCGCCGGGCAGCCTCAGCGATCCCGCGCCGCGCCAGCACCACCTGCCGGGCGGCGCGCTCGGTCTGCCTGCCGAAGTTGGTGGCCGCCGCACCGCCGCCAGTAGCCTGCTTGCCGGCCTCCTTTAGCGCGGCACCCAGGCCCGAACTGCCGATGATCAGCGCGCCGATGCCGGCTGCGGCGATCGCGAACGCACCGGGCAGGGCGGCCGCCGCACCCGCGGCGGTGATCAGCACGCCGACGAGCTGCCCGAGGATCGGGATCAGCCCGGCGGCAGCCGACGCCAGCCCGGCCAGGCCAGCCGACGCGCCAGCACCGAGCGCACCGATAGCGGCCAGCCCGCCGGTGGCGAGGGTAGCGACCCGGCCGAACCCGGCCAGGGAGCTGATGACCCGGCTCAGACTTCGCCGGTCCAGGCCCACCCGCAGGTCCACCGTGCCGGCCGCGGCCTGCGCCACCCGCGCCGCGCGGCGGCCAGCGGCGGCGGCCTGCCGCTGGTCCAGGACCGGGATCAGCCGCACCTCGCCGCTGACACCAGCCAACGCCGCCCGCACCTCACGGCGGGCGATCCGGGAGAAGCCGCGGGCGGACGGGATGAGGGAGACGAACGCTGACCCGACTTCCTCAGCCACCGTCCACCTCCCGTCCTACGTGGGGGCAGGCCCGTAGCGGGCCAGCACGGCCTTTACCTGCTCCGGCGGTCGGTCGGTCTTCCCGATGCGGGAGCCGCGCTTACCCGCCAGCGGAGACAGCGGCTTGGGCCGGTTGCGACCCTTCGCCCCGTCCTTGGACCGCTGCCAGTTCGCAATCGCCAGCTGGTCGTAGTTCAGCGCCAGCAGGTGGTCGGTAAGCGTCCAGCTGTCGCCGCCGACCGACCGGTACAGCAGGCTTCCCTGGGTGTGCAGCAGCCCGTCGACCAGCAGCGCCACCCGGCGCAGGCTCAGCGTCGAGAGCGTGAGCCCCCGGAGCGCGAGGTCCGCTTCGACTGCGTCGCCGTGGCGCCAGAGGATCGCGACGCAGCGGGCGATTTTCCCTTGCTGTCCTCCAGGTCGATGTTGGAGTGGGCGAGCCACTCCTTGATCAGCGCCTCCACCGCGAACGCGGGCAGGTCGAGCAGCAGGTCGGAAACGTCCGGGGCGATCTCCTTGAACACCGTCTCCACGTCGCCGTCCATCGCGGCCAGCGCCTGGCGGGTGGTCAGGGTCTGCACGTGCGGCAGCTCCCGCTGCTTGCCGTTGCTGTCCTCGAATGCGAATGGCGGAAGGTCGGCATCGTCGATAACCGTACGCAGGCTGAACGTCATGTGCGCGGACTCCTCTACTGTGCGCGGATGTAAACAGGCCCGGCGGTGCGCGAGTCCGCGCGCTCACGCACCACCGGGTGTCGGTCAGCTGTAGCCGAAGTTGGCGTCGTCGCTGTACTTGGTGGCCAGCAGGCCGGCCGCGTCCGGGTAGCAGGTGATCGTCACCTGGTAGCCGATCGGCTCGCCGTTCGCGTAGGTGATCTCACCCCGCTCGGTCACCTCACCGTTCGGGATGTCGATCCGCAGGTGCTTGGTGCCGTCGATCACGTCCAGCACGAACTGGCGCCGGTCGGTCGTCGGGACAGGCACTTCCAGCTTCCACTCGCCCGCACTGACAACCTCGACGCTCGCGCCTGGATGGAACAGTTCCAGGACTTCGCCCTTGGTCTCGATCAGCGTCATCGCCAGGGTCATCTTCGACTCGGTCCGGGTGCTCCGGACCACGGTGGCATTCTGCCAGGCGATGACGTCCTGGACGGTGTCCTCGTGCGCCTCGGTCACGCCGTCCTCGGACACGTAGCCCAGTCCGACGTAGGCCGGATCGAGGGCGGTGGACGAGTCGGTCGGCCGGGTAGTCCCCAGCGGACCGGAATACAGCTCCCCGGTGATTCCAATCCGGACAGCGTCAGCTAGCAGGGACATGTCGACGACCTCCATGTTTGTTGGTGCGGTTAGGAACCCGGCACGCGGAAGCCGAGCGAGGGTAGGGCGGTCAGCGGGCTATCGCATCGTCTGCTCGCACCGATACCGAAAACGTCATCCACACCCGTGGGGTGCCGGTGGGCGGGTCGTCCAGGCTTCGTGGGCCGAGGGTCTCGTCAACCCGGTACACGGTCGGACCGAGCAGCACGGTGCCGGCCAGGGCGTGCACCGAACGGCGCACCAGGTCGGCCAGCGTCCACGCGGCAGGGTCAGTTGCGGCCCAGCAGAACACGTCCACCCGCGGCTGGTCCCGCACCGGCCGCAGCTCGGTGCCGCCGACCCGTCGGATCTGCACCAGCTGGTCGGGGCGCGGGAGCGGCACGCGGGAGACGACCTCTACCGGGTCGACGATCGGCAGCAGGTAGGTGCGCAGCAGTGCCACCACGTCCGGGTAGGCCACGGTCAGCCTGCCGCGTCCAGGGCGGAGCCGAGTGGGCGCCGGTCGGCCTCGATCCCGAGCGCGCCCGGGTGCTTCGCGATCACAGCAGCGCGGGCCCGGCCGGACTCCGGCTCCAGCCCAGCATCGACCACCACGTCCACGCTGCCCTGGTGGGGTGGACGCGCCTGGTAGTCCGCTCTGACCGTGATCGCTACCCGGGCGGCGCGCAGCCGCAGGTCCGCCAGCACCTCGGGGGAGCCGAGAAGGTCACGGATGCCGCGCCGGTTCGGCCGGTAGCGTACGAGCGCCATCGCCGCCTCCTACCCTGAAACCACGCGAAGCGTCGCCTCGGTGTGGTGGAACCCGGCCGGCGTGTACGTCGGCTCCGGCGGACCCTCCACCTCGAACACGTCCGGGGTCTCGGTCCACTCGATCCGGTCCCGGCCCTGCACGTCCTGGTGGTTCGTCACCAGCAGCCAGCGCTGCTCCAGCGGCTCCCGACCGTCCGAACGCGGCTCGGCGCGGCGGTCCTGCTGCAGCCACCCGGCCACTGTGGTGCGGGTCGCGGCGCCGCCGTAGTCGTAGACCTGGTTCCCGTGGGAGTCGACGGTCACTACCGGCCGGACCACCGTCACCTGCTGCGGCAGCAGCGCGGCAGGGATGCCGCCGGTCGCCGGGGCTGGCGTCGGTGTCGACGCGGCCTCGATCTCGTACAGCTGCACCGAGTCCACGAACGCGTCCCGCGTCGTCGGGCCGCTGGCAGCGTTGTTGCCGTAGCTCAGGTACAACCGGCCGGGGCCGTCGTGCACCCCGTCCCACATCTCGAGGTCCCACGTGTTCGGCTCATCCTCCAGGGTGCCGGCCCACGTCCGCATCCGGAGCAGCCCCCGCGCGTCCGCGAGATCCTGCAGCCGTTCCTGCCGCAGCCACCGGTCCGTGGTCTGCGACGCTGCGGCGCCGGCGCCGAGCTGGACGTAAGTCGTGTAGACGTAGGTGCCGTCCGGGAATGACGCCTGGTCGACCCGGAACGGGCGGCTGAGGCTGTTCTCATTGCCCAGCTCGTTGACGTAGCCCCAGTCCGGCGAATACAGGTCGCCGAACCCTTCGGCGGCACTACCGCCGCCGCCGGAGGCCGCCGGGGTCTGGCCGGCGGAGAAGCCGGGAACCAGCCACGCCGGCGGCGTCAGGTTGTCCGCGAACCGGTACCGGCACAGAACCCCGATGTTCGCCCGGCCGTCCACCGTGTAGACCGCACCGCTGGAGCCCTCGGCGTCGGTGTGGCGTAGCCGCAGCTCGTTGCCCTGGATCGTGGCCGAGCCGCCCGGGCCGTTGTCGACCACCCACCGGGCCGGGTCCGGCGCCGCCCCGTCGGCGCCGGTGAACTCGTCGGTCCAGATCGTGGTGCGGTCAACGTCCGGCGCGGTTGGTACGGTCGGGGCGCCGACGTGCCACCAGTCCACCCTGGCGGTGAAGGCCGGGTTACCGGAGCTGTTGCCGGCGAACACCCCGGCCCGGGCCACCGACATGGCGCGGGTGAACTGCGCCCGCTGCGTCCAGTTCATGCCGTCAGCGCTCGTGTAGCAGGTCCACACGTCGCCGGCCCGGGTCAACCGGATATGGCTCGGTGCGGCGGCATTGAGGTTCAGGTTCAGGTGTGAGAGGCCGGACCCGCCGACCCTGGAGAAGGCGAAGATCGCGGTGGACGTGGACGTCGAGAACACGATGAACCCCACACGGTCCACGCCGGCCGCGTCGTACGCGATCACACCCTGGAAGCGGATGTTGCTGCCCCGTCGCGGCGCGCTGTCGAACTTCGCCGACAGGTCCAGATCCCCGTCGGTGACCGCCTGGTAGATGTAGGGAGCGCCGTTCGCGGTCTGGTCGGTCGAGTGGCTGATCCCGGCCGGCACCACGATGCTGGCCCGGGAGTCGGCGACTGAGACTGAGCAGTCGCCCACCGGATCCACGAAGGTCCAGCTCGGATCAAGGCTGTCACCCTGGAACTCGTCCGAGGCGGCCATCAGCCTGCCCGCAGCGCGATCGTGGACGCGGTGCGCCGGTACCGGCCCAGCGCGTCTTTGTCAGCGTCGCTCAGCCGCACCGACAGGCCGACCGCGCCTGATCCCTGCTGCAGCTGGTAGAAGTACTGGCCGATGCGCTCGCTGACCATGCCGTCCACCTGCGACGGCGAGGCCAGCACCCGCAGCGCCACGCCGGCGGTGACCGCCACCACGTCCGCAGGTGTCACCGTGTATCCGTGGTCGTAGGTGACCTCGAACGTCTCCGGCCAGTGGTTCCACGGCCACCAGGGATCTGAGATCCCCTTGAAGGTGGCCCCGGTGATCTCGACCTTGTCAACGCCGTCGAAGCACCAGCCGGCGATCGGCTCACCGACCAGCCCGTCGCAGTCGATGCCGGCGACCTGCTGCACGTCAATCACCGGACGCTGCGGCAGCCGCAGGTAGCTACCGACCGGCCGCAGCACCACCGTGTCACCGGTCACCGAGTCGAAGTCCTGCCGGGTGTAGGCACGCACCAGCGCCGACGCGTCGGCCAGGAGTGCTGACGCCCGGGCAAGCTCGGCCGCGGTCAGGGACCGGCCGAGCCGGCCCTCAAGGTCTGCAGTCGTCGCCAGATCAGCCACCAGTCACCTCCCTCGACCACCAGAAGTAGCCGAGCACGCTACCCACCCACGTCTCTTTCACGCCGCCGCCGAGCTCGGCCGCCATCGCACCGGCCGACCAGTGGTCCACGTGCCGCTCGTACGGGTTGCCGTTGGCGGCGCCCTGCGGCAGGTGCAGCACCGGAATCGACACGATCAGATTCGCCGCAGCGTGCTTGATCCGCCGCAGCAGCGCCTTCGCGTCGTCGCGGCCCATGTGCTCCAGCACGTCCCCAGCGATGACCAGGTCAGCCTGATAGTCCGACCAGTTCAGGTGCCGCGCGTCGGCGACCACCACCTGGTCGTACAGGCCGCGCAGCTCGAACTCGGGCAGGTACGGCTGCCACGCCTCGACGGCCGTCCAGCGGGCGGTGTCGCCCGGCTGACGCATCAGCTTGGCGTAGGTGCCACAGCCGGCACCGACGTCGACTACTGTCGTCGGTTGGATCTGCTGGTACCAGCCGAGCGCGACGTCCTTGCCCTGGGCGTCAGAGTGGGGCATCAGCGGTCCCGCCGTCCCGCGATCGCCTCGACGGCCTCGCACCAGCGAGCCAGATCCTCAGCCGGGTCCAGCTCGGCCGCCCGGGCCAGCGCCCGCGCCGACGCCGACGCATATACCTCGGGGTCGGACAGGTCGGTGATCGCCGCCGCCCAGGCGTCGGCATCTTCGCGGTCCACGAAGATCCCGCCGGCGGCAAGCGACTCCCGCAGCCCAGGTGTTGGATGCGCCACCACCGGGATGCCGGAGCAGATCGCCTCGGTACCGACCCGCCCCCAGCTCTCGTACGAGCTGGGCACCAGCAGCACCCGGGTCCGCGACCACACCTGCTCTCGCATCTGGTCATGCGGCACATGGGGCAGGACTTCTACGTTGTCCAGACCGGACATGTCCTGCTGGACACCGTAGGCACCGGTGACGCCCAGGAACGGGATGTCGGGCATCCGCTCCGCCAGGCGGCGGAACAGCGCACCACCCTTGCCCACGGCCCCCTCGCCGTCGGGGTTGGGTTCGTCCACCCGCAGATTCACCAGGGTCACCCGGTCTCCCGGGGTTGTCGCGTGTTCCGCCGGGTCGACCAGTGGGCGGCACACGACGATCTGTGGCGGCTGCCGCCGCTGCCCGGCGTACCAGTCCCGCAGGTCAGCGGCCAGCCATTCGGAGTTGGCCACCACCAAATCCACGTGACCCTGCGGCGCGACCGTGACCTTCTTGGATGCCAAGAAGCTGTTGTGGTTGACGAGCACCACGGGCACGCCGTTCCAGTGGCCGAGCGATGCCGCCCGCGGGGAGTTCTCCAGCTGCGACACGACCACGTCGGCGCCGGGAAGGTGGTCCCAGATGTCTCGTTTCGAGACGTACGGCCACACCTTCACGCCGTCAACGTCGTATGGTGCCCCGTCCTGACCCGACAGCGACACGTCCACCTGGTGGCCCCGTTCTGCGAGGGCGCGGAGCATGCTGTGGAGCATCGTCTCCGCGCCCGCGCAGAACCCAGGTAGGTAGCGCACCGCCAGCGCCAGAACGCGCATCAGCTGTGTGCGGCGAGATACGCGTCGAGCACCTCGCCGGGCAGCCTCCCACGCTGCGGGACCTCGATCCCTTGGGCTTGCGCCCACGCCCGCACATCCGCCGACTTCGGCCCGCTGTCGGGATCGCCGCCCGCAGCCTGCCGGTCCGCTTCCCGCTCGGTCTCCGTCAGTTCACCGACAGACGGGGGGTTGTACCGCTGCCACTTCGTGGAGGCGTCCATCTTGTCCAGGGTGTGCCGGACATGGACCGCGTTTCGCGCTGCCGTGTCGGCGATGATCTCCGCCTCGCGGCGGGCCTTCTTGGTGCCCGGCCGGGACGCGCGTTCGGCACGCTCCTCACCCTCGGCGAGAACTTCGCCCGGCTCGGGCATGGTGACCACGCGGCCTGTCCGCGTGTTCCGGTAGGTGAGCGCCATTTCGGCTTCTCCTCAGGGTTGTAGTGATCAGCTGGGCGCGCCGCCGGTGGTGAGCTTCACCACGCGGTCCGCGTCGACCAGGCTCCCGCCCGCGAACGTCGAGACCACGCTCGCGTCGGACAGAACGTCCGGGTCGTACTGGAAGATCTGCCGCAGACCCACGCCACCCTCGGTGGCGGTGGCCGAGTCAGCCGCACCGCGCGGCGTCACTGGCGTCCGGTTCCCGAACACGAACCCGGACTGGTGGTAGGCGACCGCGGTGCCGGTGTTGAGCGCGTTGCTCTCCACGACCTGGAAGCCGTAGATGCGGCCAATGATCGCGTCCCGCAGCGCCGAGTCCGTGCCCGAGGCGTCGACCCGGGAGAACTTGTCCAGCTTCAGCAGGAACGTCGCCACCTGCGGGGAGACGGCCAGCCACCGCATCCCGCTGGGCACGTTCGCCTCGCCCAGCGCCTCCCGGGCCGCCAGCACCTGGGCCTCCACGTCGGCCCCGCCGGCCGCGATGTCCAGCTCACTCGGCAGCACGTTCATGGTCCCGGCGAGCTGGTCCTCAGCCCGGGTAGCCACCGCGGACACCTGCTTGAGGCTCACCTGCTCGGCGAAGCTCTCCAGCGCCAGCGACAGGTCCTCGTCGGTGATCCGGGTCGCGTGGTACAGGTGCGCCAGGGTCACGTCGACCGCCACCTCATCCACGTCGTCGTACGTGATCGACGCGCCGGGCGACGCCTGGGTCCGGGCCACGCTCGGCACCGGAACCCGGATCGTGATCGTGTCACCGTTCGCGCCGGCGAACTCGTCACCGGGGACCCGGGTGACCGTCATCGGCAGCACCAGGGTCCGGGTCAGGAGGGCGATCGCCGTACGGGAGATGCCCTTGGCAGTCAGGAACGCCATGATTGGTTACCTTTCTGGCTAACCACGGCGTCCTGCCGTGGTGCGTTAGTAGCCCCGGTTCCTCCGCAGCACGGCTGCTGCCACGTCGGAAGGATCGGGTTCGGGTTCGGTGCCCTCGGGCAGGGCGCCAGAGCGCAGCCGCTTGGTGGGCATGCGTGCGCGGGTCGACGCTTCGTCGGCCGGCTTCGGGCCGACCACCTTGAGCAGCGCATCGGCCTGGCGCGTCAGGTCTTCGCGAGTACTCGCGGTCAGCAGGTCCGCCACCCCGGCCGGCAGTTGCATCTCGGCGGCGATCTCATACCTGAGCGCCTTCGCCTCGGCCAGCTCGGCCCGCTGCTTCGCCTCGGCCAGCTCGGCCCGCTCCTTCTCCAGCTTCTCGTTCTCGGCTGGGTCCGGGCCGGGCTCAGGTGGCTTGTTCCGGTCCAGCGTGATCAGCAGCTTCTCGGCCTGCTCTTCGATTTCCTTCTTGGAGTTGCCGGCGAGCAGGCTCATCAGCTCCTTGGGGACGCCCATCTCCTGGGCGACCTGGTAGCGGATCGCCTTCGCCTCGGCGTCGGTGGCCTTGGCCTGCAGCTCGGCGGTCGTCTTGGCCGCCGTCTCCTTGGTGGCCTCACCTTCCGCTTCGAGCTTCTCCAGGCGGCGGACGGCGGCCAGGTTCTTCTTGGACAGGTCCTCGTTCTTGCGGCTGAGCGTCTTCCACTTCTCGGCCTCCGCCTGCCACTCGGCGGCGGACTTCTCGCCTTCCTCCCGAACCGCTGCCGTCTCCTGCCCGGCCTCAACCGCTGCGGCCAGCAGCTGCTCAGCGTGCCGATCTTCCTGCTGCTGGCCGGCCTGCTCCAGCTCGGCCAGCTTCTCGGCCGCCCCGGCGTTCGCCCGGGCCGCCTTGTCGTGATCGGAAGCCTGCTGCTTCCACTTTTCCGCCTCGGCGCGCCACTCGTCGGCCGTTTCGGCCTGATCCTGGGCAGCGTCGACCTCTGTTGGTTCTGCCATTTGGTTCTCCCGTTTCGGGATTTGGGTTACAGCCGTCCGTTTCGGGCAGCCGTTGTGGCCGGTCAGCCCTTGAGGCTGCCGTCCGAGGCCCAGGAGTCGGGAATCATCGAAGCGAGCCCCAACTCACGGGCACGACGGATGATGAACCGCCGGACTTTGGCCCGGGCCTGCTCGGTGTTCGGGCGCACACGCCCCACCGCCTGGATCGCCCGATCAAGATCGTCGCGGTTGCGGATCGGGAACCGGCCCGGGCCGCCGTCACGGCCCGGGAGCGCCCGGCCTTGACTGGCCAGACGGCGCCGCTCTTCTGCGGATGGATCTGCCACGAGATACCTCCTGATGAACAGAGGTAACGGTCAGCGGCGACGGTCCCGGGGCTGCCGATCCGGCCGGCCTTCACCCTGCGGGGCCTCCGGCGGCGTGAACAGGTCGCGCCACCACGGCTCGTCCCGGACATCGCCATCACGCTGAACATCACGACTCAGGTCCACATTGCGTGGGTCGGACAGTGCGCTCATTCCGGCAGCACCTCCACCCGCATCCGTACCTGGTCGCCTTCGCGGCTCACGTCCAGGATACGGTACCCGCGCGCCGGCGCTAGCAACAGCTCGAACTCGCCCGGCGTCTTGCTGACCGGCTCCAGATAGGCCGCGGGCGTCCCTGCCGGTGCGGTGATCTCCATCAGCACCTCACCGAACGCGTCGAAGTCCCCGACCTCATCCGGCGCGACCGTGGTCGACATGAACCCCGGATCCTGTAGGGTCCGCCCGACCAGCCCGCTCAGGTCGTCCAGCTCTTCGACGCCGAACGCCGGCGAGTCGGCGCGCCGGTAAACCAGGATCGGCTCTGGTAGCGGTCGCATGCCCTCGGTCAGGTCCTGGATCGACTTGCGCAACTCGGCCAGGTGCTCAGGCTCGAAGTTCTCCGGTGGATCGAAGCCGCGCAGCAGCGAGTTGACATCCAGGTAGTTCGCGCCGGAGTAGTCGCCCATCGCCACCAGCTGGTCCCGGGTCCACGGCTCGGCGGTCAGCATGTCCTCCATCATGTCCACGGCCTCGCCGTGGGTCAGCCGCCGCGGCGCCACCGACTCGGCGGACCGCTCGGGCGCCGGTTCCGTACGATCCGGTTGCTGCGCGAGGTCGACCTGGCCCCGGTTCTGGTCCCACCAGCGACGCCACTCCCGGATCGCGGCCTTGCCGGAGTGGCCGGCGGTGACCTCCCGCCACAGATCGGCCAGCCGCTGGACCTCCGGCGGCTCGGTCTCCCGCATGTACAGGGGCTCGACGGTGCACTGGTCGTGGTCGTGGAACGGGTTTCCCGCGCCGGCCGTCCCGGCAGTCTTGTACACCGCGCCCCGTGAAGCGAGCATCGCGCAAAAGAAGCACGGGTCGGCGTCGGTCACCCGGCGCCAGCCGACGATCAGATCCGACCCCGCCACCGTCGCGTCGACCGTCTCGCGGGACCCGGCCTCGGCCAGCCGTTGCGCTGAGCCCGCCAGGGTCGACTGCATCGCCCGATCGGCCGCCGCCGGCTGGCCGGTCCTGGCTAGGTTCCGCTTCCACTCGACCGGCCCGGTCACGCGCAGTGCGGTCACCGCCCGTTCGGTGTTCCACTGCGCCAGCACCGGCTCCGCCGTGACGCCCTCCAGTGCGGCGTGCTGACGAAGGTAGCGACTACCGAGCGTCCGTGACCCGGCGAACGCGGTGGCCACCAGGGTCAGCAGCTCATCAAGCACCCGCCGCCACCAGGCGTCCACGTCCGACGTGTCGACGGTTGCGGCCAGGCGACGCACCTCCTGCCCCACCACCGCCGACAGCGCGGACAGCTCAGCCTGGTGTGCCAGCGAGAGTCGGTTCGCGGCCGGCCCCGGCACCCTGTCCCCCCGGTGCGCCGTTGACCAGCCGGTCCAGCGCCGAGATAGCGTCCCGCTCCTGAACCAGCTGGCGCGCCCGGTCGATATCCTGCTGGGTGAACCCCGGTAGCCGCTCCCAGAGGATCTCCACCGGCAGACCCAGCATCTGCGCCAGCTTCCCCAGCGCGTCCGCCACCTGCCCGAGCGAGCGTGGCGTCGTGTCCCGCCACACCACCTGCGCCGACATGTCCTCCCACGCGGCGCGATCGCCCATCGCCAACCCCGCCAGGCGTAGCGTCTGTTCCAACGACTCCCCGAACGACACCTGATGCTCCGCGATGTCCTGCCGGTGGCCCGCCTCCAGCGCTGCCAGCGCCTCGGCCGAGATGTTCGAGACCCCCGCGCCGACCAGTAGGTTGTGCGGCGGGATCTGCGCCACGCTTGCGATGTGCAGCAGCTGCTTGTCCCGTGCGTTCAGGTAGCTGGACAGGTCGGACTGCTCGAACGTGCCGAACTTGGTATTCGGGCTGTCGCTCTGCAACATCTGGTCGGCCGCGACGTTGAACGGTTCGATTGGGTTACCGTTCTCGTCCTCCTGGATCTCCATACCGGTGGCCCACCGCTGCCGAAACGCTGAGTACTGCAGCGCCATCGCCAGCCCAAACGTGGTCTGGTTGATCTGCTGCTGCACCGGGATCAACGGCTCCACCTTCCCCGGCGACACACCCATTCCGTACCGGTCCCGGAACCTGACGATCGGCACCACACCCAGGTCGTGCTGCTCCACCGACAGCACCCGCGGCGCCAGCTGGTCATCCGACTCCACGGTGATGACGGACGCCTCGTCGTACAGCCGGACCGTCATGACCTTGCGCCGTTCGACGGTGCGGATGTGGTCGACCTCCATCGCCAGCTCCGGCCACTCGTCGTTGGCCGGGTCCGCGTACAGTGCGGTCAGCCGGCGCGCCGACAGCGGGGTGATAGCCGCCGGCGCCGTGTCGCCCGGCAGCACCAGGGCGTACGAGACCCCGTAGGAGATCGCGTCGCGGTAGATCGCCGACTGGCGGGCGTCCATCCGGTTCGGCTGCCACACCGCATCCCAGATCGGCGCGTTGTCCGACGTTGGCGCCCGGCCGCCCGGGCCGGTGGGACGGAACCCGTCTACATACAGGTTCTGCGCAACCGCCGTCACCACCAGGTCCAGCACGTTGAACCGCGACTGGTCCACCAACAGCCGATACTCCCGGGTCGCGCGGCGGGGCACATACACCCCGGCCACGGCGCCGGTCACGCTGTCGTGCAGGAACCGGGCGATCCGCTCCAGCCGGGACTGCTCCCTCGATCGGGTGTTCCGCAGCACCTCTAGGGCCTGCTTGATCTGGTCCGCTGTCTCCAGAGCCACTGCGCATCACCCCGCCTTCGCCTATCCCCAGCCCACGACCCGGCCGCCACGCGACCGCTTGCCCCGCTCCGCCCACTCCGGCGAGGCCAGCACGTGCCGGCGCACCATCCGCGCCCCGATCGCACACACCGCCGCGTCGATCTTTTTCGGGCTGCCCGGCGACTCCTTGCCGACGCTGATCCCCCACCGGCTGTGCCGCTGCCGGCAGTTCGTCACATGCCGGGACAGCACCGCCGACCCGTCGTGGGTCACCTGCCGCTCCACCACCTCGGTATGCAACGTCTCCGCAGCCCGAGTGAAATCCAGCACGTGAGCGCGCATATCCCACGCGATCGCCGCAGTGCTCTTCCCGGTCTTCTGCGCCCACACCAGCAGCTGCTCGGCGTACCGGTCCGGCCAGGCGGTGTGCACGAAGCTCTCCCACTCCCGCACGTCCGCGTAGCACGCCACCACCTCGTACCGCTCGAACGCCCAGTCGACCACGGCGTCCACCTCGTCCACCGACACCTGCCAGCCGCTACCGGTCGGACCCGGCGGCCGCTCCCACGCCCCGATCAGGAACAAGTGCCCGTCGGACATCCGGCAGCCGACCAGCGCGGTGGAGTCCTGACTCTTCGACCCGTCGAAGAACAGCACCACCTCGTCGCCCTCGGCAACGTCCACGTCCGGCGCGGAACACGCCTCCCACAGCCACGGCGCCAGCCACGCGTCATCCGCGGCCGTCGGCCGATTCAGGTACTTCCGCCGACTATCGGATGGGTTGCTCCGCGGGTCATGGATACGGTTGACAATCGCGTGCGGATCGATCCACCCCAGGCAGTCGATGTACAGCTGCTCGATCGCCGCGAACAGGGCCGGCCGGTCCGCCATGTCTAGGTCCGGCGGGGCGATCACCGCGTCGTAGAGCATGCGGGTCTGCGCCCGCACGCGGCCCTCCTCCTGCGCCACCCATGCGTCCCAGGTGGCCTCAGCTACCGACTCCTGACCCGGGACCCACGCGTTGCTGGTCTCCAGCATCCGGGAGCCGGACTTGGCGAGGTTGTCCGCCAGGGTGGACGCGAGGAACGGGCCGCCATTGGCCGGCTTCCAGTGTTCCGTCTCGTCGGCCACGATGAACGACGCCTCCGCGCCCTCCGCAGCCACACCCGACGAGGTGATGACCTCCAGCGTCCCCTCGGGCAGCTTGTAGTACTTCGTCTTGCCCGGGTCCAGCTCGTACTCAGCCACCACCCGCGACCGCTTGCTGGCGAACGCCCGCACCATCCGCATCGTGTTCGCGGTCTGGCTCTCGGCGGTCGCGGCGATCTGCACCAGCGGCAAGTCCACCACCCGGCCACGGCATCCGCCCAGCGCCTTCGCGTCGAAGTCGACCAGCCGGACCGGCGCGCAGAACTCGATCAGCGCCAGCACCGCCGCCGCCGGCGACTTCCCGGAGCCCTTCGCCAGCCGCCGGACGCCGTGATGAAACAACCAGCGGCCTCGTTCATCGACGGCGTACCACCAGCAGATGAAACGGAACTGCCGGTCAGTTAGCCTGAACGGCTTACCCGCCCGTGGCCCGTTCGGCTGCACCAGCCACCGGTGCGCCCACGCCGCCGCCTCGTACCCGAGAGTCAGCTCCGGCAGGCCCGGCGGGAGGGTGTCGAGTCGGTCAGCCGGCGCTAGCGCGGCGACGGTACTCGTCAAGCTCCGTCACCACCTCGTTAGGACCGTCCGGCTTCGCCTTCGCCCGCTCCAGCTCGATCCGCAGCCGGCGCCGGTCGCCCTCGGTAGCCAGCAGCGACGAGGTCGCCGACATCACCGCTGCGAACAGCTGCGCCGAGAACCGGCTGGCCTGCAGGTTGCGGCTCATCGCCTCCGCGACGTACAGAGCGGTGTCCCAGTCCGACCGCTGGTAGAAGGCGGACTGCCCGGACAACGCCAAGCCCTCGTACCAGCGCAGCGCGATCGGGTGCCAAGCTTCGTCGCCCGGCTCCCGATCCGCCAGCGCACCGGCCGGTGCCGTCGAGACCGGAACCTCCGGCTTGTTCCGCCGCCTCCGCTGGTCAGACCGGTTCGGGACCGGCCCGCGTGTACCCATGACTACCCGCCGATCAGCGAGAGAAGGTCGCGTGTAACCGCTGCCGTGTTGTGCTGTGGCTCCATCGATTCACCTCGCTGCGTCGCTGCGTCAGTCATCTCAGATCGGCTTTGTTACCCGTACCAGGGCTCCGGCGCTATGCCGTGCCGGGTGCCTGATGACCATCGATGGGGGCACCCCCCCACCTATCGGTGGAACTCGATGCCTCACTGTTGTCGCTGTCTGCTCTGTCGTCCGCCGCTGGTGCCCGTAGTCCTGGATGTGGTTCGGCTTTTCGCGCGACTGCCCGTCGCTGCGCGTGTAGGGCGTGGGCTCCTTGTAGTGCGGAGCGCCGCCGGTGGCAGGGGCTGCATGCCGAGCGCAGGTTGGCCATGTCGTGGTCGTCGTCGTCGCCGATGTGATCGACCTCGCTCGCCTGGCCGATACAGAAGCCTGAGTAGCGCAGCTGGCAGGCGTGGCCGTCCCTGTTCAGCACCTGTTCCCTGGTCTTCTTCCAGCCCAGGGGGCGGGGTGATTTACGCCTGCTGGTCGGATCCGCTTTCCACGTGCGTGGTGGCATCGGTGACACTCCAATCAGGGGGGATCCACACCTGCGCCGTTCGTCCTGGTGCAGCCGCCGCCGATGACCTCAGTGCAGCGAACACACAGGAAATGTCAGCGGGGACTACCAGCCGGCGGGGGGACTACCAGTCGGGGGGTCTTCCGAGGGGGGCCGGTTGAACTCACAGCCTTCGGAAGTGAAGCCTCCGGGGTGACACCACTCCGACCTTATACGAAGTATGGGGCCACTACCTGGCGCTTGTCAACTTGCTCCGCCCGTCGCGCATCTCGTCCAGCTCGGCTACCTCAATCGGGTCGAGTAGGTACACCCGGCCCAGCCGCTCTACGGTGAGCCGCCCGTCCGCCGCCCACCGGCGCAGGGTCCGCACCGGGACGCCGGACGCGAGCGAGGCGAGAGCGATCGGGACTCTCATCGTTGCTGCTCCTCCTGCGTAAGACGTTCCCACTCAGGGGCCAGATCGCCATGCCCTCCCCATAGCCAGCACAGGGCATCAGCCGCAGGTCCGAGCTCGGCGTGGGCATGGCGGTGCTGCTCGTCGTGGCGGCGGAGCAAATTCAGCATCAGCTCGCTCATGTTGACCTTCATTCCGGCCGCCACGCCGGGTCGTAGTCGTCATGATCGGCATACGGCAGCGCCAGCAGACGGAGGGTTTCGACCCACTCATCGTGGCTTTCGGGTCCGCCGCCGCCGTTTGGTCCGTCAATGATCCGCCGCCTGGCGTCCACCTCGGCCAGCACCCTGGCTGGGTCGTGGCGGGCGATGTGTCTGGTGGCGTGCACGTCACCCCACTGCGCTTGGACCACTAGCTGCACCTCCGAGTGGGGACGGCCGCGCGGCCACTGCATCACCCGGTGGTACTCGGCGCGCCAGGGCGCGGCCGACGCCGGATCGTCGCTGGGGTAACCGCGCAATGCCTCCGTTGCCACCTGCTCGTCCTCGTCCAGCCGCGCCCTCAAGAACTCCACCAACGTCATGTCATCATCCTCTCCTGCGCCTTCAGCATCCGCCGACCGACGCGTGCCCACTGGATCGTCGGCCACCGCTCTCCGCAGGTGCCGCACTCCATGAGCGCCGGCCGGTCTTCCCGGGCTGGGATCACGGCGGTGACCTGCCCGGCGCAGGGCACACCGCCGGCGGTGATCTCCGGGCAGGGGCCTACTGGGAAGCGGGTGCGGTTGGCCGGCCGGTCGACGGCCCGGTGCAACCAGCCAGTAACGTCCCGCAGGTCCCGCCACGCTTCGCCGGCGTACTCCCGGTACCGGAGCCAGCCGAGTTGCCCGGCGAGCCACCGCATCGAGGCGGCGACGGTGGTCGGTGGTGGCATCCACCGGCGCCGGGCGTGAATGTGCTCGCACGTCGGGTGGTCGCACTCGGCGCAGATCGGCCCGTGCGGCGGTTGGTGGCCGTACCGCTCCTCGACCACGATACGGCACCAGCCGCTGATCTCGCTGCGGATGTCCTCGGCGTCGACACTGGCGGACCAGTTGAACGGCAGCCCAGTCGGCGGGCCCAGCTGGTGGTCGCGGTCGAGGTTGCCGAGCCCGGGTCGGATGGGCTGGGGTGGGGTGTGGCCGCGTGCCCGTGGTCCGGGGTCGGCCATCCTGGCCAGGCCGGCGATGGTGGTCTGGAGCTCGGGCCACAGGTCGGCGGCGGCGTGCAGCGCGCTGGCGAGCTGGTCGGCGCTGGCCTGGCAGACGTAGGCCACGTCGGGCACGGGGCGGCCACAGACGGCGCAATCAGCCATGGGGTACCTCGGGTAGGGCTGGGGGCTGTTCGTCGCTCTGCGCTCCTCCACAGGAGGCCGTTCGCACGGTTTTAGCCATGGTCGGGTTCCTCTCCGCCGGCTGGGGCCGGCTCCGGGCTGCCGGACCACGGCAGCGCCAACCCGTCACCCGACCGGCGAGGCACCACATGCAGGTGCAGGTGCCACACGGTCTGGGTGGCGGCACCACCCGCCGACGCGATCAGGTTGCACGGCCGGTGGGCAATCTCCGCCGCCCGCAGCGCCACCGCAGCGGTGACGGCCGGGTCGGCCATGAAGTCCCGCACATGCTGCACCGGCAGCACCAGCAGATGGCCCGGTGCAACAGGCTGCAACGGCACAATCGCGAGCGCGTCCGGCCATTCGTGGATGATCTGCGCCGGAGCGCGCCGCGCCACGATCTGGCAGAACACGCAGCCGTCAACCAGCATCGTCGCCACCTCCGTCCGGCTCCGGGCTGCCGGGGACGGGACGCCGGCCGTCGCGGATCTGCGCGGCCATCAGTCGCATCTGCTCGACGGCTTGCCCTCGGCTCAGCACTCCGGTCATGTCGATCTTCGTAGCGCCGTCGTCC
>WHTQ01000164.1 GCA_009377645.1 Micromonosporaceae bacterium | reverse complement strand
CTGAAACCTCAACCGCGGTTCATGTCTACCGGCAGGCCGGTCAGCCTGAGCTCCAGCATCGCCGCGAACCGGGCCTCCGGATCGGCCAGGTCGATGCCGCCGATCTCCGCGATCCGCTCCAGCCGGTACCGCAACGTGTTCCGGTGGATGTGCAGGGCGGCCGCGGTCGCCTGCATGTCCCCCAGCTCGTCCAGCCAGGTGCGCAGCGTGGCGACCAGGTCGGACCGGTGCCCCGCGTCGTACGCGGCCAGCCGGGCCACCGGTCCGGCCGGTTCCTGCTGCTCCGCGGCCATGAGATCGCCCAGCTCGAGCAGCAGCGCCGCGATCTGCACATCCTCGGCCCGCGCGGCGCGGGTCCCCGCCCGCCCGGCGAGCAGGACGCGCAGCGCCCGCTCGGCGTCCGCCCGGGAGCGGGGCAGCTCGGTCGCGTCGCCGGCCACCCGGCCGATGCCGATGGCGATCTCGGTGCGATCGCCGATCCGGTCCAGGAACCCGCGCGCGATGGCCACCGCCCGCTGGTCGGTCTCCCGGCCAGCGAGCGGGATGAGCCCGTACACCATCCCGCCGATCAGCGCGGCCACCGAGCGCGGGTGCACGGCCGAGAGGTGCAGCGCGAACGCGCCGCTCAACCGCTGCAGCTCGGCCTCGACCCGGGACTCCTCGCCGCCGCCGCGCACGCCCAGCGCGAGCACGCACGCCGGTCCGGTCGCCACCCCGAGCCGGCCGGCCGCGTGGGCGGCGCCCGGCCCGCCCTCCAGCAACGTCGCCAGCAGCTCGGTACGCAGCCGGCGCTCCACGTCCGCCCCGGCCCGACGCCGGAGCAGGTGCAGCGACACCAGCCGGGCAGAGTCCACAAAGGCCCGCTCGCGTTCGGGCGAGAGCGGGCCGGTCACCGCGGCCCACATCGAACCCAGGATCTCGTCCCCGGCCCGCACCCGGATCGCCACCCGCGGCAGGGCCACGCCCGGCAGCCCGGTGATGTACACCGGCCGGTCGGACCCGTACAGCTGCCGGAAGATCCCGCGCTGCTCGAGCTCGCGCAGGTACCGCTCCGGGACCTGCTGGCCGAGCACGGTCTCCTTGCGAGGGTCGTCGGCCTTGTCCTGGTTGGCGGAGAAAGCGAGCACCCGGGAGTTGAGGTCCTCGATCGTCACGGGCGCACCGAGCAGCGTCGACACCGCACCGGCCAGTGCGAACAGGTCGCCCGCGGTGGCCCCGGCCAGGGTCTCGCCATCCGCGTCGGCCAGATCGTCGGCGGCCAGCAGCGACCGGAGCAGGGCAGCGACCTGCGCCCAGGAGGCACCCCGGGTGAGCCCGAACAGGATGGTCCCGGTGGCCGTGACCGCCGCCCCGACCTCGGCGTCGGCGTCGACCGGAACCCGGACCACCAGGCCCACCGCACCGGCCGCACCCACCTCCCGGAGCACGTCGGCGATCTCGGCGGGCTGGTGCAGGCCGATGCCGAGCACGAGCGCGTGCTCGGGCAGCACCGGCGGGTCCAGCCGGTCGTGGATCGCCACTCCGCCGACCGGTGTGCCCGGCGCCACCCGGCCGGCGACGACCTCGAGCAGCGTGGTGCCGAGCTCGTCCAGGAGGCGTCCAAGCGTGGCGCGGGGCCGATGGAGCATCTCCCACACGCTAGCGTGCCGCCAGCCACTCCTTGCTGGTGGTCAGCTCGCGGAGGGTGTCCGGGATCGGATCGACGCCGATGCCGGGGCCGGACGGTACGCCGAGCTGGCCGCCCGCCAGCTCGAACGGGGGGGTGATGTCCTGCGCGTAGTACCGGGACGAGGCCGAGGTGTCGCCCGGCAGGGTGAATGCCGGCAGGGCGGCCAGGGCCACGTTGGCGGCCCGGCCGACACCGGTCTCCAGCATGCCGCCACACCAGACCGGAACGCCGTGGGCGTGGCAGAGGTCGTGGATGCGGCGGGCCTCGAGGTAGCCGCCGACCCGACCGGGCTTGATGTTGACGACCGCGCAGGCGCCCAGCGCGATGGCGTCGGCGGCGGCCCGGGCCGAGGTGATGGACTCGTCGAGACAGATCGGCGTCCGCAGGTGCCGGGCGAGCGCGGCGTGCCCGCGCAGGTCGTCCTCGTCGAGCGGCTGTTCGATGAGCAGCAGCTGGTACGGGTCCAGCCGGGCCAGCTGCCGGGTGTCGGCAGGCTGGTACGCGGCGTTGGCGTCGACCTGGAGAAGCAGGTCGTCCCCGAACCGCTCCCGGACGGCGCGCACCGGTTCGACATCCCAGCCGGGTTCGATCTTGAGCTTGATCCGCAGGTAGCCCTGCGCGAGGTAGCCCGCCACGGCGTCGAGCAGCTCCGGGAGGGAGTCCATGATCCCGACCGACACCCCGGCCGGCACCCGGTCCCGGGTGGCGCCCAGGTACGCCGCCAGCGGCACGCCCCGCCCCCGCAGCCAGGCGTCGAGCACCGCGGTCTCGACCGCCGCCTTGGCCATCCGGTGCCCGCGGACCGGCGCCAGCGCCGGCCCGACCCGAGCCGGGTCCAGCCGGTCAGCGGCGAGCAGCCGGGGGGCGAGGAAGCGGCGGATCACGTCGGCGGCGTCGTCGACGTACTCGGATGAGTAGAGCGGCTCGCCCCCGGCGACGCACTCCCCCCAGCCGACCCCGTCGCCGGTGTCGGCCCGCACCAGCAGCACGTCCCGGACGGTCTGGACGCCGAACGACGTGCGGAACGGTGCGACCAACGGCATGGACAGCCGGACCAGCTCGAACCCGTGCAGCTTCACGACGCACTCCGCTCGACCAGGTAGCCCCCGGTCCTGGTGAAGCCGACCACCCGGGCGCCGGTGGCGACCATACCGCCGAGCAGGTCCCGCACCGCGGTCCGCCAGGCGAGCGCGGTCTCCGGGTCGGTGCGGCGCAGGCTCTCGATCGTCTCCGGCACCGCGACCAGCACCCGCTCCGCCGGCCGCCACCGGGACTCGGGCGCGACCCGCGGTCGGCCGGACCCGCCCTCCACCAGCGCCGGCACCGCCCCGGCCACCACCGCCGGGTCCGGCTGCAGCGGGGTGCCGGCGCAGGCGGCGACCACGGCCGGGGCGGTGAGGTCCCACGCCACCAGCAGCCGGTCGCTGCCCTGCCCGGCGTTGATCGCGTCGGTGATGTCGCCGTAGAAGTCCACCAGGTACTCCCGGGGCCGG
>WHTQ01000035.1 GCA_009377645.1 Micromonosporaceae bacterium | reverse complement strand
CTCCCGCTGCTACGCCCGGGTGGGCACGTCGTGGTCACCGCCCGGCCCTACCGGCGCCACGGCTCTCTCGTGGACATCCCGGGCATGGTCATCACCGCCGCCGCCACCGCCGGGCTGCGCCTGGTCGACCGGTGCCCCGCGTTGATCGCCGCCGTCCGCGACGGTCGGCTCGTACCCCGCGCCTCGTTCTTCCAGCTTCGCAACGTGCGGTCCGCGCTCGCCGACGGTGATCCGCAATGGTTGGCGCAGCACGAGACCGTGCTCGTGTTCCAGGCCCTGGCAACCCGGCGATAGCCGGCACGAAGGACGCGGCACCGGCCAACCTGACCGCCGTCCGAGCGCCAACGGAAACACATGAGGAGGCCACCGTGTCCGGCGATGCCAAGCTCGACTCGTCGCACGAACCACTGCTCTACACCGCCAGGCAGGCCGCCGACCTCCTCCAGGTCAGCCCATCCTGGCTACGCAAGAAGGCCAGCGCCCGCGCGGTCCCGTGCACCTTCATCGGCAAACACTTACGGTTCTCCCCCGCAGACATCGCCACCATCATCGCCGCAGGCGAGCAAGCCCCACGCATCACCCGGCCTCGTCAGCCGACTGGGCGCACCGAGTCGACGGCTTGACACCCACCGCCCGGGGAGCGTCCATGGTAGTCCCCGTCACCGGGGACACCGTGTGAACGATCATGAAAGGAAACGGCATGGCCTGGGTAGAACCCCATCGATCGGGATACCGTGTCCGCTTCCGGCTGCCCGACGGCAGGGTAGCCACCGACGGCACCCACCCCACCAGAACCGCAGCCAAAGCACGCGCCGCCGACATCGAAACAGACCAGCGGCGCGACATATTCATCAATCCTGACGATGGCCGGATCACCCTACGTGAATGGGTCGAGATTTGGACCGAGGCACACGACGTCGGCGCCGCCACCTGGGAACGGTACCGCTCGCACCTCGAGCTGCATATCCTGCCTCGTTTCGGCGACATCCCGCTCAACGCGATCACCCGCATGGCCGTCAAAGCCTGGGTGAAGGATCTCAGCCGCCGCCGCGCCTCCGCCACCGTCGCCAGCATCCTCAACCTGATGTCCATGCTGATGAACGAGGCTGTCGAGGAACGCCGCATCCCGCTCAACCCGTGCCGGCGGGTACGCAACGCCGTACCACCGCGACCCGAACGACCATGGGCCACCACCGAACAGGTCGCCGCCGTCGCCGCACGCCTCAACCCACCCAACCGTGCCCTGGTCATCACCGCCGCCTACACCGGCATGCGCTGGGGTGAGCTGGCCGGGCTACGTCGGCCCAACTGCAAGCTCGACGACGCGCGCATACACGTCGACCCCGTCCATGGCGCGCTGCACGAGGTCGGCGGCCACCTCAGCCTCGGACCGCCCAAGACTCCAGCAGCGGTCCGCGACATCCTGCTGCCGCCTTTCCTGGTCAACCTGCTTCGCGAGCACCTGACCACTCACGACCACGAGCATGCGTTCATCGGCCGTGACGGCGGGCTGCTGCGACGCTCCAGCTTCCACCGCCGCACCTGGCGGCCAGCCGTCGATGGCAACCCCACCAAGAAGGTCTCGCCGATCGTGCCCGGGATGCACTTCCACGACCTACGCCACACCCACAAGACCTGGCTCATCGAAGACGAGGTACCCGAAGCCGCACAGGCCAAGCGACTCGGCCACCGGCTGCCCGGCATCCGGGGCATCTACAGCCACGTCAGCGCCACCGTCGAGAAACGGCTCGTCGACGGACTCCAGCGCCGGTGGAGCAAAACTGCTCCCCAAACCGGCCCGTCTGCGGGTGACAACCTTTGACCACTAGGAAGTGCTCACCTGGGGAGCGGACAATCGTGATTCGGAAGTGGTCACCCGTGGGGAGCAGCGATGCCCCCCATATGCTCCCCACTAGCGCTAAACGATCACCATAGAGATCAACTAGCAAAGCGCTGACCAGCGGAAACTGCCGGTGGGCGGTACTGGGATCGAACCAGTGACCTCTTCCGCGTCAAGGAAGCGCGCTCCCGCTGCGCCAACCGCCCAAAACACTCCACGAACCGTGGAGCAGAGGTGGGGACGGGATTTGAACCCGCGTACACGGCTTTGCAGGCCGTTGCCTCGCCTCTCGGCCACCCCACCGAGGTCGAGGCCTCGGTAGCCTCGGCGGCCTCGCTCCGAGCGGGCGACGGGGCTCGAACCCGCGACCTTCACCTTGGCAAGGTGACGCGCTACCAACTGCGCTACGCCCGCACGGCCTCCGGCCTTCCCCGGTGCCGATTGAGAACTTTAGCCGAGTCCAGCCCGGCGCGCCAACCCAGGGTCACCGGCGCGTCAGGGCGCCGGCTCCGGAGCGTCCGCCAGGCCCGTGCACGCCCGGAGGGTCGCGTACTCGCCCGCGATCCGGTCCCGTTCCTCCCCGGTCGCCGGAATCGGCTGGCCGGTCTCTCGCGAGATCACCGCCGGCCGCAGCTCGACCGACTCGATCTCCGGGCCGCGCAGGGTCACCCACAGCACCCCGGTGTCGTTACTGAACCGGTCGTCCCGCCACCACAGAAAGTTTCCCAACCCGTACTGCACGAAGGTCCGGCCGAGCCACCCGTCTCCCAGCATGAGGTGCGCGTGCGAGCCGACCACCAGGTCCGCGCCGGCCGCCGACAGCTCCGCCGCGAAGTCGGTCATCCGGCCATCCGGGCAGTCGCTGCCCTCGACCCCCCAGTGCATGAACACCACCACCAGGTCGGCCACCGACCGGGCCGCCGCGACCGCCGCCAGCGCCCGCTCTGCGTCCATCGCGTACGCGATCCCGGAGCGCCCCTCCCCCGCCCGCCAGGACTCCCACAGCTCCGAGACCTGGCTGAGGGCGAGGTACGCGATCCGCACCCCGGACACCTCCGCCACCCAGGGCGCGTACGCGGCCGCCGCGGCCACGCCGGCACCGACCACCGGCACGTCCGCGTCCCTGGCATGGGCCAGCGTGTCGGCCAACCCGTCCCGCCCGTAGTCGAGCGCGTGGTTGTTGGCCAGCGACACCACATCCACCCCGGCCGCCCGGACCGCCTGGTACGCGGCCGGTGGAGCCCGGAAATGGAACGCCTTCGGTTCCGGGGTGCCGCCGGTGGTCACCGCCGTCTCCAGGTTCAGCATCGCCAGGTCAGCCGCTGCCAGCACCTCCGCGACCGGGCCGAACGCGGTCTGCGGGTCGGCCAGCAGCGCCCCGGTTCGGTTCGGTACCCCGCCGTCGGACTCCGGGAAGTGCACGTCCCCGGCGAACGCCAGCGTGATCTCCGGCGGCATCTCCGGCGGCCCGGCCGGGCTCGGGCTGCCGGACGCCGGCCCGGACCCGGGACCGGTGCGCCACCGCCCGTGCTCCGATCCGCCGCCACCGCCGCCGCTGCCGCAGCCGACCAGCGCCAGTGGGGGCAGCAGCAGCAACGCCGCGGCGGCGGCCAGGCGCGGCCGGGTCTGTCCCACGCTGCGCCAGCGTACGGCACCGGCGGCGGAACCCCCGAAACCGCCGCCGCGGCGCCTAGGCTGGGCGGATGGCCGACGAGTTGATCGCGGTGACCGGCGCCGGCGGCGGAGTCGGCGGGCGGCTGGCCCGGCGGCTGGCCGCGGCCGGGGCCGGCGTGACCCAGCGGCTGCTGACCCGGGATCCGGGCCGCGCTCCCAGCCTGCACAACGCCACCGCCACCCGGGCCGACTTCCGGAACCCGAGGTCGGTCGAGCAGGCACTGACCGGCGTACAGTCTCTGTTCCTGGTCAGCGCGACCGAGGACGCCGACCGGGTCCAGCTGCACACGAACGCGGTCGATGCCGCGCGCGCCGCCGGGGTGGCCCGGATCGTCTACCTGTCGTTCCTGGCCGCCGCCCCGGACGCCACGTTCACGTTCGCCCGCGACCACTGGCACACCGAGCAGTACATCCAGGCCGCCGGCATCGCGTACACCTTCCTGCGCGACAGCCTCTACCAGGACGTGCTGCCGTTCTTCGCGGACTCCGCCGGCGTGATCCGCGGGCCGGCCGGCGACGGCCGGTTCGCCCCGGTCACCCGCGACGACGTCGCCGACGTGGCGGCGGCGGTGCTGCGCGGCGCCGGGGAGCACGACGGCGCCAGGTACGACGTGACCGGGCCCGCGGCGATCACCATGGCCGAGGTCTCCGCGGAGCTCACCCGGGCCAGCGGGCGGCCGGTCCGCTACCACGCCGAGACCCTGCCGGAGGCGTACGCGTCGCGGGCGCGGTTCGGCGCCCCGGAGTGGGCGGTGGCCGGCTGGGTCACGTCGTACGCGGCGATCGCCACCGGTGAGCTGGACGTGGTGTCCGGGACGGTGGCGGAGCTGGCCGGCCACCCGCCGATCAGCTTCGCCGAGTTCCTGGCCGCGAACCCGGGGCCGCTGGCCCGCCTCCGCCGCGAACGCGAACAGGAGGATTCACGATGACCGAGACCCACACCGACACCAACCCCGACCCGGACCTCGACCGGCAGGCGGTGACCCCGTTCATCTCGTACCAGGACGGGGTGGCGGCGATGGACTGGCTGGCCGGCGCGTTCGGCTTCGTCGAGCGGACCCGGTGGCGGGGCGACGACGGTACGCTCGCGCACGGCGAGCTGGTCGCCGGCCGCGGGCTGATCATGCTGGCCGGCGGCATCCCCGGGTACGAGGCACCGCGGCGGCACCGGGAGCACTGCGCCGCGGCCGCCCGGTGGTCCGAGGTCCCGTGGGTGGTCGACGGCGTGATGGTCCGGGTCGAGGACGTGGACGCGCACCACGCGCGGGCGGCGCAGGCCGGTGCCCGGGTCCTGTCCGAGCCCGAGGACCAGCCGTACGGCCGCAGCTACCGGGTGGAGGACCTGGAGGGTCACCGCTGGATGTTCCAGCAGCCACCAGCCTGACCCACCGGTACGCCCGGGTACCGTTCGCCCGTGCTCTTCCGCAGCTGGGACCAGCCGCCCGACCCCGGCTGGCCGCCGGTGGCCACGATCACCGACCGCACCGGCACCGCCCACGCGGTCGTCTCCGGGCACCACCTGGTCCGGCGGGTGCTCGCCGACCCGGGCACGTTCCGGCCGGACAACGCGCTGGACGCGGTCACCCCGATCCCGGTGGCGGCGCTGCGAACCCTGGCCCGGCACGGCTTCCGACTGCCGCCCGCGCTGGCCAACAACGGCCTGCCCAGCCACCCCGGCATCCGGGCGGTGGTGGCGGAGGCGCTGCACCCGGACCGGGTCACCCGGCAGCAGGGCTGGCTTACCGGGCTGGTCCGGCGCCGGATCGCCGGTCTGGCCGGCCGGCTCCGCTCCGGCGCGCCGGTCGACCTCTACGCCGACCTCGCCGCTGACCTGCCGCTGCGGGTGCTGGCCCGGCTGGTGGCGCTGCCCGACTCCGACGCCGCCGTGGTGAAGGAGTTCTCCCGGGCCGCGCTGGAGCTGTTCTGGGCGCCGCTCGACCCCGCCCGGCAGCTGGCGCTGGCCGAGCTGGTCGGCCGCTACCACGCGGTGCTGCGCGACTGCGCGGACCGGGCCGGCGGGATGGTGGGCCGGCTGCGGGAGCATGCCCGCGCCGCCCGGCTGCCGCCGGACACCGTGGTCGGGGCGCTGTTCTTCCTGCTGGTGGCCGGGCAGGAGACCACCTCCCAGTTCCTCACCCTACTGCTGCACCGGCTGACCCGGGAGCCGGCGGTGCTCGCCGGCCTCGCCACCGGCGGGGTCGGGGTGGACGAGGTGGTCGAGGAGGGGCTGCGGCACGACCCGCCGATCGTCACCTGGCGCCGGGTGGCCGCCCGGGACACCACGATCGGGGACATGCCGGTACCGGCCGGCACCAGCGTGGTGCTCTGGCTGGCCCGGGCTGGCCGGGACCCGGCGGTCACCGGCCACCCCGACCGGTTCCTGCCCGGACAGCCCGGCACCCGCCGGCACCTCGCGTTCGGTGCCGGGGCACACCGCTGCCTGGGCGCCGCGCTGGCCCGGATGGAGGCGGCGGTGGTGGTCGCCGAGACCGCACCGCTGCTGCGCCGGGTGGAGCTGGTCCGGGCACCCTGGTGCCCGGACAACCTCTCGTTCCGGATGCCGGACGCCCTGATGGTCGCCCGCGCGCTCCCCTCCCCCGCCGATCTTGGACTTGTGGTGGCGAGTTAATCGGTCATATGCCGATATGTTCGCCACCACAAGTCCAAGATCGGCGGGGTTAGGACGCGACCGCCGCCGCCCAGCTGCGCCAGTCGTCCAGCACCCCGTAGAGCGGGGGGGCCAGCCAGCCCGGGGCCGAGCGCCGGAACACCCCGGGCTCGAACCCGCCCACCCGCTCCGGCACCACGCCGGCCAGCCTGGGCAGCAGCTCGGTCAGGTTGGTCCAGTGCACCGGCTCTGGCTCATCCGGCCAGGCACCGATCACCACGCAGGCCGGCAGCGCCCGCCGGTGCAGCGCCTCCAGGGTCAGGGCGGTGTGGTTCAGGGTGCCCAGCCCGGCCCGCGCCACCACCACCGCCGCCGCGCCGAGCAGCATCGCCAGGTCGGCCACGGTCCAGGCCTCGCCGCTGGGTCGCACTCCCATCGGGACCAGCAGCCCGCCGGCCCCCTCGAACAGCACCAGGTCGTGCCGCTCCGCCTCGGCCCGCACCGCATCCACCGCCGCGGACAGCTCCAGCGCCGGCAACCCGGCGACCCGGGCGGCCACCAGCGGTGCCAGTGGGTCCGGATACTCGGCCAGGGTCAGCGCGGTGGCCGGCCCGGCCAGCCGGACCACCTCGGCCGCGTCGCCCCGCTCCCCGGAGTCGGTGCCGGTCTGGGCCGGCTTCACCACCGCCACCCGCAGGCCGGCCGAGCCGGCCGCGGCGGCCAGCGCGGCCGTGACCACGGTCTTGCCGACCCCGGTGTCGGTGCCGGTGACCAGCACCGGCCCGGCCAGCTCCGGACGGCCCAGCTCCGGCCAGGCGAACTCCGCCCACCCCGGTGCCCCGGCCGGCCGGCTCACGGCGCCGACTCCAGCACCGCCGCGACCCCGGCCTCGAAGTCGGTGCGGGGCACCCCGGCGTTGACCGTCAACCGCAGCCGGGACCGGTGGTCGGGGGTGGCCGGTGGCCGGAAGCACCCGACCGCCACCCCGCGCGCCGCACAGCCCGCGGCCCACTCGACCGCCGCCTCGGCACTCGGGGCACAGACCGACACCAGCCCGGCGGCCGGGTCCGGGGCGGTCAGGCCGGCCCGGCGCAGCCGGGCCGCGGCCGCCCCCGCCCGCCGCCGCAGCTCCGCCCGCCGGGCGTCACCGACCCCGGAACTGGCCAGCCGCAGCGCCGCGTGCGCCCCGGCGGCGACCGCCGGCGGCAGCGCGGTGTCGAAGATGAACGTCCGCCCGGTGTCGACCAGGTGCCGGATCAGCGGCTCCGGACCGGCGACCACGCCCCCGGCCCCGCCCAGCGCCTTCGACAACGTAGCGGTCACCACCACGTCCGGCTCGCCGGCCAGGCCCGCATCGGCCACCCCGCCGGCCCCGCCCGGCCCGAGCACCCCCAGCCCGTGCGCGTCGTCGACCAGCAGCACCGCACCGTACCGCCGCACCACCCGGTGCAGCTCCGGCAGCGGAGCCGCGTCACCGTCCACCGAGAACACCGACTCGGTGACCACCACCGCCCGGGCGCCCGCCGCCTCCCGCAGCGCGGCGTCCACCGCGGCCACGTCCCGGTGCGGGGTGGTCACGGTCGCCGCGCCGGCCAGCCGGGCGCCGTCGACCAGCGAGGCGTGGCAGTGGGCGTCCGCGACCAGCACGGTACGCGGGCCGGTCAGCGCCGCCAGCACCCCCAGGTTGGCCAGGTAGCCGGACGAGTAGACCAGCGCCCGCCCGGCTCCGAGCCAGCCGGCCAGCTCCTCCTCCAGCCCGGCGTGCGCGTCGGTCGACCCGCGGACCAGCCGGGACCCGGTCGCCCCCAGCCCGTACGCCGCCAGCGCGCCGGCCGCCGCCGCCAGCACCTCCGGGTGCTGGGACAGTCCCAGGTAGTCGTTGCCGGCCAGGTCCACCACCCGGTCGGCCGGCGGGCGCGGGCGGACCCGCCGGGCCAGCCCGGCCCGGGCGCGCAGCTCCGCCCGGCGTTCCAGCTGCGCGAGCCAGCTCATCGCTCCCCCAGGACAGGTACGCGGTCGTACGTAGGCTACTCGGGGCGACTCGGCGCACCGGTAGGGTACGGACATGCGAGACGTTCTCGATCATGCTCATGACCGGGTCCTGGATCACGGCACCGGGCTGGACGAGGCCGGCGTGCTCGCGGTGCTCAGGCTGCCCGACGACCGGCTGCCGGCGGCGCTGCAGCTCGCCCACGAGGTGCGGATGCGCTGGTGCGGGCCGGAGGTCGAGGTGGAGGGGATCGTCTCGCTGAAGACCGGTGGCTGCCCGGAGGACTGCCACTTCTGCTCCCAGTCCGGCCTGTTCAGCTCCCCGGTCCGGTCGGTCTGGCTGGACATCCCGTCCCTGGTGGCGGCCGCCGAGCAGACCGCGGCGACCGGCGCGACCGAGTTCTGCATCGTGGCCGCGGTCCGGGGGCCGGACGACAAGCTGATGGCGCAGCTGCGGGAGGGCGTGGCCGCGATCCGGGAGGCCGTCGACATCCAGGTCGCCGCGTCGCTGGGAATGCTTACCCAGGCCCAGGTCGACGAGCTGGTGGCGATCGGGGTGCACCGCTACAACCACAACCTGGAGACCGCCCGGTCCTACTTCCCGCAGGTGGTCACCACCCACACCTGGCAGGAGCGCTGGGACACCCTGAGCATGGTGCGGGCCTCCGGGATGGAGGTGTGCTGCGGCGGGATCCTCGGCCTCGGGGAGAGTCCCGCCCAGCGGGCCGAGTTCGCCTGCCAGCTGGCCGCGCTGGACCCGCACGAGGTGCCGCTGAACTTCCTCAACCCGCGGCCCGGCACCCCGCTGGGCGACCGGGCACCGGTGCCGGCCCGGGACGCGCTGCGCGCCATCGCCGCGTACCGGCTGGCCCTGCCCCGGACCATCCTGCGCTACGCCGGCGGGCGCGAGATCACCCTGGGTGACCTGGGTACGCGGGACGGGCTGCTCGGGGGGGTCAACGCGGTGATCGTGGGCAACTACCTCACCACCCTGGGCCGGCCGGCCGCCGACGACCTGGCGCTGCTCGACGAGCTGCAGCTGCCGGTCAAGGCGCTCTCGGCGACTCTGTAACCCGGCCAGCCATGGCCAGCTGGTGCGACCGGTGCGGTGGGGCGCTAGCCGACGGGGACCACACCCGGTGCACGGCGGCCCGGGCGCTGGAGCCGCCCCGGTTCTGCCCCGACTGCCGGCGCCGGATGAAGGTGCAGGTGCTGCCGTCCGGCTGGTCGGCCAGCTGCGCGGTGCACGGCCGGACCGGGCCGGATCAGCCCCGCTCCGCCACCGGCCGGTAGCTGCGCCGGGCCGGCCCTAGGTAGACCTGCCGCGGGCGGCCGATCTTGGTGCTCGGATCCTCGATCATCTCCCGCCACTGGGCGATCCACCCGGGCAGCCGTCCGATCGCGAACAGCACCGTGAACATCTTGGCCGGGAAGCCCATCGCCCGGTAGATCAGGCCGGTGTAGAAGTCGACGTTCGGGTAGAGCTTGCGGGAGACGAAGAAGTCGTCCGACAGCGCCACGTCCTCCAGCTCCAGCGCCAGGTCCAGCAGCGGGTCGGTGCGGGAGGTGCGGGCCAGCACGTCCCGGGCCGCCTGCTTGACGATCGTCGCCCGCGGGTCGTAGTTCTTGTAGACCCGGTGGCCGAACCCCATCAGCCGCACATCGCCGTGGTCCTTGACCCGCCGGACGAACCCCGCCACGTCCCCGCCAGCGGCCGCGATGCCCTCCAGCATCTCCACCACCGCCTGGTTGGCGCCGCCGTGCAACGGCCCCGACAGCGCGTCGATCCCGGCCGAGATGGACGTGAACAGGTTGGCGTAGCTGGAACCGACCAGCCGGACCGTGGAGGTGGAGCAGTTCTGCTCATGGTCGGCGTGCAGCACGAACAGCGTGTCCAGCGCGCGGGTGAGCACCGGGTCGGGCTGGTACTGCTGGGCCGGCACGCCGAACGTCATCCGCAAGAAGTTCCCTACGTAGTCGAGCGAGTTGTCGGGGTAGAGCATCGGCTGACCGATCGACTTCTTGTACGCGTACGAGGCGATCGTCGGCACCTTGGCCAGCAGCCGGAACGTGGACGCCTCGACGTGTTCGGCGTCGAACGGGTCCAGGCTGTCCTGGTAGAAGGTGGACAGCGCGCTGACCGCCGAGGACAGCACCGCCATCGGGTGCGCCTCCCGCGGGAACCCGTCGAAGAACCGGCGCAGGTCCTCGTGCAGCATGGTGTGCTGGCCGAGCCGCTCGGTGAACCCGGCCAGCTGCGGCCCGCTCGGCAGCTCGCCGTAGATAAGCAGGTAGCAGACCTCCAGGAACGAGGACTGTTCCGCCAGCTCCTCGATCGGGTAGCCACGGTAGAGCAGCACCCCGGCGTCCCCGTCGATGTAGGTGATCTGGGAGGTGCAGCTGGCGGTGTTCACGAAGCCCGGGTCCAGAGTGACGTGCCCGGTCTGCGACAGCAGCCCGCTGATATCCAGCCCGGACGGTCCGTCGACCGCCTCCCGGATCGGCAGCGGCAGCTGCTGGCCCTCGTAGTCAAGGAGATACTCGGCCATGGCCTCACGTTATCGGTAACCACCTGGCCATGTCAGCCGAGCCTGTTCGGGTGGCGGGACCGGCCGGTTGCCGGTTGGATGGAACCGTGGCAAACCTGGCGACCAACCTGAGCCGCTCGGCCGCCCAGCACCCCGACCGGCCAGCGATCCGGCTCGATGACGAGGTCCACCGCTACCGCAGCCTGGCCGCCGGCGCCGCGGCGGCCGTCGACTGGCTGCGGGAGCGGGGTGTCCGGCCCGGCGACCGGGTGGCGCTGCAGCTGCCGAACCTGCCGCTGTTCGCGGTCTGCTACTACGGGATCCTGGCCGCCGGTGCGGTCGTGGTGCCGCTGAACCCGCTGTTCAAGCCGCGCGAGGTCGCCTATCACCTGGCCGACTCGCAGGCCACGCTGCTGCTGGCCGCGCCGGGCGTGGCGGAGCCGGCCACCGCCGGTGCCGGCCGGGCCGGGGTGGCCTGCCAGGTGCTGGACCCGGACACCGCGGCGCGGCTGGCCGGCACCGGCGCCGGCCGGCTCGACCCGGCCCCCCGCGGGCCGGAGGACACGGCGGTCATCCTCTACACCTCGGGCACCACCGGGGTGCCGAAGGGCGCCGAGCTCACCCACGCGAACCTGTCCCGCAACGCCGAGGTGGTACGCGACACACTGCAGCACACCGGGCCGGAGGACGTCATCTTCGGCGGCCTGCCGCTGTACCACTCGTTCGGCCAGACCTCCGCGCTCAACACCGGGGTGGCCAGCGGGTCCTGCCTGACGTTGCTGCCCCGGTTCGAGCCCGGCAAGGCGCTGGAGATCCTGCAGCGGGACCGGGTCACGGTGTTCCTCGGCGTGCCCACGATGTACGCGGCGCTGCTGCACCACCCGGCCGCGGCCGCGGCCGACCTCAGCCCGCTGCGGCTGTGCGTGTCCGGCGGCGCCTCGCTGCCGGTGGAGCTGCTGCACGGGTTCGAGGACCGGTTCGGGTGCACCATCCTGGAGGGCTACGGGCTGTCCGAGACCTCCCCGGTGGTCACCTTCAACCACCCGGACCGGCCCCGCAAGCCGGGCTCGATCGGCACCCCGATCGACGGGGTGCAGGCGCGGATAGTCAACCCTGCCGACCCGGACCACCGGGACCTGCCGCCCGGCGAGGTCGGCGAGGTCTGGATCCGGGGCCACAACGTGATGAAGGGCTACTGGCGGCGGCCGGAGGCGACCGCCGAGGCGGTGGTCGACGGCTGGTTCCGCTCCGGCGACCTGGCCCGGGCCGACCCGGAGGGCTACCTGTTCATCGTCGACCGGATCAAGGATCTGGTGATCCGGGGTGGGTACAACGTCTACCCGCGGGAGGTCGAGGAGGTGCTCTACGAGCATCCGGCGGTGGCCGAGGCGGCGGTGATCGGCATCCCGCACCCGACGCTGGGCCAGGAGGTGGGCGCCGCGGTGGCGCTCAAGCCGGGCGCCACGGCCACCGCCGACGAGCTGCGCAGCTTCGTCAAGGAGCAGGTCGCGCCGCAGAAGTATCCCCGGCACGTGTGGCTCCTCGAGGAGCTGCCGAAGGGGCCGACCGGCAAGCTTCTCAAGCGGGAGATCACGCCGCCGGCGTCGGTGACCAGCGGGTAGCACCCCATGCCGGCCGCCCCGCCGGGCGTGGGGTGCTGCTGGGACGCTGCCGCTCTGCTCCACGCACGCTAGCGGACCCAGCGCCGCTCCATCCATGCGAGCAGACCGGCAGCGTCTCGCGACCCCTACCCCGCTCCCCGGGCCGCCGGGCCGGAGTCAGACCCGGTGCACGTGCCGTACCGCGCCGAGCTGGACGGTGACCGTCAACAGCCCGCCGTCGGTGTCGGTGCGCCGCGGTCCGTCCAGCCTGCGCAGCGCCTGCAGCATGCCGGTGTTCTGCGCCTGAGTGTGCACGACCAGTGCCTCGAAGCCGGCCGAAGCCGCCGCCCCGACCGCCCGCCGCAGCAGGGCGGTGCCGATCCCCCGGCGCTGCCAGGCGTCCTCGGTCAGCAACGCCAGCTCCGCCTGCACTCCTTCACCGACCAGGTTCGCCATCGCCACGATCCGGTCCGGCTGGTCGAGCGCCGGCGCGGGTGCCTCCACCACCAGCGCACACCCCCGCGCCGGCGCGAGCAACCGGGTCAGCTGCGGGTCGGGTGGGCCGGCGGTGCCGGAGAGGTAGCGCCGGTGCAGGCTCTCCGGCGAGCACCGGCTGTGCATCGCCCGCACGGCGGGCAGGTCGGCCGCGTCGCCCCGCCGCAGGATCAGCTCGTCCCCCCCGGGCAGCAGCAGCGTGGCCGGGTCGGTGGTCACCGAACCGCCGGCACCCGCCCGCTCACCGGCGGCCGTGGCCACGGCGAGGAGCGCCTGCGCACGGGCGTACTCGGCCGGGGTGAAGTCCGGCACCGGGCGTTCGACCAGCCAGGCGGCACCGCCCGGCGCCGGCACCCGCATCCGCCCCCCGACCGCTCCGTAGCGGCCGTCCCACGGCTCCACCGGTACGGGCTGCCAGCTCACCCGGGCATCCAGCAGCTCGGCCAGCGCCTCGCCCACGGCCGCCGGGTCCCGCACCAGGTGGGTGGCGAGATCGATCGCCCGGGTCGGCGCGTCCACCAGGTTGCGGGCCTCCGCCCGGGCCACCCAGGCGTCCCGGCCCCGGCCGCGCTCCACCGCCGCCAGCAGCTGCGCCTCGGTCAGCTGGTCCGGGGCGTCCACCAGGAAGTCGTCGACCGCACCGGCCTCGGTGACGTGCACCCCGACCGAAAGGATGTTCACCGAGCGCAGCGCCAGGCTCGCCGCCAGCACCGCCAGGAACCCCGGCTTGTCCACCACCGTCGCCCGGACCTGCCACAACGCCATGATCGCCTCCGTCACACCCCCACCGGCGGCGCCTGGATCAGCGCCAGCCGCTCGCCCAGCACCGCCGCGGCGGCCCGCACCAACTCGGCCAACCGGTCCACCTCGGTGCGGTGGAACCCGGCCGGCGGCAGCTCGCCGCCGTCCACCCGGGCCACCAGCAGCACCAACCCGGCCCGCTCGAACGGCGCCACCGCGTACCGCGCACCGTCCGGCCCGGCCAGCGACCGGGCCCGCAGCGGCGGCAGCTCCGGCACCACCAGCCGGTCGGCGGCGCGCCAGCTCGCCCGGACCACCACCGCCGGAGCCGCCGGCGCACCGTCGCGGCGGCGGTCGGCCCAGTCGTCCGGCACCGCCAGCGCGGCCGCCCAGTCCGCGGCGAGCAGCCCGGGCGCCGCATCCACCAGGGTAGCCAGCCCGTCGGCCGGGTCGCTGGCGATCTGGCCAAGCAGCTGCGCGTCCGGGCCGCCCGAGGTCGGCGCCCCAACCACCCCCCACACCCCGTCGACCCGGACCCCCGGAACCGCCGCCAGACCGGCCAGCAGCCGCTCCAGCACCACCACCTGCACGATGTCCGCGCCGCACACCCCGAGGGTTCGGGCGACCTGGCCCAGCGACCCGGGCCGGTCCGGCAACGCCACCCGTACCCGTAACAACATCTTGTCCCCCTCGCACCCGCGCCCTGGATGCCCAGCGTCCCGGACCGCCGTTTCGGGCCGGTTGCGGTGAGATGTCCTGATCGGGTCAGCCGGAGCGGCGGATCACCAGGTGGGTGTCTAGCAGCACGTACGGCGGGTCCGGCCGCTCGCCCCGGATCCGGGCCACCAGCAGCCGGGCCATCTGCCGGCCCATCTCCTCCACCGACTGGTGCACGGTGGTCAGTGGCGGGTCGGTCTGGCTGGCCACCGCCGAGTCCTCGAACCCGACCACCGCCACCTCCTCCGGCACCTGCCGGCCGGCCTCCCGCAGCACCCGCAGCGCCCCGGCGGCCATCAGGTCGGAGCCGGCGAACACCGCGTCCAGGTCGGGCCGGCGGTCCAGCAGCTGCCGCATCGCCGCGGCGCCGCTAGGCTCGCTGAAGTCGCCGTACGCGATCAACTGCTCGTCGGCAGCCAGCCCGGCGGCCGTGGCGGCTTCCCGGTAGCCGACCAGCCGGGCCAGCCCCACCCCCATGTCCTGCGGTCCGGCGATGCAGGCGATCTGGCGCCGGCCAGTCGCGACCAGGTGCGCGACCGCCTGCCGGCCACCGCCGGCGTTGTCGACGTCCACGAACCACACCGGCTGGGCCGGCCGGCGGCGGTCCGCCTCGGGCGCCAGCATCCAGGCCGGGCGGCCGCCGAGCACCGCCGGTAGCTCCCGCTCGGCCAGCAGGACCGGCAGCGGGTCGGAGTCGTGCAGCGACAGCAGCAGGACGCCGTCGACGTGCTGGCTGGTCAGATGGTGCTCGACCCGCTCCCGTTCGGCCGGCGACTGGGCCATCGCCAGCCACAGCTGCAGATGGGTCTCCAGCAGGCTGGAGCTGATCCCGCGCAGGATCGCGGCGAAGAACGGCTCCCCGAACACCCGCTCCTCGGACTCCGAGACCACCAGCGCCACCGAGTCGGTGCGGCGGGTCACCAGCGACCGGGCGGCCCGGTTCGGCACGTACCCCAGCGCTCCGATCGCGCGCTCCACCGCCGCCCGGGCGGCCGGGCTGACCTGCGGCGAGCCGTTGACCACCCGGGACACGGTGCCGCGCCCGACCCCGGCCAGCGCGGCCACCTCGTCCAGCGTCGGCCGCCCCCCCGACCGCGGCCGCCGCGTCGTCACGAACCGGAGTCCTTGCAACGACCTACCGGGGCAGCGAGTGGGCCCAAGGCTGGCACAACCGGCCCGCCACCTCGCGCACAACGCGTCGTTATCATCCACCCGCTCCCGTCGCCCGCCAGCACAACGGAAGCTTATCGCCGGGCGGGTCCGGTCAGCCGTCGGCCAGCCCGTTCCGGCCGATCACCCGGGCGTACCAGGCGGCGCTCGCCTTCGGCGTACGGCGCTGGGTGGGGTAGTCCACGTGAACGATCCCGAACCGCTTCGAGAAGCCCTCCGCCCACTCGAAGTTGTCCAGCAACGACCAGACGAAGTAGCCCGCCAGCGGCGCGCCGGCGGCGATCGCGTCGTGGCAGGCGCGCAGATGGGCGGCCAGGTACGCGATCCGGTCCGGGTCCTGCACCTCGCCACCGGCGTCGACGGTGTCCTCGAAGGCCGCTCCGTTCTCGGACACGAACAGCGGCAGCGGCGGGTACTCGCGGTGCAGCCGGACCAGGGTCTCCGCCAGGCCGGGGGCGTCGATCTCCCAGCCCATCGCGGTCACCGGCCAGCCCCGGCCGACGAACCGGACCTGCTCGCTGCCCGGCCAGGCGGACGGGAGCTGCCGCCCGGTGCCAGCCGCCACCACGTACCGGCTGTAGTAGTTGACGGCCAGGAACGTGCCCGGGTTCGCGATCGTGGCCAGGTCCCCTTCCCGCAGGTGCCCGAGGTCGCTCACCTCGGCGGCGGTCAGGTCGGCCAGCACGTCCTCCGGGTAGCGCCCGCGCAGCACCGGGTCCAGGATGATCCGGTTGGCCAGGCCGTCGATCCGGCGGGCCGCGTCCGTGTCCGCGTCGGTGCCGGTCGCCGGCGAGACCGCGTACAGGTTGGGCGCCAGGCCGACCTCGACGTCCGGCCGCGCCGCCTGCAGCGCCTGCACCGCCAGGCCGTGCCCGAGCAGCAGGTGGTGGGCGGCCGCCACGGCGGCGGCACCGTCCCGCCGGCCGGGCGCGTGCACCCCGGACCCGTACCCCAGGAAGGCCGAGCACCACGGCTCGTTGGCGGTGATCCAGCGGTCGACCCGGTCCCCGAGCGCACCGTGCACCAGCGCGGCGTACTCGGCGAACCGAGCGGCGGTGTCCCGGACCGGCCAGCCGCCCGCGTCCTCCAGCGGCTGCGGAAGGTCCCAGTGGTAGAGCGTGACCCACGGCTCGATCCCGTGCCCGAGCAGCTCGTCGACCAGCCGCCGGTAGAAGTCAAGCCCGGCTTGATTGACACTGCTGGCCGGGCCTTTTCCACTTGGCTGCACTCGCGGCCAGGCCACCGAGAACCGGTACGCGGTCAGGCCGAGCCCGGCCATCAGCGCCACGTCGTCCCGGAACCGGTGGTAGTGGTCGCAGGCGACGTCCCCGGTGTCGCCGCCGGCGATCGCACCCGGGATCCGGGCGAACACGTCCCAGATCGACCGCCCGCGGCCGTCCTCGGTCGCCGCCCCCTCGATCTGGTACGCGGCGGTGGACCCGCCCCACCGGAAGCCGGTCGGGAACCCAAGCGCCGGCCCGGTGACCGGGGCGGGACGGATCGTGGACATCTGCTCCTGTGTCGTCACTGCTTCAGGGCACCTTCCATGATTCCACTGATGATCTGCCGGAAGAACAGGATGAAGATCACGATCAGCGGCACCGTAGCGATCACCATACCGGCGAAGATCTGCGACAGGTCCTGGTGGTACGCCGAGTTGAGAGTATGCAGCGAGATCTGCACGGTCGGGTTGCCCGGGTCGGCGAGCACGATGAACGGCCAGAAGAACTCGTTCCAGTGCTGCATGAACGTCAGCAGCCCGAGCACCCCGGCGGCCGGGCGCAGCCCGGGGAGCACGATGTGCCAGAACACCCGCCAGGTCGAGCACCCGTCCACCCGCCCGGCCTCGATCAGCTCGTCCGGGATCGCCTGCAGGGTGTACTGCCGCATCAGGAAGATCCCGAACCCGCTGATCAGGAACGGCGCGATCACCGCCTTGATGTCGTTCAGCCAGCCGAACTTGATCATCATGATGTAGAGCGGCAGGATCCCGAGCTGGATCGGCACCATCATCGTGAGCAGGATCGACAGCAGCAGCGCATGCCGGCCCCGGAACCGCAGCTTCGCGAACGCGAACCCGGCCAGCGCTCCGAAGAAGACAGTCGAGACGGTGATCGTGCCGGCCACCAGGAACGAGTTCGCGATTCCCTTGAGGATCGCGGCGTCCTGGTTGGCGAGCACCCGCCGCACGTTCTCCCCCAGGTTCCCGCCCGGCAGGAAGGCCGGTGGCCAGCGGTAGACCACGTCGTTGGTGCGGGAGGCGACCACCACCATCCAGTAGAGCGGGAAGAACGACAGGACCGCGGCTGCCACCAACCCGGCCGCCGCCAGCGGCCCGCCCCGCCGCACCCGGGCCGGCGCCGCCGGCGCGGCCGTCACCGCTCCCCCCGGATCCGTCGCACCAGCAGGAAGTTGACCGCCGACACCAGGACGATCAGCCCGAACAGCAGCAGCGCGATCGCGGCCGCGTAACCCCACTGGTGGTACGCGCGCATGGTCTGCACCAGGTACATGGTGACGGTCTGGAACTGGCCGAGCGTGCCACCGGACAGCGCACCGGCGCCGCTGGTGAACAGCAGCGGCTCGACGAACAGCTGCATCCCGCCGATCGTCGAGATGATCACCGTGAAGATTATCGTCGGCTGCAGCAGCGGCACCGTGATCTGCCAGAACTGGCGGGTCCGGGAGGCGCCGTCGATCTCGGCCACCTCGTACAGGTTGCGCGGGATCGCCTGCATCGCGGCCAGGTAGATCAGCGCGTTGTAGCCGGTCCACCGCCAGTCCACCATGGAGGCGATCGCCACCCAGGCCGCGTACCGCTCGGCCCGCCAGTCGATGCCGCCGATCCCCACCCCCTCCAGGACCCAGTTGACCAGGCCGTAGTCGCGGGCGAAGAACATCCCGAACACCAGCGCCACCACGGCGGTCGACGTGACGATCGGGATCGCCACCGCGATCCGGAACAACCCGATCCCGCGCAGCGCCCGGTTCAGCCAGTTCGCCAGCGCCAGCGCCAGCAGCAGCTGCGGCACCGTCGCCAGCACGAACATACCCAGCGTGTTGCGCACCGCGGTCCAGAACTTCGGGTCGCCGGCGAGCGTGGCGAAGTTGTCCAGCCCGACGAAGCTGGTCTGCGGGTCCAGCGGGGACTGGTCGGTCAGCGCCAAAGCGCCGGTGTAGCCCAGCGGGTAGAGGCCGAAGACCGCGAACAGGATGAAGAACGGTGCGACGTAGAGATAAGGCGACCCCATCCGGTCCAGCCGGGCCAGCCGGACCCGCCAGGGAACCGCCGGGGACTTCACATCCACTGCTGCCATGAGCTGTCTGTCCTCACCGTACGGACGATGGGGGCGGTGCTGGGGCGGGGCGGGGACGGCGCCGGGCGCACCGCCCCCGCGTACCGGGTCAGCCGATCGCGGCGGCGTTGTCCTGCGCGTCCTGCCAAGCCTGGTCCGGGGTCCGCTCCCCCTGCTCCACCGAGCGCAGGGCGTTCTCGAACTCGGTCCGGACCGCGTTGTTCTGCGGTCCCAAGTAGACCGGCTGGAAGTCGGCCGCGCCGGCGCCGAAGATCTGCCCGGTCGGTGCGTCGCTGAAATACGCGTTGCTGGCCTGCTGCACCTCCGGGCCAGCCAGTGCCTGCGGTGAGGAGGGCAGGTTGCCCAGCGCCTCGAACGCCGCGGTCTGGCCGTCCGGGCCGGTCAGGAACGTCACCAGCTCGGCGGCTTCGGCCGGGTGCTCGCTCTCGGCGGTGACCGCCAGGAACGAGCCGCCCCAGTTGCCGCCCTCGCCGGGCGCGTCGGTCAGGTTCCAGTTCCCGGCGTTGTCGTCCCCGGCAGCGCCCGAGATCACGCCGGTCATCCAGGCCGGGCAGCCGATCGTGGCGAAGCTGCCGCTCTGGAACCCGGCGTTCCACTCATCCGAGAACGAGTTCAGGTTCGCCGACAGATCCGCCTCGATCATCCGGATGGTCAGGTCCCAGGCGGTCCGGATGTCCGGGTTGTCCAGCGCCAGGTTGTTCTCGATGTCGTAGTACGTGTAGCCAGTGCCGTTCCCCGCCACCTGCATCAGCACCGTGTTGTAGAAGTTCGTCGCCGCGTCCACGAACTTCTGCTCGATGCCGGCGGCGACGAACTGCTCCCCGACCGCGATGAAGTCCTCCCAGGTCGGCCACATCCCGGCCAGCTCGGCCCGGTCGGTGGGCAGGCCGGCGGCCTCCAGCACGTCGTTGCGATAGCACAGCGCCATCGACCCGACATCGGTGCCGAGCCCGAGCACGAACCCGCCCGGAGCGCCCTGCTCCCACTTCCACGGCAGGAAGTTGCCCTGCAGGTCGCTCGCGCCATGGTCGGCGAGGTTCACGAACCGGTCGGTCTGGGCGTAGAACTGGACGATCGTGCCCTCCTCCAGGGCGACCACGTCACCTGCCCCGGCACCGGCGGTGATCTGCTGGACCAGCCGCTCGTTGTAGTCCCCGAGCCCGAGCCCGCCGCCCCGCTCCTCGATCGTGATGTTCGGGTGGTCGGTCTCGAACTGCGCATACAGCTCGTCGTACCCGAACCCTTGCTCGCCGAAGATGTCGATCACCAGCGTAATGTCGGCGTCCTCACCCGGCTCGTCACCGTCGTCACTGCACGCCGCGACGCCCACCAGCGCCGCGGCGGAGATCACGGCCACCACCACCCGGCGGCCGCGCGTCAAGACCCTCATCGTGACCCCTCTCAGGTCGGGGATGTCTTCTTCAGGGGTGTCCCTTCGGGGTGTGTCCCCGCCGCCCGGAAGCCGGGGCGGACCGGAGACGGGAGCGCTCCCATCCGAGCCTCCCGGGGCGCCCGGGAGATGTCAATAGCCCGCTGGGAGCGATCCCAACTTGTTACCCGCAGCGGGCCGCTCACTCCCACCGCAGTACCCCGAGGCCGGTTCACCTGGATCCGCTACAGTCGAGCCAGGTCAGGTCCATGACCCGCGGTGGTGGGACTCACCGCGCCCGGGTGGTACGGGCAGCTTCGCGGCGCGCGCCGCCAACGGTCCCTGTCAGGCAGACCTCGCTGATAGGGAGCTGACCATGGACCGAACACGAGCACCTGGACTCGCCGTGGGCTCCGGCCCCGACCGGCCGGAGCCCGGGCACCGGACCGGGTCGCCGCGGCGGGCACCGTGGGCGGTGCTGGTCGCGGTGTCGACCGGAGGCGGGCTCGGCAGCCTCGCCCGCTACGCGGTCGGGGGGGCGCTCCCGACCCCGCCGGCCGGCTTCCCGTGGACGACCTTCGGAGTCAACGTCGCCGGATGCCTGCTGATCGGGGTACTGATGGTGCTGGTCGGTCGGGTCTGGCCCCGGCGACGACTGCTCCGCCCGTTCCTTGGGGTGGGGGTGCTGGGCGGGCTCACCACCTTCTCGCTCCCGATGGTCGAGGCGCTCCGGCTGGCGGAGGCCGGCGCCGAGGCCACCGCGCTGACCTACCTGGCCGGCACCGCGGTGGCCGGGCTGGCGGCGGTGCTCACCGGGCTGGCCGGCACCAGGTGGGTGGTCGCCCGGCTGGTGCACCGGTGACCGCCCTGCTGATCCTGGCCGGGGCGATGGTCGGGGCGCCGGTACGCTTCCTGGTGGACCGGGCCGTCCAGAACCAGCACGGCTCGGTCTTCCCGTGGGGCACCTGGGCGGTGAACGTCGGCGGGTCGTTCCTGCTCGGGCTGGTGGTGGCCGCCGCCCTGCCGCCCGCCGTCGCAGCCGGGCTGGGCACTGGGTTCTGCAGCGCCCTGACCACCTACTCCACGTTCGGGTACGAGACGGTGCGGCTGGCCGAGCGCGGCTGCTGGTTCCACGCCGCCGGCAATGTCGTCGCCGGGCTCGGCGCGGGGCTGGGCTCGGCCGTGACCGGGGCCATGGTCGGGCTCGCGGTCTGGGGGTAGCGGCTCTCAGCTCAGCCGCCGGAGCAGGGTGGTCGCCCGATCCGGGTCGAACTCGTCCGGGTCGTACGCCCGCCCGAGCCAGGCGAGCATCGGCTCCCGCCGGGGGTGGCCCGGCTCCGCCAGCACCGCCAGCAGCTCGCCGTACCCGTACGCCCCGCCGACGTCCTCGGGCGGGCAGGCCTGAGCGCCGCCCACGCAGACCGGGTAGCGGGTGTCCGGATCGGCGCCGGACACGTCCTCGACCGTCACCTCGTGCTCCCACCAGTCACCGAAGTCGTAGGTGTAACGGAAGCCGTCGCCCTTGCCGGCCACCCGGTCCAGCCGGGTGTCCAGCTCGTCCCGGACCGCCAGCTCACCGACCGGGTCCGGCTCCCCGTACTGCTGCCCACCGATGTCGAACGAGTGCAGGTGCAGGTCCTGCCAGCCCATCGCGTACTGGATCACCCGGTGCACCCGATCCAGGGTGTAGCCGCCCGGGACCAGCACCCGTCGCCACACCGGCGGTGTGACGTCGGCCAGCGCGATCCGCAGCTGGTAGATCTGGCGCGGCATGGTCCCATTCTTGACGGAGAACGCCCGGATGCACATATCGTTTCCGACATGATCTGCCGAGCCTGCCGGGAGCAGCGGCACGAGCGGTGCCGCGGGCGCAGCTGGTGCGACTGCCAGCACCGCCGCCCGGCCCCCACCCCGCCGGTCACCGGCCCGCCCGGCGACTACACCCGGTGATCATGCGAAGGCTGCTGCCCGGCCCGCCGGTCGAGCTGGACCCGTTCGACGCGTACCAGGACCAGCCGGACCGGTGGCTGCGGGTCGGCATGGCGCTCAGCGTCGACGGCTCGGTCACCGACCGGCAGGGGTGGACCGACGGGCTCGGCGGGGAGGCCGACCGGCGGGTCTTCCGGGCGCTGCGGGCGGTCAGCGACGGCATCCTGGTCGGCGCCACCACCATCCGGACCGGGCGGGTCGGGCCGCACCGGCTGCCGGAGGAGCTGCGGGCCCGCCGGGCGGCGATCGGCAAGCCGGCGCCGGCGCCGGTGATCGTGGTGACCCGGTCCCTGCGGCTGGACTGGTCGCACCGGCTGTTCACCGAGGCCGCCAGCCCGACCATCGTGATCACCTGCGCGGACGCGATGCCCGGCTGGCCGCCCGGCACTGCCGCCCACCCGCTGGTGGCCGGCGGGACCGAGGTCGACCTGCCGGAGGCGGTACGCCGGCTGCGCACCGAGCACGGGCTCGGGCAGCTGCTGTGCGAGGGCGGACCGGTCCTGGCCACCGCGATGACCGCCGCCGGCCTGGTGGACGAGCTGTGCCTGACCATCGCCCCGGCGCTGATCGGCGCCGGCCACCACACTCGACCGTTCGGCCACCTCGACCGCCGCCCGGACCTCACCCTCACCGCACTGTACGAGAGCGACGGCGTGATCTTCTCCCGTTACCGGCTACTACGGTCCGGGGAGGTGCAGGACTAGCTGATCCGGTTCCGGAAACCCGTCCGAAACCACCTGGGCAAGATAGTCGCCAACCTGCTCACCGGTCAACCACTCCAACTCCCGGTCGGCCCGATCCCAGTGCCGGGTGACGATCGGGGTCATGATCCGCACCTCGTGCAGCCGGACCCCGGTGTGTTCGGCGGCCAGGCACGCCAGCAGCCGGGTCTGTGCCGCCCCGGTCACCGAAACCGGGGCGGCATGCGGGATCGGGATGGTCGCGCCCACCCCGCCCAGCGTCACGTACACCGCGTCCGGCAGCCCGAACAGTGCCGGCAGGAACGCTCGGGCGGCGATGAAGTGGCTGGTGAGGTTGTCGGCCACGATCCGGTGCCAGATGGCCGGGTCGAGTTCGGTCAGCGGCGGCCCTTCCCACCACCCACCCAGCGAGGCGACCACCCCGTCGATCCGACCCAGCGTCTCGACGATCTCGTCCCGGATCGCCTCCGTGGCGGCCAGGTCGGACATGTCACCTGTGAAGCAATGCAGTTGGCTCGACCCGAGTGCCTCCCGCACGTCCGCTAGCCGCCGCTCGGCGCGGGAGGTAACCGCCACCGCGGCCCCGTGCCGCAGCAGCCCGGACGCGACCGTCTCGCCCGCAACGCCCGCCCCGCCGGCGACTACGAACACCCTACCCTCGAGATCCACTACGCCAGCCTGACACACGTCGACCGATGTCTCAGGTGGGCGAGCTGGCCTTAAGACCGAGTACTTCGGCCGCCTCAGCCATCTGCCGGTCGTAGGTGACCACCTGGCGCAGGTCCGCACCGAGCAGCTGGGCGGTGGCGAGGTGGATGGCGTCCAGCGAACGGACCTCGACCGGCTGCAGGGTGCCGGCTGCCTCGAACACCCGATCGCTAACCCGGATGAGGTCCAGCGTCCGCAGCACCGCGCGGCCCTGCGCCATCGCCTCCTCCCCCGCTGGAAGCAAGGCACGGAGCACCTCCGTGCGCGCCAAGGCGCTCGACACCAGTCCTTGCCGCCGCCTTAGGTACTGGCGAAGGGCGGCCGACTCGGGCTCAGCAACAGCCAGCTTCACCACCGCGGAGGAGTCGAGATAGGTAACCCGCATCAGCGCTCGCCCCGGCGGAGGCGAGCTAGGACGGACGATGGCGGCTGTAGCACAATACTCGGCGAACCCACCAGGTATGCGTGGGCACAAGTTGTGGACAACCGGGTCCGAGCTGTGGATAAGCCTGTGGACAACCGGGTACGCCCGCGCGGCGTACCCGCGGATCGCACGCGAGTACGGCACCATGCGAGAGTGACCCCTGACCGCACCACCGCCGGCTCGCCGGTGGGCCGGGTGCTCGGCACCGCCGACGCCACCCCGCTGACCTTCTGGACCGCCGTCAACCCGGGAAGCTGGCTGCAGCTCGACGACGTGGTGGTCACCCATCGTGACCTGCCCGACCGGGAGCCGATCACGATCGCCGGGGTGGTGACCGCGATCCGGGCCCGGCACGAGGGTGCCCAGTTCGACTCCGACGTGTTCGCGATCGCCGACGGGATGCTGCCCGCCCAGGTGCAGGAGGCGGCCGAGATCACCACCACCCGGGTCGACCCGGAGGTCTACGTACCGCCGGCCCCGGGCGCGGTGGTCCACCGGGCCAGCGGCGAGGCCCGGGCCGCCGCCCTGCACTTCGACCGGATGCCGCGCCGGATCCCGATCGGGACCGGGCGCGACGGCGCGCCGGTCTACCTGAACGCCGACTTCCTGGACGGCACCCGGGGCGCCCACGTGTCCATCTCCGGGGTCTCCGGGGTGGCCACCAAGACCAGCTTCGCCACCTTCCTGCTCTACTCCGCGTTCCACTCCGGAGCGTTGGGCGGGGACGGCGTGAACGCGCGGGCGCTGGTGTTCAACGTCAAGGGCGAGGACCTGAACTTCCTGGACCATCCGAACACCGGGCTGGACGAGCCGACCTCCGCCGCGTACGCCAACCTCGGCCTGCCGGCCGGGGCGTTCGCCGACGTGCACGTGTACGCGCCGCCGCGGCTCGGCGATCCGGCCGGTACGCCGGACGTGGCCAGCCGCACCGCCGGGGTGGACGCGTTTTACTGGACCCTGGCCGAGTTCTGCCAGCAGCGGTTGCTGTCCTATGTGTTCGCCGACGCGGACGACGAGCGGCAGCAGTACACGATGGTGGTGCACGCGGTCGCCGCGATGCTCGCGAAGTACGCCGAACCGCTGGAATCGGGTGGGTCTGGAGCCATCGTGATCGACGGGGTGCGGCTGACGACCTACCCGGACCTGGTCGACCACCTGGTGGAGCTGCTGTCCGACGAGGAGACCCGCGGCCGGTGGGCCGGCTCGGCGCTCGGGCTCGGGACGGTCAACGCGTTCAGCCGCCGGCTGATCGCCAGCAAGCGGGACCTGGCCCGGCTGATCCGGGGCGACCTGGCCACCCGGGCACCGCACACCGTCAACACCGCCGAGAGCGCCAAGGTCACGGTGGTCGACCTGCACAACCTGCCGGACCGGGCGCAGCGGTTCGTGGTCGGGGTGATCCTGCGCACCGAGTTCGAGCGCAAGGAGAGGTCCGGCTCGGCCCGGCCGCTGCTGTTCGTGGTGCTGGACGAGCTGAACAAGTACGCCCCGCGGGACGGCGACAGCCCGATCAAGCAGGTGCTGCTGGACGTCGCCGAGCGCGGGCGCTCGCTGGGCGTGGTGCTGGTCGGTGCCCAGCAGACCGCCAGCGAGGTGGAGCGGCGGATCGTGGCGAACTCGGCGGTCCGGGTGGTGGGCCGGCTGGACCCGGCCGAGGCGTCCCGCCCGGAGTACGGCTTCCTGCCGCCGGCGCAGCGGCAGCGGGCGCTGCTCGCCAAGCCGGGCACGATGTTCGTGAGCCAGCCGGAGATCCCGGTGCCGCTGTGCGTGGAGTTCCCGTTCCCCAGCTGGGCCACCCGGCCCGGTGAGGCCGGCGCCACGCCCAGCGCCACCATGCGCTCGATCACCCAAGCGGCCGACCCGTTCGCGGTGGTCGGGGCCGGCTCACCCGAGAAGGAGTTCCCGTTCTGAGATGAGGATCCTGCACACGTCGGACTGGCATGTCGGGAAGGTTCTCAAGGGACAGTCCCGGATCGACGAGCACGGCGCGGTGCTGAGCGAGCTGGTGGACGTCGCCAAAGCCGAAGCCCCGGACCTGGCGCTGGTGGCCGGTGACCTGTTCGACTCGGCCGCCCCGACCCCGGCGGCCACCCGGCTGGTCACCGGTGCGCTGACCGCGCTGCGGGGCACCGGCGCCGAGGTGGTGGCGATCGCCGGGAACCACGACAACGGCCCCGCCCTGGACGCGCTGCGCCCGTGGGCGGAGGCGGCCGGGATCACGCTGCGGGGGGCGGTCCGGTCCAGACAGGACCATCTGCTGTCCGGCACCACCGCGGCCGGCGAGCGGTGGCAGCTGGTCGCGCTGCCGTTCCTGTCCCAGCGGTACGCGGTGCGGGCCACCGAGATGTTCGACCTGTCCGCCGCCGAGGCGAACCAGACCTACGCCGACCACCTGTCCCGGATGGTCGCCGCGCTGACCGAAGACTTCGCCCCGGACGCGGTGAACCTGCTCACCACCCACGTGACCGTGGTCGGCGGGAAGGCCGGCGGCGGCGAGCGGGAGGTGCACACCATCCAGGCGTACGCGGTGCCGGCGGCGATCTTCCCGGCCAGCGCCCACTATGTCGCGCTGGGACACCTGCACCGGGCGCAGACCCTGAACGGGCCGTGCCCGATCCGCTACTGCGGCAGCCCGCTCCCGGTCGACTTCGGGGAAGGCGAAAACTCCCCCAGCGTGTCGGTGGTAGACGTTTCCGCCGCCGGCACCGCGAAGGTGCGGGAGGTGCCGATCACCTCCGCGACCCCGCTGCGCACGGTCCGAGGCACGCTGCCGGAACTGTCCCAACTGGAGCAGGACGGCGCGTGGCTACGGGTGTTCGTCCGCGAGCCACCCCGGGCCGGGCTGCGCGAGGAGGTCCAGGAGCTGCTGCCCCGGGCGCTGGAGGTGCGGGTGGACCCGGACATGCTCCCAGCGGCCGGGCAGCCGACCGGTGCCCGACCAGCTGCCCGGGCCGGGCGCTCGGCCACCGAGCTGTTCTCCGAGTACCTCACCGCCCGCGGGCACGCCGACGATGCCGTACTCGCGCTGTTCGAAGAGCTGTACGAACAGGAGGTCGGATGAGACCGCTGCGGCTGGACCTGGCCGGGTTCGGGGCGTTCCGGGATGAGGCTACCGTCGACTTCACCGACGCCGACTTCTTCGCACTGGTCGGCCCGACCGGTTCCGGCAAGTCGACGGTGCTGGACGCGGTCTGCTTCGCGCTCTACGGGACGGTGCCGCGGTGGCGCAACACCAGCTCGGTCGCGAACGCGCTGGCGCCCTCCGCGGTCGAGGCCCGGGTGCGGCTGGCGTTCGAGACCGCCGGGCAGCGGTTCGTGGCCACCCGGGTGGTGCGGCGGGACGGCAAGGGCCGGGTGAAGACCGCCAGCGCCGGGCTGCAGCGGATGCCGGACGGGTTCGACGTGCGCCGGCTCGACACCGGGCTCACCCCGAACGACCTGGGCGAGGTGCTGGCCGGCACACCGTCCGAGATGGACGTGGCGGTGCCGGAGGTGATCGGTCTCCCGTACCACCAGTTCGTCACCTGTGTGGTGCTGCCGCAGGGCGAGTTCGCCGAGTTCCTGCACGCCAAGCCGGCCACCCGGCAGCAGATCCTGGTCAACCTGCTGGGCCTGTCGGCCTACCAGCGGGTCCGGGAGCGGGCGGCCGGCCGGGCCACCGCCGCGGCCGCCGAGCTGGCCGCCGCCGACCGGCTGCTGGCCGACCTGGCGGAGCTGGACGACGCGGCGCTGGCCGCCGCCGAGCAGCGGGTGGCCAGCATGCGCGGGCTGGCCGAGCAGGTGGCGGCGGCGCTGCCGGAGCTGGCAGCGGCGCAGGCCGAGCAGGACCGGGCCGCGGACGCGCTGCGCACCCAGGACGACCAGATCGGACAGCTGGCCGCGGTCCGGCCACCGGTCGCGGTGGCCGCGCTGGCCGAGGCCGCCGCCACCGCCCGAGACGCCCGCGGTCGGGCCGCGGACGCGGTCGGCACCGCCGAGGAGCGGGAGGAGAAGCTGCGCGGCGAGCTGGCGGCGGCCGGGGACCCGAACGCGCTGCGGACGCTGCTGGCCGCGCACCAGGAGCGCGGGAAGCTGGCCAGCCAGCTGGAGACCGTGGCCGGGACGGTGGCGGCCGCCCAGCAGGACCACGACCAGGCGGCGGGCGCGCTCGGGCAGGCCCGGGCCGGCTCGCAGCAGGCACAGGCCGACCTGGCGGCCGCCCGGGAGGCGTACGGGCAGGCCCAGACCGCCGACCAGGCGGCGGCGCTGCGGGCGCACCTGGTCGCCGGAGCGCCCTGCCCGGTCTGCACCCAGCCGGTGAGCACGGTGCCGCCGGTCCCGGCGGACTCCGCGGTGGCGCATGCCGAGGCCGCCGGCAAGCAGGCCCGGACCGCCGCCGACGCGGCCGAGCGGGCGGTCGCCGAGCTCGACTCCCGGGTCCGGGAGCGGGATCGGGCGCTCACCGCCGCCCGTACCCAGGCGGAGGTGCTGGGTGCCCGGCGCTCCGAGCTGGACACCCAGCTGGTCGGCGCACCGACGCCGGCGACGCTGGACCGGGAGCTGGCCGGGATCGCCGGCACCGAGCAGCGGCTGGCCGAGGCGGCGGCGGCGGTGCGGACCGCCCGGGAGGCCCACCGGCGCTCGCAGGCGGAGGCGGGCTCGGCGGCGGAGCGGCTGACCGCGGCGTGGCGGGAGTTCGAGTCGGCCCGGGACGCGCTGGCCGGGTTCCAGCCGCCGCCGGCCGACCGGGACGACCTGGCCGCGGCCTGGTCGGCGCTGGCCGGCTGGGCGGCCAGCCAGGCCAGCCGGCTGCGGGCCGGCCGGGGCGAGGTGGTGACGGCGGTGGCGGAAGCCGAGGCGGCGGTCGGGGCGGCCCGGGACCGGTTGACCGAGCTGTTCCGGGCCGCCGGCCTACCGGCGCCCAGCGGCGAGGACGCGGCCCGGGCGGCGACCGTCGCGGCGGAGCGGGCGCGGGCCGAGCTGGACGCGCTGCGGGCGCGGCGGGAGCAGGCCGACCAGCTGCGCGAGCGGCGGGCCGGACACGAGCGGGCGGGACAGGTGGCCCGGGCGCTGGCCCAGCACCTGCGGGCCAACAACTTCGAGGCCTGGCTGCTGGAGGAGGCGCTGGACCGGCTGGTGGAGGGCGCCTCGGTGATCCTGCGGGACCTGTCGGCCGGGCAGTACGACCTGGTGCACGACGGCCGGGAGCTGTTCGTGGTCGACCACCACGACGCCGGCCTGCGCCGGCCGGTCCGCACCCTGTCGGGCGGGGAGGTCTTCCAGGCCTCGCTGGCCCTGGCGCTGGCGCTCTCCGACCAGCTGGCGGGTTTCAGCACCGCCTCGGCCAGCCTGGAGTCGATCCTGCTGGACGAAGGGTTCGGCACGCTCGACGCATCCACTCTGGACGCGGTCGCCGCCACGCTGGAGAACCTGGCCGCCCGGGGCGACCGGATGGTCGGGGTGGTCACGCACGTGCCGGCGCTGGCCGAGCGAATCCCGGTCCGGTACGAGACCAGCAAGGACGCCCGGTCCGCCCGAGTGGAACGGGTTACAGAATGACTGGGTTCTGGGTGGACGCCTGGGACCCGTCCTACGCCGCCGCGGTCGACGCGGACGGGGACGGTCCCGCGCAGGAGAGCGCGGCGGTGCTGGACCCGGATGTGGAAGTGCCGGCGGCCGCGTGGACCCCGATGCCGTACCCGGCCGACCTGCGCCCCCCGGCCACCGTGCTGCTGGTCGACGGGGTGCGGCGGGTGGACGCTCGGGTCTGGACGGCCGAGCCGGACGGCACCTCGTACCCCGGCCTGGCGGCCTCGTACGCGGCCGGGGTGGTGCGCTGCAACCTGCGGGCCGGGCTGGCGGTGCTGGACGCCCTGCTGGTGGAGCGCGGCCTGTTCACGGCCAGCCCGAGCGCCACCGAGGTCGGTTCCGGCCAGGTCCGCTACCCGGTGCACCGGATCACCCAGGCCGACCTACCCTCCCTGCACCAGGCGGTGCAGGGGCCGCTGGCCGCGCTGGAGGTGCGCGCCGCCACCGCCGCCCGGGCCGAGCCAGACCGCGGCGACCTGCTGGTGGTGGACGGGCCGTTGCGGGGCCGGGCGCACCTGCCGCGGGCGGTCGGCTACGTCAAGACCCACCGCCGGCAGTACCTGCCGCCGGAGCTGACCGCGGTGGTCACCGGCCTGCCGCCCGGCCACCGCACGCCGCTGTTCCGGCTGGGAACGAGCTGGCAACGGTTCAGCTGGTACCTGCGGCTGCCGGGCGGCTCCGGAGCGCCCTGGTCCGGGGTGGTCCGGGTCGAGTGCAGCATCGAGCTGACCGTCCCGGCGGCGGTGGCGCTGGCCGACCTGTCGGTGGTGACGGTGCCGCGGTTCGCCGCCACCGCGTACAAGGACCCGCGGGCGCCGCAGAACCTGGTCCCGATCGCGGGTCTGGAGCAGCGGCTGCGCGCCCGGCTCGGGGATGCTGCGCTGCTGCATCGCACCCTCACCCGGGCCGCCGCGCAGCCGGCACTGCGGAGCTGACGTTGCGAAATACCGGGATACTGCGCATAGTGGTGCGGTGGCACGCGAGACGGTAGAGAACAAGAACCGCGACCAGCGGTCCGGCGACGGCCCGGAGGCCGAGACAGACCCGGAGGCCGAGGCCAAGACAGACCCGGACGCCGGGAGCGAGGCGAAGCCGGCGGCCGAGGGCGGCGGTAAGCGCGGCGGTAAGCCCAGTGTGAAGGCACGGGGCGGCGACTCCGGTACCACCGCCGCGGCGGCGCAGGCGCGGGCGGTGATGCAGCGCCGGCACCGGCGGATCGGGTTCGCGATGACCGCCGCGGTCGGGGTGGAGGTGGCTGGCGCCGCTGCCCTGGTGGTCGCCGGGCTACTGCCCTGGGAGTGGGGGGAGCGGCTGTGGGGCCGCACCGACACCGGCGCGCTGGTGCTGCAGGTGGCGATCGCCGTGACCGTCCTGACCCTGGTGGTGGGCTGGCTGCCGGCCCGGGCCGGCCAGAGCGCCCGGGCGGACCGGCTGCGCCCCCGCTCGCGTACCGTCGCGCTGCTGCCCGCGCTGGTGGTCGTGGTGGGTGGCGTCGCGATGGTGTGGCAGGCGCCGGACGGCGGCCGGGAGGCCGGTCCGGTGGTCGCCGCGGTGGCGGCGGTGCTGGTGATCGCCGGTGCGGTCGGCTGGCTGGTCGAGCTGCGCCGGCTCCGGGTGCTGTTCCCGTTCGGGCTGCAGGACGCCCGGGTCGGTGGCTTCGGCAACCTGGCGGCGGTCCGGCGGGCGATGCTGGTCGGCGGGCCGGCCGGTGCGATCGGCGGCATCGTGGTGGTCGCCGGGACACTGCTGGTCGTCCCCGGTCTGGTGACCACTGAGGACTCCCAGACCGCCGGTGGGCTGGCGCTGGACGGCCCACCGCCGGCCGCCGGGGCCGAGCCGGCCTGGGAGCTGTCGGTGGCGGGCGGCGCCTCGGCCACCGTCCAGGCCACCGCCGGCGGGCTGGTGGTCGAGGAACAGCAGGGGGTACGGGTGGTCGACCCGCGCGACGGCACCGCCCGCTGGCACTGGCGGGACGAGGCCTACCAGCGGATCGCCAGCGTGGTGACCGACCACGGGGACACCCTGGTGCTGGCCATGCAGTACGACGGCGACGAGGCCGGGCGGGACCGGGTGGTGGCGCTGGACACCGCCACCGGGGAGGTCCGGTGGGACCGGTTCGACGACTCGCTGGTCGCGGACATGGGCCTGGTGGCGGTGGCGCCGGCCGACGGGGACTGGTTCGTGGTGCCCGAGCAGGGTGCGCCGGTGAGCCCGGAGCAGCCTGGCGCGCCGCTGGGGCTGCGCGCGATCGGAAGCGACGGCGAGACCCGGTGGCGGTCCGGCCAGACCGCCGGATGCAGCCTCACCTCGGTCAACGCGGACGCCGGCGCGACGGTGGTGATCGGGCAGGAGTGCACCGGTGACGGCGGCGAGGGCGACGCCGCCGCCGGCGGCTGCCAGGTGAGCGGGCTGGATCCGGCGACCGGGACCGAGTCGTGGTCCTGGCCGGCCAGCGGCGGTACGGGCAGCGGCGACGGCGGTAACGGCAGCGGCGACGAGCCGGTCTCGAGCTGCCAGACCACCCCGCGACCGGGCATGGTGTTCGTCACCTACCAGCTCGGGTCGGACTCGGCCGCGGTCGCGCTGGACCCGGCCACCGGGTCCGAGGTCTGGAGCGTGGCCGACGGCGACGTGACCGGCCTGAGCAACCCGGTGCTGGTGGGAGACGCGGTGCTCGGCACGCAGCCCTCGGAGGACGGCAGCGGGGCGGTGCTGGTGGTCCGCGAGGCGGCCGACGGCGCGGTCCGCGAGGAGGTACCGCTGCCGGCCGGGCAGCCGATCGAGATCATGGCGGCCCGGGAGGGGTTCGCGGCGGTCTCCCACTACCGGCCGGAGTCCGCGGAGGTGGTGCTGCTGGAGCTCGACATCGCCGCCGCCACCGTGACCGCCGAGACGGTGGTCGCGACCAGCCCACCGGACGCCGCCTTCCAGCGGGTCAGCCTGGCGGTCGGACCGTCGACGCTGGCGGTCGATGCGCTGCTCGCCGCCGGGCCCGAGCCGGGGCCGGACGACTACACGCTGCTCATCCACGGGTTCGGCTGAGCCCCGGGGCGGGCTCCGACCGCCGGCCGCCTGATCAACGCGACGAGGCGGGCACGGTGAGCTGGTGCTGCTCGCCGTCCTGGGTGTAGCCGATCTCCAGCGGCTGGTCCGGCAGCGGGGTCACGAGCAGGCCGGCCCCGGTGGCGGCCGGGGCCGCGTCCGGCGGGAGCTCCACGCCGGAGACGGCCTCGGCGCCGTCGGTCGGGTAGGTCCAGAGCAGCCACTCGGCCAGCCGGACCCCGCCGGAGACCGGGACGTACTCGGCGTGGACGCTCACCAGTCGCCCCGGCGGGGACTGGTCCGGCAGCTCCTCGGCACCGAGCCGGCGGATCGCCGGGAAGCCGCCGATCCGGACCGCCGGTTGGCCGTCCGGCTCCCCGACCGCGCCGAGCCAGCCATCCGGCGCCATCGCCGCACACGTGTCGACGCCGTCCAGCAACGGCGCCGCCGGCACGCCCGCGTACCCCTCCCGCAGGAGTGGATAGAACGGTGCCGGCAGGTCGAGACCGAGGTCGAGCCGGCGGTGCTCCTCGCTGCCCAGCCGGGCGGACACCTCGGTGACCTGGCACTGCGGGACCTCGACCGGGGCGGTCAGCCCATCGGTGAGCGAGAGCTCCCCGACCTGCGCGGTCACCGTGGCGATCCGCTCGGAGGCGAGGTAGCGGGGACCGGCCGGGGCGGAGCGCACCGGCAGGATGTCCTCGTCCAGCAGCGGCCCGTCGTAGCTGCGGGCGTCGGTGACCGCCACCTCTCCGGCCGGTCCGGCCAGCTCCAGCAGCCAGCTGCGGTCCGGCTGGTCGGCCGGGTGGAAGTCCACCACCGCCAGCACCGCGCCATCGACCTCGCCCAGCCAGAGCAGCCCGCTGGCGGTGTCGTGGCTGGCCACGCCGTCCGGGGTCCGCCAGTCGCCGACCACGCCGGTGACCTCGGCCCGGGTGTCGTCGTTCCCGGTCAGCGAGCCCCGCAATGGCCACCAGCTGACCAGGTCGGCGCCGCCGTCCCGCAGTGACAGCTCGGGCTCGTCCGGCTCGGGGGTGCACCCAGCCGCCACGACCACCAACCCGACCACCGCAGCGGCCGCCGGCCATCTCGCGTGGCGCGCCATCCTCAGCCCCGCTCCCGCTGGTAGTAGGTGTTCGGGTCGGTCGGCACCCGGTACTCGAACACCGAGTCGACGTCGCCGTCGCCCACGTAGTGCTCGCCGTAGAGCCGCTGCCGGGCGGTGTCGTCGTCGGTCCAGCCGGACTCGCTCGGCTCGTCCCGCCAGTAGCTCCCGTTGGCGATGCTGTTCCGCTCGGTGTCATAGTACTGCCCGGCGTCGATGTCGCCGCGGTTCGGCCTGCCCTCCCAGCCCTCCTCCGCCTGGTTCTGGGCCTGCTGCAGGTTCTGCAGGTTGTCCGAGGACTGGTCGCTGGTGACCAGCTCGTCGTAGGCGCGCAGGCTGCCGTCCGGCCGGTACAGGTCCGGATGCTCGTCCTGCATGTTGATCCCGGCCTGCTCGTACGCGGAGAGCAGGAAGTAGTTGCGCTCGGCGGACTGGTTGAGCCGGTCGGCGTTGAACAGGTCCTCCCGGGTCCGCGGGGTCTGGTCGGTCGGCGGGTCACCGGCGTCGAACACCTCGTCGATCAGCGGGTTGATGACCGTGCCGGCGACCGTGGTGAATATCGTGGTCGAGCCGCCGGTGGCGACGTTGAGCCCGGTGCTGCCGACGGTCCAGACCGCCTTGGCGGCCAGCGCGTAGCCGGCGTTGCGGCGGGTCGCCGCCTCGTGCGCGGCCTGCGCCTCGTCGTAGTCCTCGCCGGTCCTGTCCAGCGCGTACTCGTAGTCGGCGGCGGTGATCCCGCCGTCCAGCCGGCCGGACGCACCGAGCGCCCGGTTGACCACGGTCGAGTCGCCGGTCTCCAGTGCGTCCGCCACCAGGTCCTGGGAGTAGACCACCGAGGCGCCGCGGAACCGCATCGCGTCCTCGTCCCCGGTGCCGGATACGAACTGCAGGAAGTTCGCCCGGTCGTCCGCGGACAGCTGCACCCCCAGTGCCTCGTTGCCCAGCGCGTCCTCGTACATGCCGTAGTCGGTCGGGCTGTCGGAGGTCGCGGGCCGGGCGAACGTGTCCATCCAGTTGATCCCGGCGTCGACCACCGCGTCGCTCATCCCCTCGGTCATCCGGTCCAGGTAGAAGTCCCGGTCGCCGCCGACCTCGTCCATCAGCGCCATCGTGGCCGCCGCCGGCATCCAGCTCTCGTTGTCCGGGTCGCGGGTGGTGCCGGACTGGATGATGTCGACCGGGCCGTCGTCGTCGAACCACTTCATGCCGAGCAGCATCGCCCGGTCGTCGTCGTTGACCAGCATCGCGCCGGCGGCTTCCTCGTTGCGGGCCACCACCGACAGTATGTCGCTGACGTCGCTGTCGAAGGTCGCGGTACGCAGGGCGGCCAGCTCGTCCTCGCCGGCACCACCAAACCGGAGCGCATCGGTGGTGTTGGCGGCGATCGCGTTCAGGTCCTGCTTGACCCGCAGCGCCGCCTCGCCCAGCTCCCGGGTGACGATGGTGCCGCCGTCGACGGTCGAGCTCTCCAGCAGGTCCACGAACCCGCCGAACCGCTCCAGCCCGTTGACCGTGAAGTCCGGCGGGTCGGTCTGGTCGTAGATCGGGTTGCCGTGCTCGTCCACCGCCGGCCACCGCAGCCCGCTCCCATCGGCGATCTCGCCGATCGGGGTGTTGGCGAGGTCCTGGATCGCCTGCGGCATGTCCTCCAGGTAGGTCACGCCGCCCTTGTCCGGGTTGGACAGGTTCATGAGCGCGTCGGCGATCGGCGACATGTACTCGGACCGGTTCGCGTCGATCATCGACTGGGCGGCGGAGCCGGGCATCCCGGGCGGGATGTCGGTGGCCTCTACCACGTACGCGTCCAGGGCGGCCAGGTTCTCCGCCCCCACCTCGTCGAACCAGGCGTCCAGGTACGCCTTCTCGGCCTCGGTCAGCCGCTCACCATCGGCCAGCCGCTGGTTGATCTCCACCAGCCGCTGGTTGCCCTGCCCGATCAGGTTCAGGCCGGCCGTCGACGGGTCCATCTGCAGGCCCCGGTTGACCAGCCAGGCATCGTAGCGCCCCAACGCGCGTACCATTGTGGTCTGTCCGGAGGGCAGCGTCCCCGGCGCCTGCAGCAGCAGCGCCACCACCCCGGCCTCAGTGGGGTGGTTGGTGAACCACTCGAGCAGGTCGTCCTCGCTCATCTGGTCGAGGTTGGGCGGGAGCTGCCCATTGGCGACCAGGTTCTCGTAGAGCTCGACCGGGTCGATGTTGCTGAAGTCGACGTCCCGGAAGAAGGTGGGAGCGCTCAACGGCAGCGCCCCCGCCTGGTAGAGGGTCAGCACCGCGTCGGCGTCGTCCGGGCCGCGGTCCAGCAGACCGGACATTAAGGTGGCGTGCTCGTCCAGCGCCGCCTCCAGCCTGGTCTGCCGCTCCTGCTCCAGGCTCTGGACCAGGTCCCGGTCCGCGTCCGCGACCAGCGACGCGTACGCGTCGTCGTAGGCGGTGTCGCTGTCGTAGTCCGCCCGTACCGGGGGCGTCACCCAGAACCTGGCCCCCTTCGCGGTCCGGTAGCGGGTGTTCAGGTTGTCGATCCCGCTGTTGTAGGTGGTGATCCCGTCGGCGAACAGCCGGACTGTCCCGCCGCCGAACACCGAGCCCCGCAGCCACTGGTCCACCTGCCCGCGAACCTGGTCGTGCGAGGCCAGCATCGGGTCGGCCAGCAGCCCGGCCACTCCGTGCTGGGCCACTCGGTGGGTGCGGGTCACATCGCCGCCCAGGTTCTCGACATCACCGCCCACCCCGGCGATCTGGTCACCGGCACCCCGCACCGTCTCCGGGGTCGCCTGGTAGTAGTCGAACGGACCGTCGCTGCGGCTGGTCCCGCCACTGCCCGACTCGTACACGCCCCGCCACCTCTTTCACCCGCCGCTGCTGTTGACAACCTGCCGTAGCCTGTCTAGCAAACCGGTGCAAGCGGGCCTTGAGCTACGGGAGCGGCGACACGATGGTCTACTACGAGATGGACGCACCACAGGTGCACACCACCGGGCAGCAGGTCACCGGCTACAGCTCGGTCGCGGCCGGCCTGGCCCGGCGGTTCGAGTCGGGGCTGTCGACCGCTGAGACCACGGTTACGCACCGCACCATGGTGAACGCCATCCGCCGGTTCAGCGGCCGCTGGAAGCCGTCGGCCGACCGGGTGGCCGCCCGGGTGGAGAACCTGGGGATCGGTACCAGCACGTCCGCCGTCCGGATCAGCGAGACCGACCTGGACGCCGAGCACTGCCTGCGCTACGGCGACCCGCTCTACCTGCACCGGGGCGTCAACGATCCACCGGTCTGCCCCGGCATCTGACCCGCGCCTCCCCGGGGGCCGGCGGTGCCGGCGGCGGGTCGGGCGGGATGAGATGATGCGACGATGCGGATCGTCGCCGCCGGATCGTCCGGGTTCCTCGGCAGCCTGCTCGTCGACCAGCTCCGGGCCGACGGGCACCAGGTGGTGCGGCTGGTCCGGCGGGCCGCCGCCGGGCCGGACGAGGTGAGCTGGCAGCCGGAGACCGGGTCGCTGGATCCGGCGGTGCTGGCCGGCGCCGCCGCGGTCGTGAACCTCGCCGGTGCCGGGGTCGGTGACCGGCGCTGGACGGCCAGCTACCGGAGGCTGCTCCGGACCAGCCGGGTGGAGCCGACCGCCACCCTGGCCGAGACGATCGCCGCAGCCCCGGCCGCCACCCGCCCGGCGGTGCTGCTGAACGCGAGCGCGGTCGGCTGGTATGGAGACACCGGCGACACCGAGGTGGACGAGCAGACCCCGCCCGGGGAAGGGTTCTTCCCCGACCTCTGCCGGGTCTGGGAGGCGGCCACCGGTCCGGCCGAGGCGGCCGGGGTGCGGGTGGTGCGGCTGCGCACCGGCTTGCCGTTGCACGGCAGCGGCGGGCTGCTCAAGCCGATGCTGCTGCAGTTCCGGGTCGGCCTGGGCGGAAAGTTCGGCTCCGGCCGGCACTGGCTGCCCTGGGTCTCGATGCTCGACTGGCTGGCGTCGGTCCAGCTCCTGCTCACGCGCGACGACCTCGCCGGTCCGGTCAACCTGGTCGGCCCGGACCCGGTCACCAACGCCGACTTCACCCGCGCCCTCGGGTCGGTCCTGCACCGCCCTACCGTCATGCCCATCCCCGCCCTCGCGTTGCGGATCGCGCTCGGCGAGTTCGGCAACGAGGCGGTCGCCAGCCAGCGGGTGGTCCCCGGCGTGCTCAACCGCGCCGGGTTCCAGTTCCGGCACGGCGACGTCCGCTCCGCCCTCCGCGCCGCCCTCGCCCCGCTGCGCTGATCCGACCCGCCGGCCCAGGTCGCGCGGGGTGGTGTGTCCGACCTCACTACCGCCACATTCAGGTGCGTGCTAGCTTTTCATATGTAAGAAGAACTTTACATATGAAGGAGGGCGATGACGACAGGCGAGCCGACCGGCGACGACCTGATCGTGATGCTGGCGGCACTGGCGAACCCGCTACGGCTGCGCATCGTCGCGAAGCTGGCCGGCGGTCGTGACTACGTGAGCCGGCTGGCTCGCGAGATCGGCGTGAGCCGTCCCCTCCTGCACATGCACCTGCAACGGTTGGAGGCCGCCGGCCTGATCGCCGGCAGCCTGGAGCTGTCGGCGGACGGCAAGGCCATGAAGTACTACGAAGTCACCGACTTCCACCTGCATCTGACCGCCTCGACGCTGGCCGAGGCGGCCCAGACCCTGACCAGATCGGACCCTGTCAAGGGTCCCGCACCGAAGGAGCACTCCTGATGGACCTCACCACCTGGCCCGGCGCGATCGTCGCGGTCGGCATCCTGATAATGGCCACCGTCCTGATCGGTGGCGCCCTCGCCGCCTTCCTCGACATCCGCAAGACCAAGGTCGTGGCCGCCCAGGAGGATGACCTGCGGCGGCTCGTGCACCGGTACGAGCAGCTGGCCGAGAACACCCTGGATGCTCAGCAGCGGGTGGCCGCCGACGTGTCCGAGCTGCGGTCGCGCACCACCTCGATCGAACAGATCCTACGCACCGTCGAGTGACGCCGGTCAGCAGTCGCGCAGGTCCGGGGACTGGTTGCGCAGCTGGGCGGCGGGCGAGACGAACTCGGCGTAGGTCGCGCCACCGACCGCGGCCGGCCGGAAGGCGGCCACCCGGTGGCAGTTCTGGAACGCGAGGGCGACGCCGAAGTGGCGTTCCAGGGCGCTCCGGATCGCGTCCGAGGCCAGCGCGCGCAGCAGCTGGCCGCGGTGCGCCTCGCTCGGCGGCGGGACGGCGTGGTCGGCGAGCTCGGCCGCCGGGTCGGCGTCGGCGAGCCGGTCGGCCGCGGCGGCGACCACCTGCCAGGCGTACGGGAGGGAGTCGCGCACGCACGCCACGAACTCGGCGTCGCCGACCGGGCCGGCGGCGGCCCGCTCCTGCAGGGCGGTGGGGACATCCAATGACATATCCAGCTCCTTTGGTTTAGTGGTGGACCGGCACCGCCGGTCCGAGGACGAACTCCGGGTCGATCTGCTCGGTGAGGTCGTGACCGGCCCGCCCGTTGGCCCAGGCGCTCGCGTTGCGCCGGTGGAACTCGTGCGCCTGGCGGGTGTAGGTGGCCCAGTCCTTCTCCACTGCGTCGGTCCGGGCGCGGATCGTGTCCAGCGCCGCCCGGTTGGCCGGCTCTAGCTCGGTGAGCGGTCGCAGGGAGCCGCGCTCGGCGGCCTTGACGTAGGCCGAACGGCCGAGGAACGCGTGCAGGTCGCTCCCGACGTGCCGGCGCAGGAACTCCACATCGGAGTCGTCGTCGACCTTGTTGCCCACCACGTGCACCCGCACCCCGAAGTCGCGGGCGTGGTCCCGGTACTGCCGGTAGACGCCGGCGCTGCGCAGGGTCGGCTCGCAGACCAGGAACGTGGCGTCGAACCGGGTGAACAGCCCGGAGGCGAACGCGTCGGCCCCGGCGGTCATGTCGACCACCACGTACTCCCCCGTGGCGTCGACCAGGTGGTTGAGCAGCAGCTCGACCGCCCCGACCTTGGAGTGGTAGCAGGCCACGCCGAGATCCTCGGTGGCGAACGGGCCGGTCACCGCCAGCCGCACCCCGCCGACATCGTGCACCAGCTTCTCGTACAACGGGTTGGTCCCGGCCACTCGCAGCAGCCGGGAGCCGCGCCCGGGCGGGGTGGTCTTGACCATCGCGTCGGCCGAGGCGATCCGCGGGTTGCTGCCGCGCAGATGCTCCTTGATCTCCCGGAGCTGGTCCCCGAGCGACGGCAGCAGCACCGCCTGGTCCTCGGTCGCGCCGAGCGCGGCGGCCAGGTGCTGGTTGATGTCCGCGTCGATGGCGAGCAGCGGCGCCCCCACCTCGACCAGGTGCCGGGCGAACAGTGCAGCCAGCGTGGTCTTGCCGCTGCCGCCCTTACCGACGAAGGCGATCTTCACAACTGCAATTGATACCCGTTTTCATTACGGTAGTCAAGCACCCGCGCCGGACCGGTCATGACCCGGCGACGGCACCGAGCACGAACCCGGCACCGACCAGCGCGAGCATGGCCAGCGCCGCGGCCCGGAACCGGCGTTGCAGCACCGGCAGCTCGGCGGGGAGGGCGAACACCCGGCGGGGCCAGGCGCGCCAGGAGACCCACCAGAACACTCCGGTCGCCGCGGCCAGCAGGGCGGCCTTGCCCGCGACCGCGGCCCACCACCATCCGCCGCCCCCGCCGGTGCCGGTGGCGACCAGCCCGATCCCGGTCAGCCACAGCACCCCGATCAACCCGAGCACCGGCCACCGGTTGCCGCGGGCCAGCTCCCGCTGCGCATCCTCGACCCGGGCCGGGTCGGTGAGCATCCGGGCCAGCCGCGGCTGGACCACCACCAGGCTGTACGCCATCGCGCCCAGCCACAGCGCAGCCACCCCCGCGTGTGCCACCACCAGCATCGCCGTCACCACTCGCACCCGACCATCCTGCCTCCGCCTCCAGCGGGACCGCCGGCCGGCAGGCATGTTGCTCGGCTTCACACTCGTCGGGATGTAGCCCACATCCGCCACGATGTGGCTCCACATACATACCGTCGGACCCCGCCGGTCATTTCGAGCCATGGCCGGCGTCGGGGTGCGGGTTACGCTGGGATCCGTGACGGAAACGGTGGAGCTGGTGGTGCGGACGCCGGGAACTGTCGACTACCGCACCGCCTGGGCGGAGCAGCGGCGGCTGCACGAGGCGGTGACCACCGGCACCGCTCCCGACACGGTGCTGCTGCTGGAGCACCCCAGCGTCTACACCGCCGGCAAGCGCACCCAGCCGTGGGACCGACCGGCCGACGAAACTCCGGTGGTGGAGACCGACCGGGGCGGGCAGATCACCTGGCACGGCCCCGGCCAGCTGGTCGGCTACCCGATCGTCCGGCTCCCGGCCGCCAGCGGGCCCAGCTTTACGGCCGTGAGCGGGCGTAGCGCCAGCGCAGCCCGCGGTCAAGCGGCCGGGCCCAGCTTTACAGCCACGAGTGGCCGCCCGCGGGACGTGGTCGCGTACGTGCGGCGGATGGAGCAGCTGCTGATCGACGCGTGCGCGGAGCTGGGGCTGGCCACCACCCGGGTGAAGGGGCGCAGCGGGGTGTGGGTGCCAGCCGACGCGCGCGGTCCGGACCGGAAGGTCGCCGCGATCGGGGTTCGGGTCGCCCGCGGGGTGGCGATGCACGGGTTCGCGCTCAACTGCGACTGCGACCTGTCCTACTTCGACCGGATCGTGCCGTGTGGCATCCGGGACGCCAGCGTGACCTCGCTCACCGCCGAGCTCGGCCGCGCCGGCCGCGGGCCGGTCACCGTCGCCGACGCGCTGCCGGTGGTCGCCCGGCACCTGCCCACCCTGCTCACGGCGTGAGCCGGTTCCGGTCCCGCGGGAAGGCGGTCACCTCCCGCACGTTGCCCGCCCCGACCAGCCGAGCCACGAACCGCTCCAGCCCGATCGCGAACCCGCCGTGCGGCGGCATCCCGTGCCGGAACGCCTCCACATACGGGCGGTACGGGTCGAGCGGCGCTCCGGCGGCCGCCAGCGCCGCCCGATAGTCCGGGTACCGGTGCAGCCGCTGGCCGCCGGTCACCAGCTCGACCCCGCGGAACAGCAGGTCGAAGCTGTTCGAGTACGCGGGACGGGCCGGGTCGGGATGGGTGTAGAACGGTCGCTTCGCCATCGGGTACCCGGTGACGAACACGAAGTCGCAGCCGTGCTCCCGGGCCGCCCACTGCCCGACCGCCCGCTCCGCGGCCGGGTCCAGGTCCAGCGCGCCCGGGTCGGCTCCGGCGATCGCCAGCGCCTGCGGGAAGTCCACCGCCGGAAGCTCGGCCGGGACGTCCGGCACGGATCCGCCGAGCGTGGCAAGCGACCCGGCCGCCCGGTCCGCCACCGCCCCGAGCATCCCGGCCAGGACGTCCCGCAGCACCGCCATCACGTCCCGGTGGTCGTCGATGAACCCGAGCTCCGCGTCCAGCGAGGTGAACTGCGCCAGGTGCCGGGCGGTGTCGTGCGGCTCGGCCCGGAAGGCCGGCCCGACCTCGTACACCCGCTCGAACACCCCGACCAGCAGCTGCTTGTAGAACTGCGGGGACTGGGCCAGGTACGCGGAGCGGCCGAAGTAGCCGACCGGGAACACGTCGGCGCCGGACTCGGTCGCCGCGGCGACCAGCTTCGGCGTGTGCACCTCCACGAACCCGGCTCCGTCCAGTGTGGCCCGGAACCCGGCGACCGCGGCCGCGCCGGCCCGCAGCGCGGCGGCCCGGCGCGGGTGCCGCAGCGCCAGCGCAGCGTGGTCGAGCTGGGTCGGCAGGCTCGCGTTCAATGTCGGCCGGTACAGGTCGAACGGCGGCGGGACGGCCGGCTCGCCGAGCACCCGGAGCGACGGTTCGGTCAGCTCCACCCCGCCCGGAGCGGCCGGGTTGCCGGTGGCCGTCCCGACCACCTCCACCACGGTCTCCTCGGTGAGCCGCGCCACCGCCTCCCGGGCCGCCGGGTCGGTGACCACCGCCTGCCCGAGCCCGGTCGCGTCCCGCACCACCAGGAACGCCACCGACTTGAGCAGCCGGCGCCGGTGCACCCAGCCGGCCAGCCGCACGCTCCGGCCCAGGTGCGCAGGCAACTGAGATGCGTGGATGCGTCGCATAGCCTCGTTCTGATCGTCGCGGGCCTCAGGCTACCGCCGTCCGGCACCGCTCGCAGCCGGTTTCCGCCGCCGGCCGCCGCCGCCCGGGAACGTGAGGTTGGTCGCCCGGAGCCGTCCTGGGACGGCACCGGGGAGCCGCCGCGCGTACCGTTGGCAACGTGGGAGTGTCACCTGCCGGACGCCGGCTGCTACGGGTCGAGGCGCGCAACGCCGCCACCCCGATCGAGCGCAAGCCGCCCTGGATCAAGGTCAAGGCGGCGATGGGGCCGGAGTACGCGCAGCTGCGCTCGCTGGTGGCCCGGGAGGGCCTGCACACGGTGTGCCAGGAGGCCGGCTGCCCGAACATCTACGAGTGCTGGGAGGACCGGGAGGCCACCTTCCTGATCGGTGGCGACCAGTGCACCCGCCGCTGCGACTTCTGCCAGAT